>NZ_JADPKU010000055.1:0-319918 GCF_023074095.1 Bradyrhizobium sp. 137
GCCGCTCTGCAGATAGCGATTGTAATACTTGCGGAAGGTCTGCGAGCAGGTCCCGTGGTGCCGATAGAAGTCGCCGACCCGGTTGAACAATGGCGATCGTCCAGCCTTCACCGCCTCATACTCCGGGATCAGAAAACGCCACTTCTGCAGATAGTTGCGCTCAATCGTCCGGTCATAGCTGTTGTCGCGCATCGGATCGTCCTCCGCTGGAGCGATCCAATCAGCGAATTAGTGAACATGCACAGCAATGACGACGTGGCGACATCACGGCGCCTCGATCACCGTCGGCACGCCTGGCTCCAGCAGGCGCAAGCGCGTCCCGAAGCCGAGCACGTCGAAGGTCTTGCGCAGATCCTCGCTGCTCTGGCGGAAATGAGCCCAGCCTTCGGTGTGCAGCGGCACGATCGTCGCATCGGGAAAGGCACGCGCGGTCTCGATGGTGTCGTTGGTGTCCATGGTGAGATGGAACGGCCCGCGCGTTTGCGCCGCGCCTGCGAAGGGCAGCACCACACCGCATTTGAAGCGGCGCGCGACTTCGGCGACGCCGTCGAACCAGGTGGTGTCGCCGCTGATATAGACCGGCCGCGTGTCCTTCCGGCTCGACGACACCACGAAGCCGATGACGTCGCCGGACAAGGGCTCGATGCCGGCCGGGCCATGGCGCGCGGGCGTCGCGGTGATGGTCAGCGCATTGCCGTCGCCGTCCCTGAGATGCGCGGCGCTCCAGGGCGCAAGGCCCTCGACATGGCCGCCGAGGCGCTTTGCGCCGGCTTCGGTCGTCAGCACGCGCTTGACCTTGCCGAGAAGCTCCCGGCCGGAATTGTCGAGATTGTCGGAGTGCTGATCGTGGCTCAGCAACACGGCGTCGATCGGACCGATTGCGTCAGGCCTGACGGCAGGTCCGATCGTCTTCTCCAGCTTCACATGCGGCAGTTGATAGGCACCGGGCGCGTCGAAGGTGGGGTCGGTGAGCAGGCGAAAGCCGTCGATCTCGATCAGCGCAGTGGGGCCGCCGATCAGGGTGATGGAAACGGGCATGATGAACTCCTGTTACGAGACGAGCTTTGCCGGACGCGTCACCAGATAGATACCGAGCGCGACTGGAATGATCCCGAGCAAATCGCGGGCCTCGACATGCTCGCCGAGCACGAGAAACGCGAACAGCATGCCCAGTGGCGGCATCAGGAAATGATAGGCGCTGGCGGCGGTGGCGCCACACACTTTCAGGAGATGAAACCAGAGCAGGTAGGCGAGGATCGAGCCGCCGAGCACGAGGAAGGCAAAGGCGCCGATCAGGCTCGGGGTGACCACGATCGCGTGAACGTCGGCGAAGGTGAGCGCGACCGGCGCCAGCACGATGCCGGCGGCGAGATTCTGGATGCCGTTGCCGATCCACAACGAGCCCTTCGGCGCCAGCAGCTTGAACAGGATGGTGCCGGCTACGATCGAGGCCAGTGAGGCCAGCGTGAACAGGATGCCGTGCAGGCTGTCGGTGCCGACCGACAAACGGTGCCACACGATGAAGGTGACACCGATGACGCCGAGCAGCAGGCCCGCCGCCTTGCGCCAGGTCGTGCCTTCGCCGAGCAGCAGCGCCGCAAGCGCAGCCGTGAACACCGGATTGGCCGAGACGATCAGCCCGCCGAGGCCCGCGGAGACCGATTGCAGGCCGGTATAGCCGAGCCCGAGATAGAGGGCGTTGTTGGCGATGCCGAGCACGGCGAAGATCGCGGCGTCGCGCCAGGACAGGGACCAGCCGTCGCCTCGAATCCAGGTCGCGCCCAGGATCAGAACGCCGGCCAGCGAGAAGCGCGCGGCGAGCAGGATCAGTGGCGGGCAATAGGTGACGCCGATCTTGCCGGCGATGAAGGCGTAGCTCCAGAGCAGGCAGAACAGGCCGATATAGAGCGGCAGCGGATTGAAACGGCTGCGGGGGACGGCGATCGATGGGGCGAGCGACATGACATTCTCCTGAGCCCTCGATCTAGGAAGGCAGCTTGCCATTTGGAAATTAAATGATTAACTTCCATTCAGTGGATTTTCGAATGGAGGCGGCGATGCTCGATCTCGAGCTGCTGCGCAGCTTCGTCTCGGTGATCGAGGCCGGCGGCTTCACCCGCGCCGGCGAGCGCGTTCACCGCACGCAGTCGACCGTGAGCCAGCAGATCAAGCGGCTGGAGGAGGACGTCGGCCAGGCGTTGCTGCACCGCGACGGCAAAGATGTCCGCCCCACAGAGGCCGGCGAGCGGCTGCTGTCCTATGCGCGGCGGCTGCTCTCGCTGGCCGAGGAGGCGCGCGACGTGCTGCGCCAGCCCGAGGGCGAAGGCGCGATCCGGCTCGGCATTCCCGAGGATTTCGCGGCATACCGACTGGCGAAACTGCTCGGTGCGTTCTCGCGCTCGCATCCGCGCCTGCGGCTCGACGTCCGCGCCGACCAGAGCAAGCATCTGGCCCGTGATCTCGAACGCGGCGAACTCGATCTTGCGCTGTACAAGCGCGAGGCCGGCGCGAAGGACGCCATCGCGGTGTGGCCCGAGCGGGTGCACTGGGTCACCAGCAAGAGCCATCCGGTCGACGTCAACGTGCCCTCGGTGCCGCTGATCGGGTTTCCGCTCGGCTGCATCTATCGCGCCGGCGCCATTCACGCGCTGGAAAGCGCGGGCCGCGCCTGGCACACCGCCTACACGTCATCCAGTCTCGCCGGCATCCAGGCCGCGGTCGCCGCCGGCATGGGGCTGAGCATCCTGTCGGAGATGGCCATCCAGTCCGACCACCGCGTGCTGACCGCCAAGGATGGCTTTGCGCCGATCAACCGCACGGAGGTGGCATTGATGGCCGCGCCCGGCGCCAGCCCCGCAACGCTGCGGCTGGCCGATCGGCTCGCCGAGTTCTGCGATGATGTGCAGGCGAAGGCGGCCTAATAACACCGCGACGCGGCGATCGCGTGGACGCGGCGGTCGCCGAGCAGATGGGCGACAAAGCCGTTGGTCGGAAAGACCTTTGCGAAGGCGGCATCGCGGATGCTGAGGCCGCCAGTATAGGCGCCGAAGGCCGGCATCACGGCCCGCATCCCGTCACTGGCAAAGCAGCGGCGCTCCATCGAGCGGCCGCGCGTGGAAACGCGGGCCTTCGGATGCAGATGGCCGGCAATCTCGCCGCTTGCGCCGGTCGGCTCGTGGCGGAAGGCGATCGGGCCAACCAAGACTTCGTCGGCGGCGGTGCCGCCGAGATCACGCGGCAGCATGGGATCGTGATTGCCCGAGATCCAGATCCAGTCGCGGCCGGTCTGGAGTGCGGCGACAGCGTCGCGATCTTCCGCCGACAAACGCTCATGCGCGGTGCGGTCGTGAAAGCTGTCGCCGAGCGCGATGACGATGCGTGGATCATGGCGGGAGATGACAGCAGCAAGGCGGCTTAGCGTCGCCAGCGTGTCGTAGGGCGGCAGCAGCACGCCGCGGGTGGCGAAGCTGGAGGCTTTTTCCAGATGCAGGTCGGAGACGACGAGCAGGCGCTGCTCTTCCCAGAACAATGCACCGGCGAGGTCGGCCGCGAACGTCACACCGCTGATGGTAACCTTCGAAACGCGCATGTCCTCGACATCTCCTGAAACCTGCGCGCCTGCCGTCACGTCCGAACCTGCTCTTATCCCATGGCCTCTTTGACCAGCTCGTCGGCGGCTTCCGCCAACAGCTCGTCGCCAGCTTCGCCATAAACTGACTCGCGGCCGATTTCCAGCATCACGGGGACGGCGAGCGGGGAAACGCGGTCGAGTTCCCGAAGCGTGATCCGGCCCTGAATACGCATCAGCATGTCGCTGAGACGGCGCAGGTCGAGCAGGCCGGTGGCGGCATCGGCGCGGGCGGCGCGCAAGAGCACGTGATCGGCCTGGTGCTTGCGCAGCACGTCGTAGACCAGATCGGTGGAGAACAGCACCTGGCGCCGGCTTTTCTCTTCGCCGGTATGGCGTCGCGCGATCAGGCCGGAGATGATCGCGCAATTGCGGAAGGTGCGCTTCATGAGCGCCGATTCGGCGAGCCAGGCTTCGAGATCGTCGCCGAGCATGTCGGGGTCGAACAGGGCATCGAGATCGATCCGGCCGTCCCGGATCATGAACGACATATCGCCAAGCGCCCAGACCGCGATCGCATATTCGTTGGCAACGAAGCCGAGCGGCCGGGCGCGGGCGCGTTCGAGACGACGCGTCAGCAGCATGCCGAGGGTCTGGTGCGCGAGACGGCCCTCGAACGGATAACAGACGAGATAATGCTTGTTGGCGCGTGGAAAGCTCTCGACCAGGAGCTCGCGCACCGCGGGCACGCGGGAGACATCCTTTTGCAGCGACAGCCAATCGCGCACCTGCTCGGGCAAGCCACCCCATGCGCGCCCATCATCGAGCAGCCGGCGCACGCGCTCGGCGAGATAGGTCGAGAGCGGGAATTTGCCGCCCATATAGGACGGCACCTTCGGATCCTTGTCATGCGCGCGCGAGACATAGACCTGGTCCTCGACCAGGGTCTCGTAGCGGACCACCTCGCCGCTGAACACGAAAGTGTCGCCGGGGCTCAAGCCCTCGATGAAGGCTTCCTCGATCTCGCCAAGCAGCCTGCCGCCGCGCGCGATCACCCCGGTCGAGCCGCCTGCTTTTCCTTCACCGCCGCGCGAGCGCACTAGCCGCACCTTCAGCATGTCGTCCTCGACGATAGTGCCGACATTCATGCGGTAGCTCTGCCGCACTTTTGGGTTGGCGACGCGCCAGCGTCCTTCCTTGTCCTGCTTGATACGGGCGAAGCGCTCATAGGTCTTCAGCGCATAGCCGCCGGAGGCGACGAAATCGACCACGTCGTCGAAATCCTGCCGCGACAGGTTTGCGTAGGGCGCGGCGGTGCGAACCTCGCCGTAGAGCTCGTGCGAGAGGAACGGCTCGCCGCAGGCGCAGCCGAGCACGTGCTGGGCGAGCACATCGAGCGCGCCCGTGCGCAGCGGCGGCGTGTCCTGCGCATTCTCCGCGATGGCATCGATGGCGACGCGGCACTCCAGCACCTCGAAGCGGTTGGCGGGCACCAGCACCGCGCGCGAGGCTTCGTCGAGGCGGTGGTTGGCGCGGCCGATGCGCTGCATCAGGCGCGAGGATCCCTTGGGTGCGCCGATATTGACGACGAGATCGACGTCGCCCCAGTCGACGCCGAGGTCGAGCGAGGAGGTGCAGACCACGCCACGCAGCCTGCCCGTCGACATCGCGTCCTCGACCTTGCGGCGCTGGGCGACGTCCAGCGAGCCGTGATGCAGGGCGATGGCGAGGCCGTCATCGTTCATGCTCCAGAGATTCTGGAACAGCATCTCGGCCTGGCTGCGGGTGTTGACGAATACCAGCGTGGTCTTGTTCGCCTTGATCAGCTCGTAGATCTCAGGGAGCGCGTGGCGCGCGCTGTGACCGGCCCAGGGCAATCGCTCGCGCGTATCCAGCATCTCGACCAAAGGCGGCGCGGCGCCACCGGCGATGACGATGTCGGCCGCAGCTTCCCTGCCTTCGGGCTGCGGCACCAGGAAGCGCGCGAGCTGCTCCGGCTCGGCGACGGTCGCCGACAGGCCGATCGCACGCAGCTGCGGCGCCAGCCGCCATAGCCGCGCCAGCCCGAGTGAGAGCAAATCGCCACGCTTCGACGTCACCAGCGCATGCAGCTCGTCGAGCACGATGCGCTTCAAGGAGGAGAACAGGAATGGCGCGTCGTCGGAGGACAGCAACAGCGCAAGCTGCTCGGGCGTGGTCAGCAGAACGTCCGGCGGGTAGCGCCGCTGCCGCTGCCGGCGCGACACCGGCGTGTCGCCGGTGCGAGTCTCGACCTTGATCGGCAGCGCCATCTCGGCGATCGGCCGCTCCAGATTGCGCGCGATGTCGACGGCGAGCGCTTTCAGCGGCGAGATGTAGAGCGTGTGGAGACCGCCGCTGCGCTGCAGGCTGCGTCCGGTGGAGACGAGGCTCTTCTTCGCGCTAGCCTCCCGCCGAGCTGCATCAGAAGACAGCTCCACCAGCGTCGGCAGAAATCCCGCCAGCGTCTTGCCGGCGCCGGTCGGCGCGATCAGCAGCGCCGAGCGGTCCTCGCGTGCCTTCTCCAAGAGCGCCAATTGATGGGCGCGCGGCGACCAGCCGCGGGCTGCGAACCACGCGTTGAAGCGGTCCGGCAGCAGCGCAGGCGTCTCGGCCGGGGATTTGAGGATGCGGGGCGGCACGGCATAAGAAGTAAGCCGTGCGCGCGGGTTCGTCGAGGGGTTGAAGCGGCCGAATAGCCGACGCCACTGTCCCTGTCCCCTTGTGGGAGAGGGTGGATCGCCGCGCAACGGCGAGACGGATGAGGGGTCTCTCCCCACGAATCTAACTCTCGTTTGGAGGCGCGGATAAAAACCCCTCATCCGGCGCTTCGCGCCACCTTCTCCCGCAAGGGGAGAAGGAAGAGCTTCCCTACTCCGACATCGGCTTGTCGGAGATGTCCCAGTCCTTGCCGGTGAACGTCGAGATGAACAGCGTCTTCATTGGCGTGTAATTCTCGGGCGTGTAGCTGTAGGTGACGCCGTCGAGGAAATAGGGCGAGTGGAAACCGTTGAGGTTTGATGCCTGCTTCAGCACGTTGGCGCGGGTGAGCTCGTCGCCGCAGCGGCGCAGGATCTCGCCCATGGTCACCGCCTGGCCGTAGCCGGCGAAGGCGATGGTGTTGTCGGGATCGATCGCCGGTGTGTATTTCTTGCGCAGCTCCTCGAACGCCATCACGTCGGGGTCCTTCTCCCATTTCGGCAGGCCGACCTCCTTGTTGTAGCGGATGGCAACGATGCCGGTGGCGTTCTCGAGGCCCGCGGCGCTGAGGATGGAGCGGCCGGTCGAGCCGGCCGACAGCAGCTGCAGCGGTTTCCAGCCGAGCTCGGCTACTTTCCGAATCGACTGCGACGACGCCTTGCCGGTGGAGATGTTGTAGAAGACATCGGCGCCCGACTTCGAGAGGTTGATGAGCTGGGAATCGACCGTCGGCTCGGTGAGATCGTAGGTCTGCTCCATGATCACCTGCGCGGTGCCGCCGGCATCGGCCAGCACCTTCTTGAAGGGACCCAGGAAGTCGCGGCCGAAATCGTCGTTCTGGTAGAGGATGCCGATCTTGGCGTTCGGCTTCACGCTGACGACGTGCCGGGCCAGTATGCGCGCCTCGGTCGGGTAGAGCGGCAGGCCCGCCATGGTCCATTTGAACTCTTTCGGGTTATTCCACTTCGACGCCCCGGTGTTGAGCAGGAGCTGCGGCACGCCCTTGGAGTTCAGGTATTTGTGCACGGCGGTCTGCGGTGCGGTGCCGAGCGAGCCGTAGAGCGCCAGCACCTCCTCCTGCTCGACCAGGCGCCGCGTCGCCTCGACGCATTTCGGGGCGCTGTAGGCATCGTCCATGGTGAGGAACTTGATCTTGCGCGCGTTGATGCCGCCCTTCTCGTTCAGCATCTGGAAATATGCCTCGCCAATGCGGCCGAGCACGCCGTAGAGCGAGCCGGGGCCGGAATGCGGCACGGTCTGCCCGATCTTGATCTCGGTGTCGCTGGCCCCCGCATCGTATTTCTTCTCCGCGGCCCAGACATAAGGCGCAGGCAAAGTGGATGCGGCAATTGTGGCGAGCGCGGCGGCGCTGAAGTCGCGCCGCGATGGATTCTTGGTCATGTTTGTTTCTCCCTGTGCGCGCATTGTGCTGGCACCGCCGCACGGCTCGCAAGTGGGAAGTCGCAGCTTTGCGACGCAATGACGCTCAAATTGCCAGGCGATTAGCGCCTAGACTCAAGTTTTCTCGGCAACGGCGACGAGGCCGCGCACCGGCTCGTTGTTCTCGTTGCGCGGCGAGGCCGGCTCCAGTGTCAGCAGCTTGAGCCCGGCTTTCGCGATGGCGGCGCGCACATATTCCGCGGAATGGGCGTAGCGCAGGCCTTCGCCGAGCACGATGCCGCTGCCGTCATGCGTCTCCAGCGTGAAGGCCAGCACGCCGCCGGCTGCGAGCACGCGCTTGGCCTCGGTGAGCACCGGCGCAAGATCAGAGAGATAGACGAAGGCATCCGCGGCAACCACGAGGTTCGCGCTCGCATCACTCTTGTCGCGCAGACCTTCGATCATGTCGGCGACTTCGAGCTCGGCATAGAGATTGGTGGCGCGCGCCTGCTTGATCATGCCGGGCGACAGATCGATGCCCACGAAATGATCGACCTGCTTGGCGAAGGCGGCGGCCGCGAGCCCGGTGCCGCAGCCGAGATCGATGGTGCGCTTGAAGAAGGCGGGCTTCTTGGCTGCCGCGCGTGAGGCCAGCACCGCCTTGAAGATCAGGCTCGGGGCGCGGTAGCCGAGATCGTTGATTAGCGTGTGCTCGAAGCGCGGCGCATATTGATCGAACAGGGCCTGCACATAGGCCTTCGGCATCTCCGCCATCTCGGCATCACCGAGCCGCATCAGATGCAGGCCGGCGCCGTGCTGATCCTCGGGATCGGACCTGAGCGCTTCACGAAACGCCGCGATGGCCTTGTCGCGCTCTCCGAGCTGCTGACGGACTTCGCCGAGCGTGAACCAGGCCGAGGTGAAGTTCGGCGCGAGCTCGATCGCCTGCTCCAGCAGGTCCGCGGCCGCGGGCAGATCGCCCTTGAGTTGGAGGTCGCGCGCGAACTCGAAGCGGCGGTCGGCCATGAGATCGCCGGAGGTCAGGAACAAGCGCAGCGGCATAGGAACTCGGCTCGTCATTGCCGGGCTGACCCGGCAATCCATCAAAAAACGACTGTTTAAGTGGATGGATGCGCGGGTCAAGCCTCCGCCCATTGGCTTCGGCGGGCTTTTTACACCGCCGGGCCGGCGAAGCCTAACGGAGACGGCAAGCCCGCGCATGACAGGTGAATTCGGGGCGCCTGCCTCCTATATCGTCTCCATGCGCCCGCAAGACATCCTGCTGCCAGTTGCTGCCGGCCTGTGCTGCAAGCCCGGCGGCTTCCATATCGACCCCGTGCGCCCGGTTGAGCGGGCGGTGATCACCCACGGCCATTCCGATCATGCCCGCGCCGGCCATGGCGCGGTGCTGGCGACGCAGGAAACGCTGGACATGATGCGGCTGCGCTATGGCGAGCATTTTGCAGGCTCGACGCAAGCGATCCGCTATGGCGAGGAGGTCCGGCTCGGCGACGTCACCGTCAAGTTTCACCCGGCCGGACACGTCTTGGGCTCGGCACAGATTGCGGTGAGCTGCAAAGACACCTGCATCGTCGCCTCCGGCGATTACAAGGACGCACCCGATCCGACCTGCACGCCGTTCGAGCTCGTGCCCTGCGACGTTTTCATTACCGAGGCGACCTTCGGGCTGCCGGTATTCCGTCATGGCGATGCCGCCGACGAGGTGAAGAAGTTGCTCGCCTCCGTCGCCCTGTTTCCGGAGCGCGCGCATCTCGTCGGCGCCTATTCGCTTGGCAAGGCCCAGCGCGTGATCGCACTCTTGCGCCAGGCCGGCTACGACGCGCCGATCTACCTGCATGGTGCGATGGAGACGATCACGCATTACTATCAGAGCCGCGGCATCGAACTCGGCGAGCTCAGGCCCGCGAAAGGCGTGAAGAAAGCGGCGCTCGCCGGCACGATTACGCTGGCACCGCCGTCGGCAACATCCGATCTCTGGACACGGCGCTTCCCCGATCCTCTTACCGCCTTCGCCTCCGGGTGGATGCGCGTGCGCGCCCGAGCGCGGCAGCGCGGCGTCGAGCTGCCGCTGGTGATCTCCGACCATGCCGACTGGGACGGCCTCACCGCCACGATCGGTGCGACAGGTGCCGGCGAGATCTGGGTCACCCACGGCCAGGAAGACGCGCTGGTGCATTGGTGCCAAAGCAAGGGCTTGAAGGCGCGGCCGCTTGATCTCGTCGGCTATGGCGACGAGGAGGAGAGCGAGACGCCAATTGAGGGCGAGGCGGAGGCATGAACCGCTTCGCCGAGCTTCTGGACCGTCTCGCCTACGAGCCCGGCCGCAACAACAAGCTGCGGCTGATCACCGGCTATTTCCGCGAGGTCGGCGATCCCGACCGCGGCTACGCGCTGGCCGCGCTGACCGGCGCGCTGAGCTTCAAGCACGCCAAGCCGGCCCTGATCCGCGATCTCATCGCCGCGCGCACCGACCCGGTGCTGTTCGGGTTGAGCTACGATTATGTCGGCGATCTCTCGGAGACGGTGGCGCTGATGTGGCCAAAGCAGGCGCATGGTAATAACGAATCCTTTCCGGGCTACCCCTCTCCCCAGCCCTCCCCCACATCCGCCTTCGCTCTTCGAGCTTCGACGGACGAGAGGGGGGAGGGAGCGCAGCGGAGTACTGCGCAATCACCTGATGCTTCAGTAACCATCGCAAAACAGTCCAAGCGTGAGGGACACACGAGCCTCACCGTTCCCTCCCCCCTTGTGGGGGAGGGTCAGGAAGGGGGGTACCGCGGGCGCGATACCAATGTGTCCTCTCACCCAAGCAACCACAACAGCCCGCCACCCCCATCCCTCACCGAAGTCGTCACCACACTGCGAACGCTCGGCAAGACCGAGCTGCCAAGGCAACTCGAACGCTGGCTTGACGAGCTCGATGAGACCGGCCGCTGGGCGCTGCTGAAGCTCGTCACCGGTGGGCTTCGCATCGGCATCTCCGCGCGTCTTGCCAAGACCGCGGTAGCGGCGCTCGGCGACAAGGATCCGCACGAGATCGAGCTGATCTGGCCGGGGCTCGCCCCGCCGTATCTCGACCTCTTCGCGTGGCTCGAGGGGCGCGCCGAAAAGCCCGTCAATCGCGATCCGGCGCCGTTTCGGCCCGTGATGTTGGCGCATGCGATCGAGGACATGGATTTCGCCGCACTCGATCCCGCCGATTACATCGCCGAATGGAAATGGGACGGCATCCGCGTGCAGGCGGTGGCAGGGCGCGATGATCGCGGCCACATCACGGCGCGGCTCTACTCGCGCACCGGCGAGGACATCACGGGAAGCTTTCCCGACCTCGTGCCGGCGCTGCGCTTGCCCGGCGCCATCGACGGCGAGCTGCTGATCCTGCGTGAGGGCCGCGTGCAGAGTTTCAACGTCCTGCAACAGCGGCTGAACCGCAAGGTGGTCTCGCCGAAGCTGATCAAGGAATTTCCGATCCACTTGCGCGCCTACGATTTGCTGGGCGACGACGAGAACGATCTGCGCGAGCTGCCGTTCGCGGAACGGCGTGAGCGGCTGGAGACCTTCATCGCAAAGCTTGACGATCCCCGCATCGACCTGTCGCCCACCATCCCGTTCGCAAGCTGGGAGGCGCTGACCGCTGCGCGCGCCGATCCTGCCAGCGCCGGTGCGGGCGAAGATGCGGACGCGGTCGAAGGCGTGATGCTGAAGCGGCGCGATGCGCCCTATATGCCGGGGCGGCCGAAGGGACAATGGTGGAAGTGGAAGCGCGACCCGCACATCATCGATGCCGTGCTGATGTACGCGCAGCGCGGTCATGGCAAGCGCTCGTCTTATTATTCCGACTACACGTTTGGCGTCTGGACCGCAGGCGATGGCGGCGACGAGTTGGTGCCGGTCGGGAAAGCCTATTTCGGCTTCACCGACGAGGAGCTGTTGCAGATCGACCGCTTCGTCCGCCGCAACACCACCGAGAAATTCGGCCCCGTCCGCCATGTCGTGCACGAGCCGGACAAGGGGCTGGTGCTGGAGGTCGCTTTCGAAGGGCTCCAGCGCTCGCCGCGACACAAATCCGGCGTCGCCATGCGTTTTCCCCGCATTAGCCGCTTGCGCTGGGACAAGCCGCCGCGCGAGGCCGATCGGCTGGAAACGCTGGAAAGGATGCTGAAGGCGGAGGCGGCGGAGATCGAGGCGTGAAAGCGCGCTGAGTCGAGGCTCGTTTCTCGCCCAGGCAGAGGTGCGCTCCCTCTCCCGCAAGCGGGAGAGGTTTGCACCGCGCCCGCGGCGGGCGGCGCGCCCAAATCGTGGCCCTGGCGCTGCCCGAATTAAAATGCGGTAAGCTGATTGACGCACCGTTGCGGGTTCCCCATGTGCCCCGCGGTGACCTATAATCGGGGCGAATCCCCGTTGAGGAGTTTCTTGCGATGGCCCACGACGTCAGAGATTTGCCGGCTGGCCGCAGCGATGGCCTGAACCGCTTTCTCGGCGGCACGCCGCTGGCGGTCGCGTTTCGGCTGGTCCTGCTCTCGATCCTGGTCGGCGTCGTGCTGGCCGCGATCGGCTTCGATCCCTGGAATATCATCTACAGCATCCGCCTGTTATTCCAGCGGCTGTGGGATCTCGGCTTCGATGCCGTGAACTGGCTGTGGCGCTACTTCCTGCTGGGCGCGGTCATCGTTATTCCGATCTGGCTGCTGTCGCGCGTGTTCGGCGCGCCGCGCGGCAGGTAAGGATTTAGGGGCCCGCAGCCGATGCAACTACGCTTTGTCGGCTGCGGTGACGCCTTCGGCTCCGGTGGCAGGCTCAACACCTGCTTCCACATCTCGGGGCGCGAGACCAATTTCCTGATCGATTGCGGCGCGTCGGCTCTGCCGGCCCTGAAACGGCTGGAGATCGAGCGCAATGACATCGATCTCATTCTCATCACACATTTCCACGGCGATCATTTCGCCGGGCTGCCATTCTTCCTGCTCGACGCCCAATTCTCGCGGCGGACGCGGCCGCTGACGATTGCGGGCCCGCAAGGCATCGAGATGCGACTAACGCAGGTGATGGAAGCGCTGTTCGAGCACTCCTCGAAGACAAAACAAGGTTTCGAGCTCTCCGTCGTCGAACTCGCGCCTCAGCAAAGCCAGAGCTTCGACGCAGTGACAGTGACGCCCTACCCGGTCGTGCACGGCCAATCCGGCGGGCCATTCCTGGCCTATCGCGTCGAGGCTGAGGGCCGCACGCTCGCCTACAGCGCCGATACCGAATGGACGGAGACGCTCATTCCGCTGGCGCATGGCGCGGATCTTTTCATTGCCGAAGCCTATATGTACGAGAAGGCGGTCAAGAACCATCTCAGCCTGAAGACCTTGGAACAGCATCTGCCCGCGATCGGCGCAAAGCGCCTCGTCCTCACCCATATGAGCGAGGACATGCTGTCGCGCCTGGACGACATCGAGCATCTCGCCGCCGAAGACGGCATGGCGCTCGTGTTCTGACATGCACGCGCCCGTTCATCCCAGGATCGGTTCCCGCCAGGTGTTCGCCATCGCCGGGCCTGCGATGGTCGCGAACCTCACCACGCCGCTGATCGGCGTGGTCTCGACCACAGCGATCGGACGGCTCGACGATGCGGCGCTGCTCGGCGGCGTCGCGATCGCGTCAGTGATTTTCGACTGCCTGTTCTGGCTGTTCGGCTTCCTGCGCATGAGCACGCTCGCCTTCACCGCGCAATCGCTGGGCGCTGGTGATACGCGCGAGCCGACCGCGATCCTGGCGCGCGGTTTCATCGTTGCTGGCCTGATCGGCGCCGCGCTGATCGCACTGCAACTGCCGCTCGCCGCGATGCTGTTCGACCTCATGGGCGGCAGCGAGGGCGTGACGCAGGCCGCGAAGACGTACTTCAAGATCCGGATCTGGTCGTCGCCGTTCGCGCTCGCCAACTACGTCATCCTCGGCTGGCTGATCGGCCAGGCCCGCGCCAATTCGGCTCTGTTGCTTCAGGTCGTCATCAACCTCGTCAACATGGCGGCGACGATCCTGCTGGTGCTGGTCTACGACACCGGCATCGCCGGCGCCGCGAGCGCCGCGCTGTTGTCGGAAGCCGTCGGGTTCGCCCTTGGCGTGATCGTCTGCCGCTATTATGCCGGCGGCGGCTTCGCCGTCCCGTACGCTACGCTGCTCGACCGCGAGAAGCTCCTGCGGATGCTGGCGGTGAATTCGGACATCCTGATCCGCACCGCGGCGCTGATCGCCGTGTTCCTGTTCTTCACCGCCAAGGGCGCACAGGCCGGCGACGTCATGCTGGCCGCCAACTCCGTGCTCAACAACTTCCTGCTGGTCAGCGCCTTCTTCCTCGACGGTCTCGCCAACGCGGCCCAGCAGCTCTGCGGCCGCAGCCTTGGCGCACGCGATGCCAAGGGATTTGCCGATTCGACCCGGCTGGTGCTGCTGTGGGGACTCGGCTTTGCAATCGTCGTCGCGGTGCTGTTTGCGCTGTTCGGGCCGGCCCTGATCGATTTCATGACGGCGAGCGAAGACGTCCGCCGTACCGCGCGCGACTTCCTGCCGTTCGTTGTACTCGCGCCCCTACCCGGCGTCTTCGCCTTCGGCTTCGACGGCATCTACATCGGCGCGACCTGGGCGCGCGAGATGCGCAATTTGATGCTGGCCTCGCTCGCGATCTTCCTCGGCACCTGGTGGGCGCTGCAATCGTTCGGCAATGCCGGACTGTGGAGCGCCCTGCTGGCCTCCTACGTCTCGCGCGGCGGCTTGCAGGCCGCGCGCTATCCGGCGCAGTTCAGGGCGACGTTTTCGAAGCCGTAGAAAGATCGTACCCGAGATGTTCGTGTCCCGGACGCGCTGCAGCGTGAAACGCTGCTGCGCAGAGCCGGGACCCCGTGGCTTGTGGGCCCCGATCAGCACCGCACCGCCCAAGGCGGCGCGGAGTCCACCTTACATCCCCGGCCAATCTTCCGCCGTGAGCGTCGCCGCATCCGCGCCGACGATCTCGGAGAGCGAATCCCGCCCGGTGCGGAGCAGCGTCGAGGTCAGGTCGCGCTTGATCTCGTCGACGAGGCCGAGTCCTTTGTAGACCAGCGACGAATAGAGCTGGATCAAGCTGGCACCGGCGCGGATCTTGGTCAGCGCGGCCCCGCCCGAATCGACGCCACCAACGCCGATCAGGGGAAATGCGCCCTCGACGCGCACATAGGTCTCCGCGACCATGCGCGTCGACAGGCGGAATAG
Organism: Bradyrhizobium sp. 137; assembly: GCF_023074095.1. Classification (NCBI taxonomy): domain Bacteria; kingdom Pseudomonadati; phylum Pseudomonadota; class Alphaproteobacteria; order Hyphomicrobiales; family Nitrobacteraceae; genus Bradyrhizobium; species Bradyrhizobium sp. 137. The sequence continues at coordinate 14,918 of NZ_JADPKU010000055.1, forward strand.
TGGTCGTCCGGACAGACCGCCCTGCTCCCTGGCGCGCATCTCCTCGCGCAGCGTGGTCGGTCGCGCGATCGTCGTGTTCGACACGATCATGCCGTCGACCCGGCGCGAGCGCGCCACCTGCACGACATCGTCGAGCTGAGCAAGGCTGAGATCAGGCGCGATCTTGAGCAGCACCGGCGTGTCGCCCGCCTTCTGGCGCACCCGTTCCCGCGCGTCGATCACGCGTGCGAGAAGATCGTCGAGCAGTGCGCCTTCCTGCAAATTGCGCAGACCCGGTGTGTTCGGGGAGGAGACGTTGACGGTGAAATAGCTCGCAACCGGCGCAAAGGTCTCGATCAGCTTGACGTAGTCGCCGACGCGATCGGGTGAATCCTTGTTGGCGCCGACATTGACGCCGACGATGCCGCCGTGCGCTGCGCGCGCCGCGAGCCGGCGCAAGGCGACGTCCGCGCCGTCATTGTTGAAGCCCATGCGGTTGATGACGGCCTCGTCGCGCTCCAGCCGGAACAGCCGCGGCCGCGGGTTGCCGCTTTGCGGCTTCGGCGTCACCGAGCCGATCTCGACGAAGCCGAAGCCGAGCCGCAGCAACGCATCCGGCACCTCGGCGCTTTTGTCGAAGCCCGCGGCCATGCCGATCGGATTGGGGAAGTTGAGCCCGAAGGCGCGCACCGCGAGCTTGGGATCATCAAGGCGCGGCTTGACGGGTGGCAAGAAGCGCAGACCCTGGATCGCGAGCCGATGCGCATCCTCCGGGTCGAGCCAGCGCAGCACCGGCAGCGAAAACGCGTCGAAAGCGCGGATCACGGGGCAAGCTCCGGAACATCGTGACCGCCGTCGGAACGCAAGTTGAGGTTCATCACAGCGATCACCGCGCCGAGATCGAGCTCGCCATAAAGGTGCGGAAACAGCTCGTCATTGCGCGATCGCTCCCAGCGCAATTCGCTGCCGAGCGCATCGCCGTCGACCTCCACCAGGAACAGCGCGCGCTGCCCGACATAGTGCTTGCGCAGGGTCTCGGGAACCTGGGTGGCGGTCGAGAAATGGATGAAACCGTCGCGCGCATCGTCCGCGCTGCCACGGTAGACACCCTGCCGTTCCGCCTCGCGCCAGGCCGAGGCCGGACAGATTTTGTAGATCTTGACCACCGCTACCGCAGTCCTGTTTGCTCTTTGAGTTTTTTGGGATTTTTCGTCTCTCGCGGGTCCTCAAAACCCGGCCGCGACCGTAAAGGCGGCCCCTTCTGAACTCAAGACCTAGAGCCTTTCCGTTCCGATGAAATCGGAACGGGCCTCTAGACTCTTGTTTTGACGCGTTTTCTTGACGCGAACCGGTGCCCACTTGGCTTGAAAAAGCTTCTGCCCACCACCCCTTGCGCGAAAAACGGAAAACCGGTTTGATTTGAGGACAGTTTTCCTGAGTTGCTTCGATGGTCAAACAGGCCAAAGCGCAGAGGATGCTGACTCACGACCAGATCTGGGTCGCGCTGGATCGGCTGGCGGCGCGCGCCGGGCTTTCGCCATCCGGCCTTGCCAAGCGCGCGGGGCTCGATCCCACCACCTTCAACAGGTCCAAACGCGTCACCTCCGACGGCCGCGAGCGTTGGCCCTCGACGGAATCGATCGCGAAGGCGTTGGCGGCGGCCGGCGCCTCGATTGACAGCTTTGCCAGGCTGATCGACGAGGACGCCGGCGAGCCTCACTCGGTGCCGCTGCTCAGCTTCGCACTCGCCGGTGCGAGCGGCGCTTTCGACGAATCGGGCCTTCCATCCGGCAAGGGCTGGACCGAAATCGCGCTTCCCACCGCCGAGAACGGCCACGCCTTTGCGCTGGAGATTTCCGGCGATGCGCTCCAACCAGCCTATCGCGACGGCGACGTCATCCTGGTCTCGCGCGGCACGCCGATCCGCAAAGGCGATCGCGTGGTGGTGAGGACCAAAGCGGGCGAGATGGCGGTCGCGACGCTGAAGCGCCGCACGGCAAAGGCGCTGGACTTGCAGCCGTTCGATGCATCACAGGCGGAGCGGGCGATCGCGGTGAGTGATGTCGCCTGGATGGCGCGGATCGTCTGGGCGAGCCAGTGATTGCGCCCCGCCTGGCGTGGTGAACCAGGCGATGACATCACCCGCGCCGCGCGTTTCGCCGTGGCCCTCGGCAAGGTCAAGTACAAGCAATCGGGACTACGTCCTACGCACTCCGCGCCAGCGCGCCGTCGATCATGTTGACCGCGTTCTGGATGCCGTAGACCGCGACGAAGGAGCCGAAGCGCGGGCCCTTCTCCTGACCGAGCAGCACCTGGTAAAGCATGTTGAACCAGTCGAGCGTGACGCCGGGACGGCCGTCCTTGCCCTTCTTGACCTGATCGAGGAACGGCTCGCGGCGGCCGACCTCGTAGACGACGTTCTGAATGTCCTCGGCCGAGGCGTCCTCCGGCAGTTGCGACAGCGCATCGCGCAGGTCCTGTAGCGCGGCACGCTCGCTATCAGTCGGCTCGCGAAATTGCTTCGTGGGCGCGACGAAGTCGCGGTAGTAGTTGATGGCATAGCCGACCATGGCATCGAGCTTCGGATGCGTCTGCGGGCTCACGCCGGGACGGTAGCGGCCAATAAAACCCCACAAGGTCTCGGCATTCTCCGCGTTCGACGACGACACCAGCGTCAAGAGGAGCTGGAAGGTGACGGGCATGTCGCCTTTCGGCGGATGGCCGTTATGAATGTGCCAGACCGGATTGCCGAGCTGCTGCTTGGCATCCTGCTTGGCAAAGCCGTCGATGAATTGCTGGTAATCGTCGACATTGCGCGGGATGACGTCGAAATAGAGCCGCTTGGCCGCCTTCGGCTCACGGTACATGAACAGCGACAGCGATTCCGGCGAGGCGTAGCGTAGCCATTCGTCTATGGTGAGGCCGTTGCCCTTCGACTTCGAGATCTTCTGGCCCTTCTCGTCGAGGAACAGCTCGTAGTTGAAGCCTTCCGGCGGCGTGGCGCCAAGCGCCCTGGCAATCGCGCCGGACAGCTTCACGGAGTCGATGAGGTCCTTGCCGGCCATCTCGTAGTCGACGCCGAGCGCGACCCAGCGCATCGCCCAATCGGCCTTCCACTGACACTTGACGTTGCCGCCGGTGACCGGCGTTTCGACTTCCTGGTTGGTGTCAGGATCGACATAGGTCACCGTGCCGGCCGCGACATCGCGCCGGATCATCGGCACTTGCAGCACCACGCCTGTCGTCTTGCTGATCGGCAGGAATGGCGAATAGGTGGCGCGGCGGTCGGGCCCGAGCGTCGGCAGGATGATCGCCATGATCTTGTCGTAGGCGGCCAGCATCTTAAGCAACGTCGCATCGAAGCGGCCCGATGTGTAGTAATCGGTCGAGCTCGCGAACTCGTAGTCGAAACCGAAATGGTCGAGGAAGGCGCGCAGGCGCGCATTGTTGTGCGCACCAAAGCTGTCATGCGTGCCGAAGGGATCGGGGACGCGCGTGAGCGGCTTGCCGAGATTGGCTTCCAGCGGCGCCCGGTTCTGCACGTTGTCAGGCACCTTGCGCAGGCCATCCATGTCGTCGGAGAAGGCGAGCAGGCGCGTCTTGATCTTGTCCTCGGTCAGCACGCGGAAAGCATGGCGCACCATCGAGGTGCGCGCGACCTCGCCGAACGTGCCGATATGCGGCAAGCCGGAGGGACCGTAGCCGGTCTCGAACAGCACCTCGTCCTTCGGGCTTTTCTTCAGCCGCGCGACGATCGCCTTCGCCTGCTCAAACGGCCAGGCGTTGGATTGTTCGGCGAGCGCACGCAGGTCGCTCGGGCTCGCGGCAAGATCGATAACGGACATCAGGGCCTCCGGGCCGCGGAAAATAGCGATTTCCGGGCAGAATGCAATTTTGTGGGCGAGTGTCAGACCCTCACCCTGAGGAGCGCGCTGTTCGCGCGCGTCTCGAAGGGCGAGGCCATCAGTGGGGCCTTCATCCTTCGAGAGGCTTGCTACGCAAGCCCTCAGGATGAGGATCTGAGAGCAGCGAAGAACCTAAAACGGGCTCACCGAAAAATACCGCAGCCACAGATCGGTGTAGCGGCCTTTTTCCCAGACGCGGAACAGGGCCCAGTTCAGGGCCTGGCGCAGCACGTCGTTGCCCTTGCGCACGGCGATGCCGATGCCCTCGCCGAAGAAGCGGCTCTCGACGAAGGGGCCGCCGGAGAAAGCGCAGCAATCGCCGGAATCGGTGCCGTTGATCCAGAACGCGAGCGAGATGGCGTCGCCGAAGATGAAATCGACCTCGCCCTTGCGTAAAGCGCTGCGGAGCGCATCGTCATTGGGATAGGCGTGCAGTTCGGCGTCGGTGAACATCGCCTTGAGATAAGCTTCGTGCGCGGAGCCGGCGATGACGCCGACCTTCTTGCCTTCGAGATATTCGGGCCGGATTTCCGGCATCACCGCGTCCTTGCGCGAGACGAAACGCGCCGGCACCCGGTAATAGGGATCGGTGAAATCGACGCGGGCGCGGAGCTGCGGGCTTACCGCCATCGAGGCGATAATGGCATCGCCGCGGTTGGAGGTGAGCGCGTCGACCAGCGTCTCGAAGCGGCGCATCTGCACCGTGCAGGTCACCTTGATCTCGTCGCACAATGCGCGGGCGAGGTCGACGTTGAAGCCGGCCGGATTGCCGTCGGCGCCGGTGAAGTTGAACGGCGGATAGTCGGTCTCGGTCAGGAAACGGATTACGGTCAGGCGTGACAGGTCCGGCCGCTCCGGACGGCGCCGCGGATCCCAAAAACCGGGCACGGCCTGGGGGGCGGCCTGGGGCACGGTTTGCGGCGTGGCCGGGGGCGCAGTGGGCGGCCGCTTGGCTGGTGTCTGGGCATTCGCGCCGGATAGGCCCGCGAGCAGGCACCCGCCGATGGCCAGCCGGCGCAGCAAGCTACGGGCAGATTTCGACGATTTCGCCTGTTGCGATGGTGCCATCGGCCGGAAATGAACTGATATCGGTGGGATCGGAGGGCCTTATAGACCATTCGGCCCGGAACGCGAGCGCTGAATGCGGACAAGGTGACGGTGCGCTCCCTCCCCCCGTGCCGGGGGGGAAGGCGGAGGAGAGGGTGTTTCAACAACCAAGAAATCCCTCGGAGCAAAGAGCTATCACCCCCGCCTCCGCTGCACCTCTCCCGCAGGCCAGGTAGGAGGGTGAGCTCGCGGTGCGATCGCGCTCTTCTTAGAGATACCGCTTCAGCTCTGCCGCCGCCTCGTCCGGCGTCCGCTTCAAATTGAACGGCGAGACGAAGCGGCCGTCGCGGTCCATCAGATAGATCAGCGCGGTGTGGTCCATGGTGTAGTCGCCGTCCTTGGTCGGGACCTTCTTGGCGTAGACACGGTAGGACGTGATCACCTTGGCGATCTCGGCGGGATCGCCGGAGAGGCCCTCGAGATGCGGATCGAAGCTCGACAGATAGTCCTTCATCGCCGCCGGCGTGTCGCGCTCGGGGTCGACCGAGATGAAGATGGCATTGACCTTGTCGGCATCCTTGCCCATCGCGCGCAGCACTTCCGAGATCTCGAACAGCGAGGTCGGGCAGACGTCGGGGCAATGGGTGTAGCCGAAGAAGATCAGGGTCGGCTTGCCCTTCAGGTTCTTGTCGGTGACGGTCTTGCCGTTCTGATCGGTGAGCTGGAACGGACCGCCGATCGTGGCCGGCTGCGCCACCTTGCTCATCCCGCCCATGGCCCAGAACATGATCAGGAGCCCGACAATGAGGCTTGCGGCGAAGGCGGTTGCGATCACCAGCGGACGGGCGATGGAGCTCATTGGCGGAACACTTCCTGTCGAGATCAGAAGCAGGCGGTGAAACCGGTCCTGATCATTTCGAAGAACACCTGGGTGCCGTAGTGAAACCAGAGCGTGAGGGCGGCGACCACGACGAGCGCGCCGAGACCCGCGCCCACCCACAGCAGCACGGACGGCATCCGGCCGGCATTGGGCGAATTGTCCGATACTGGATGGACCGGGTGCAGTGGTTGAACCATGGTCATGATCGGGGCGAAGGGTTCCCTGCCTTTCAAATAGGCGCTGACGCGGGACCCGGCAAGCGCAGGGGTGGGGCAGAGATCACGATAAGCGTGTAGCAGCGCGAGCTTGTCGCAGGGTCGCCACTCCCGCAAGCCAAGCGGGAGAGCACCTCAATCGTGGTGCAAGTTTGCCAAAACTGGAGGGGTTGGGCCTACCTTGATGATGGCTTGTTGGTCGAGGCTTGCGCGTCCAGGTAGCAGGGCTTGTACATGGCCTGGAGCTGTTTGCCCCTCAGGAAGAGCATGTGCGGGGTGAGGCCGCCGCGCTGCGCGATCCAGCGCTTCACCTGCGAGGGATACATCGCATAGAGCATCTGGGTAGCTTCTGGATTGGTGATGGCGCGGCCGTTGCTGCCGAAATCCCACGCCGCATGGAAGCCGAGCGTTGCGTGCGAGGTCACGCAGATCCGGTCGCGTGGGATGGCGCCGAGCACGATGGTGCAGGCGGACGCGCAGAGGCCGTCGATGATGACGGTTTCGCCTGATTGCCGCAGGCCCTGGTATTTGTCGACGTAGGTTCCGATCCTGCCGCCGCGGTCATCCGCAATTCGAACCACCGCGTGAGAAGCCCCCATGCCGGCGATCAGCAGAATCGCCGCAAGCAACCCCGTCAGAACCTTCATTGTCCCCCGCCCCAGTCGTATTCGAATCTGCGTGTCAGGTGGTGATGCACGGCTAGCGTCGGTCGAGTCTGCGGTTTTGTCTAGGCACGCCGGCTTGCTCAAAACAAATTCAAATCCAGTGTTGCGTCCGCGCTGCACTCGGCTGGTCTCTATCCCAAAGTGGAACAAGTTAATGATGTCTTACCGGCCACACCCTTGATCTCAGTTGCAACCGCTGGCTTCAATCCGGACAACTACAGGGGGAACCCGAGGAGGGGGAGACACATGATTGAAGAGACGGACGTCATCGTCGTCGGCGCCGGACTATCCGGACTGGTGGCCGCAACGGAGATTGCGGACGCGGGCAAGCGCGTCATCGTGGTCGACCAGGAGGGCGAACAGTCGCTCGGCGGCCAGGCGTTCTGGTCGTTCGGCGGGTTGTTCCTGGTCGATTCGCCGGAGCAGCGCCGACTTGGCATCAAGGACTCCTACGAGCTCGCGCTCCAGGACTGGATCGGCGCCGCCGGCTTCGACCGCGACGAGGACTTCTGGCCGCGGCAATGGGCCGAGGCCTATGTGGGGTTCGCGGCCGGCGAGAAGCGCGGCTGGCTGCGGGCGATGGGCCATCGCATCTTCCCCGTGGTGGGCTGGGCCGAGCGCGGCGGCTACGATGCAATGGGCCATGGTAATTCGGTGCCGCGCTTCCACGTCACTTGGGGCACCGGCCCCGGCATCGTCGAACCATTCGAGCGCCGCGCGCGCGAAGCCGCCCAAAGCGCCCGGCTGAGCTTTCGGTTCCGCCATCGCGTCGATGCGCTCTCCATCACCAACGGCACGGTGGATGGCGTCAGCGGCGCCGTTCTCGCCCCCGATACGATCGAGCGGGGCAAGAGCTCGTCACGCAACGCCGTCGGCGAGTTCTCGCTGAAGGCGCAAGCGGTGATCGTCGCCTCCGGCGGCATCGGCGGCAATCATGAGCTGGTGCGGCAGAACTGGCCGAAGCGGCTCGGCGAGCCGCCGAAATTCATGATCTCGGGCGTGCCCGAGCATGTCGACGGCCGCATGATCGGCATCACGGAGAAGGCTGGCGCGCGGCTGATCAATCGCGACCGCATGTGGCATTACGTCGAGGGCATCCAGAACTGGTCACCCATCTGGCCGCGCCACGGCATCCGCATCCTGCCCGGCCCGTCCTCGATGTGGTTCGACGCCACGGGCACGCGGCTGCCGGCGCCGCTATTCCCGGGCTCCGACACGCTCGGCCAGCTCAAATACATCATGTCGACGGGCTATGATTATTCCTGGTTCATCCTGACGCAGAGCATCATCAACAAGGAATTTGCGCTGTCGGGCTCGGAGCAGAACCCCGACCTCACCGGCAAGAGCTGGCGCATGACCTTGCGCCGCGCCACCAACAAAGGCGCGCCGGGGCCGGTGGAGGCGTTCAAAAGCCACGGTGTCGACTTCATCGTGCGCGACAAGCTCGATGAGCTCGTTGCGGCCATGAACGAGCTTGCCGGCAGCGACCTCGTCAGGCTCGAGCACATCAGGATGCAGATCGAAGCGCGCGACCGAGAGATCGCCAATCCTTACGTCAAGGATGCGCAGGTGATGAACATCCACAATGCGCGCCGCTATATCGGCGACAAGCTGATCCGTACCGCCTCCCCGCACAGAATTCTGGATCCCGCGCATGGACCGCTGATCGCGGTGAAGCTCAACATCCTCACCCGCAAGACGCTGGGCGGCTTCGAGACCGATCTCGAGTCGCGCGTGTTCGGTGAGGACGGCAGCGTCATTCCCGGCCTTTATGCGGTCGGCGAAGCCGCCGGCTTCGGCGGCGGCGGCGTGCACGGCTACCGCTCGCTGGAGGGCACCTTCCTCGGCGGCTGCCTGTTCTCCGGGCGCAATGCCGGCCGCTCCGCGGCGAAGGCGGTGGGCTAGATCATGCGGCGGTGGATGCATATCGGGGCGTTCCTCGTGGCCCTCACCGCCGTCACGGCGGCGTCTGCCGATACGGTTGACGTCAACGGCGTGAAGCGCTCCTACACCGCGCAGCTGCCGGCGAAAAAGCCTGCGCCGCTAGTCGTCGTGTTGCATGGCAAGACCCAGCGCGGTGCCGACATGGTCGCGCGGACGGCGTGGCCGCAGCTTGCCAGGCGCGAGGGCCTCGCCGTTGTCTTTCCGGACGGACTCAACCACGCCTGGGCCGATGCGAGGACCAAGGCGGGACCCGCGCTCCGCGGTCCACCCGAGGGCACCGATGACGTCGCGTTCATCGCAAAACTTATCGAGAAGCTGGTGGCCGACGGCACCGCCGATGCAAAGCGTGTCTACGTGACCGGCATCTCCAACGGCGGCGCCATGGCGATGACGCTGGCTTGCGCCCGCGCCGATCTGCTCGCGGCAGCTGCGAGCGTGATCATGAATCTCACCGACGAGGCTGCTGTCACGTGCCATCCGTCCCGGCCGCTGCCGATTCTGATCATGAACGGCACGGCCGACCCGCTGGTGCCCTATGAAGGTGGACGCGGATCGGGCTATTATGCCGCAGACGGGTTCTGGTCGACCGACGAGACGCTGGCGTTCTGGCGCAAGCTCAATGGCTGCGACGCGGATGAGTTGACCGAAGCCGACCTGCCCGACAGAAGTCCCACCGACCAATCCACCGTGACGCGGATTTCCTCACGTTGCCCGGCCGGACACGACGTCGTGCTCTATCGCGTCAATCGAGGCGGCCATCGCATGCCCGGATTTGCACCTGACGCGCGTTTCCCGAAGGTCGCGACCGGCCTGCTCGGGCCACAGAACAGTGACATCGACGGCGCCGAGACGATCTGGGCTTTCTTCAGCCAGTTTCGCTGAGCGGCGCATCGCCGCAGGCAGCGCATGCGTGTCTGGCAAGGCATGCGCGCCTGGCAACGCATGCGTGCCTGGGCTGGCACAGCGCGAATCGCTGGGCTAGACAGGGCCGCCCTTCCACCAGGAGATCCCAAATGAGCATTCAGCGTTTTGAAACCGGCCCGCGCATGAGCCAGGTCGTCGTGCACGGCAACACCGTCTATCTCGCCGGTGTCGTCGCGAACAAGGCTGCCGGCGAAAGCGTGACGAAGCAGACCCAGGACATCCTGGCGACCATCGACGGCCACCTCGCCAAGGCCGGCACCGACAAATCGAAGCTGCTCTCGGCCACGATCTACATCACCGACATGAAAACGTTCGGCGAGATGAACGCGGTGTGGGACGCCTGGGTCTCGCCTGGCAACACGCCGGCCCGCGCCACCGTCGAAGCCAAGCTGGCGGCGCCGCAATACACCGTAGAGATCATGGTGACCGCGGCGAAGTGACGCCTGCATGAGATTATGCGTGCGCCGATGACCTCCGAGGTAATCGATCGGCGCGCGCATTCCTTCGATAGTTACGGTCAGCCAACACGGCACTGTCGAAGGAGAACATCATGACCGATCCCAACACCATCGCCTGCCGCTACATCGAGCTCTGGAACGAACGCGCCGCCGGCCGCCGGCGCGAACTGCTCAGCCAAAACTGGACAGCGGATGCGAGCTATGTCGATCCCCTGATGAAGGGCGACGGCCAGGACGGGATCCACGCGCTGATCGCAGGCGTGCAGCAGCGCTTTCCCGATTTCACCTTCAAGCTGATCGGCGAGCCCAACGGCTACGGCGACCATGTGCGCTTCTCGTGGGGACTTGGTCCTGACGGCGTCGACAGCCCGATCAAGGGAACGGATTTTGCCGTGCTAAAGGAGGGCCGGATCAGGAGCGTGACGGGATTTCTGGATCAGGTGCCAGCGGGCGCGTGAAGGGCGGGCACGCTGCTTTCTTCCTTCTCCCCTTGTGGGAGAAGGTGGCGCGAAGCGCCGGATGAGGGGTTGCTTCCGCGATCCTTGCTGCTTGAGGGTCGTGCGCGGAGAGATACCCCTCGCCCGTCTCGCCGCTACGCGGCGAGCCACCCTCTCCCACAAGGGGAGAGGGAAAGAGTGCAACCCTCGACTGAACAGTCAAGCCAACCGATACGCAGCCTTCGCATTCACACCGAACGCCTTCTCGCGCACGTGTGCGCCCAGCCTCACCAGGCACGCCTCCAGCGCATCCTTGATCTCGCCGTAGCTCCCCGCAAGCAGACACACCGGCCAGTCCGAGCCGAAGATCAGCCGATCCTCGCCAAAGCATGTCGCGGCATGCTGAACGAACGGAAACAGACGCTCCGCATTCCAATCGCTCCAGACTGCTTCCGTCGCCAAGCCCGAAATCTTGCACCAGACATTGCCGCAAGCAGCGAGCGCCGCGATGCCATCGGCCCATTCGTCGCTTGCGCCATCGGCGATCGGCGGCTTGGCGGCGTGGTCGAGCACGAAGCGCGCTTGCGGGAAGGCCTGCGCGGTCGCGATCGCAACCGGCAACTCGCGGGTGCGGACGAGGAAGTCGTAGGTGAGATCGCGGGCAAACACCGCGGTGAGGCCGCGCTGGACGTCTTCGCGGAGTAACCAATCCGGATCGGCTTCATCGTGGACCTGGTGACGAATGCCCACCAGCTTGTCCCCACCGGGCGCAGCGCGCAATCGATCGAGCGTTTCGTCAAGCGCCCCGTCCGTCAGATCAGCCCAGCCAACGACACCGATGACAGAGGGCGTCGCATGCGCGATGCGCAGGAACTCCTCGGTCTCCTCCAGCGCGGAGCGGCACTGCACCAGAATGCTCGCATCGATGCCGTTTGCCTTCAGCAATGGCGCAAGATCGCCAGGGCCGAAGGCGCGGCGGATCGGTGTGAGCTCGTCCGCGTCCATCCAGGGATAGTCGGCACGCGCCGGATCCCAGAAATGCTGGTGACCGTCGATGATCATGGCTCACGCTCCGCCCGGCAGCGGCGCCCGCGCATCGACGAGGTTTTGCGCGCGCAGCTCCTGCCAGAAGGCCTGCGGCACCGCCGCCTCCGACATCGCGATGTTCTCGGCCGCCTCCGCAGCATTGCGCGCGCCCATCACCGTGACCGTCACGGCCGGGTGGGCCATGCAGAACTGCAGCGCTGCGGCCTTTAGCTCGGTGCCGTGCTCGTGACAGAGCGCGTCGAGTTCCAGCGCACGCGCGACAAGCGCCGCGTCAGCATCCTGATAATTGAACTTCGCGCTCGTGTGCGGATTGGCCAAGATGCCGCTGTTGTAGACGCCGCCGAGCAGGATGCCGATGTTCCTGGCCTGGCAGGCCGGAAATAGCGCATCCAGCGCGCCCTGGTCGAGCAGCGTGTAGCGGCCGGCGAGCAGGAAGCAGTCAACCGGCACGGCGTCGGCAAAGCGGACCAGCATTTCCGACTGGTTCATGCCGGCGCCGATCGCCTTGACCGTGCCGTCCTCGCGCAGGCGCTGCAGCGCGCGGAAGGCACCGGTGACGGCATCGTCATAGTGGTCGTCGGCATCATGCACGAGCAGGACGTCGATGCGATCGAGCCCGAGCCTGGCGAGGCTTTCCTCCACCGAGCGCATCACGCCGTCATGGCTGAAATCGAACACCGGCCGCTCACGCGGCGTGCCCTTGTAGTGCTCGTCCTCGGCGGCGGCGCCCTCGGGCGCGCGCAAAAGACGCCCGACCTTGGTCGAGATCGCATAGGATTCACGCGGCTGCTGCCGCAGGAACGCGCCGAGCCGCCGCTCGGCCAGGCCAAAGCCGTAAAGCGGCGCGGTGTCGAAGAAGCGGATTCCGAGCGACCAGGCACGCGCGACCGTCGCTTGCGCATCGGCGTCGCTGACGGGTGCGAACAATCCGCCGAGCGGGGCGGAGCCGAGGCCGATCGAGGTGACGTCGAGAGAGCCGAGGCGCGACCGTTTCATTTCCATTGCCTTCCAGGAGTCGTCCTTCCAGCGGCGCAAATCATCTCCCCCGCTCGCGGAAACCGCAAGCGGGGGAGGCACGCAGGAGCGCGGGGCTGGCGGCGCTCCTACTTCAACATCTGTGCAACGTTGTCCTTGGTCACGAGATCGAGACCGGTGTAGACGATCTCCGGCACCTTCTCGCCCTTCTTGATGGCGAGCAGCGTGTCCATCGCCTTCTCGCCCATCTCGAACGGACGCTGGCCGACCAGCGCATTGGCATAGCCGTCGCGCAGGAGCTCAAGCTGCATCTTGAGCGTATCGGCGACCACCAGGGTGAACTTGCCGGAGTCGATGTCCTTCTTGTTCCTGGAGGCGAAGGCCTTGAAGCCTTCAGGAGCGAACATCGGCCAGCCGCCGATGGGAACGATGGCGGCGAGATCGGGCGTTGCGGTGCGCATGTCGGTCATCTGCTGGACCGCGAGCGCGGGATCGTCGTTGCAGAAGGTGGGCGAGCCCGCAACTTCGGTCCATTTCGAGCCCTTCAGCGCCTCGCGCACGCCGTCGACGCGCTCGGCGAGGTTCTTGGCGCCGGGACCGCCCGAAACCATCGCATATTTGCCGCCGTCGGGCCGCATTTTCAGCAATTGCTTGCCGAGCGCGACACCGAACTCCTTGTTGTTGGTGCCGATATAGGCAATGCGCTTGGAGCCCGGTGCATCGGCATCGAAGGTGATGACGGGGATGCCGGCCGCGGTCGCCGCCTCGATCGACTTGGTCATGGCCGCGACGTCGGCGACCGAGATGGCGAGACCGTCGACCTTCTGCGTGATGAAGTCCTGGATGATCTGGGCTTGCGTCGCCGGCTCGTGCTCGACCGGCCCCTTGTAAATGCATTCGATGTTGCCGAGCTCCTTGGCGCGCTTCAGGCAACCGTCGCGCGCGAAGTCGAAGAACGGATTGTTCATCGCCTTGGGCACGATGACGAAGCGGTAGTTCGCAGCGAACGCCGGCGTTGCCATCATGGCAACAGTGATGCCGGCAAGAAGAAGTTTCCTCATTGTCTCCTCCACCCTTCTCTTGCGCCCATCCTTTCCAGATTCGTCCGGGAAGCGGACAGGCGGCATTTTCGTTGCCTCCCCGGAACGACGTCACGTCAGATCATCCGCGATCGGATGCGATCGACCAGCACGGCCAGGATGATGATCACGCCCACCAGCGTCTGCTGCCAGTAGGAGCTGACTTGCGCCAGCACGAGGCCGTTGCGGATCACCTCCAGCAGCACGCAGCCGACGATGGCCCCCAACGGACCGCCGATGCCGCCGGCGAGATTGGCGCCACCGATCACGGCCGCCGCAATCACGTTGAGCTCGTAGGACGTCGCCATGTTGGCCGGCGCCGATCCAAGCCAGCCGGAGATGATGATGCCCTGGAGCCCCGCGGCGAGCGCGCAGATCACGTAGACCTCGATCTTCACCCGCACCACCGGAATGCCGGTGAGCTCGGCCGCCTTCTCGTTGCCACCGAGCGCGAAGACGTGGCGTCCGAACGAGGTATGGTGCAGCACCACGGCCATCGCCAGCGCGAGGATCACCAGATAGATGAAAGGCACGGGCACGCCGAGCACGTCGCCGGAGGTGAGCGCATAGAAATAATCTGCATCCGGTCCGCCCGGAAAACTGCCACGGCCGTTGGAGACGACGTAGCCGAGCCCGCGTACGATCGAGAGCATGCCGAGCGTGGTCACGAACGGCGACAGACCGAGCACGGCGATGCAGAAGCCGTTGACGAGCCCGGCGACCAGCGCGACGCCGAGGCCGGCGAGGATCGAGACCAGCAGGATCAGCCCTGGCACCTTGGCGAGCACGGTCTTGCCGTCGGCCGCCATGTGCACGAACAGCGCGCCTGCCGGCGAGCCGGGTGCCGACAATTCGGTCATCACCATCGAGGTGATCATGGCGGAGAAACACATCATCGAGCCGACCGAGAGGTCGATGCCGCCGGTGATGATCACGAAGGTCACGCCCAGCGTGGCAATGGCGATGAAGGAAAAGTTCTTCGCCACGTTCTGCATGTTGCCTTCGGTGAAGAAGTACGGGCTGGCGAAATGCATGATCACCAGCAACACCGCCAGCGCGAGCAGGACATAGCCGGTCTGTGACGCGAAGATGCCGCGCTGCCACCATCTGATCCGGCCGACATTGGTGAAGCTGATCGGAGATTCCAGGGGCATGGCCATCACGCCGCCTCCTTCGCGCCGGTGATCAGGGCGGTGACCTCCTCGGGCGAAGTCTGGTGGATCGGCTTGTCGGCGCGCTTCTCGCCGCGGCGCATGACGACCACGCGGTCGCACACCGCGAACACGTCGGGCATGCGGTGCGAGATCAGCATCACGGCGACACCCTGCTCCTTCAGCCGGTGGATCAGGCCGAGCACCTGCTCGACCTGGCGGACCGAAATCGCGGCCGTCGGCTCATCCATCATCACCAGCCGCGCATTGGAGAGCCGCGTCCGCGCGATCGCGACCGCCTGGCGCTGGCCGCCCGACATTTGCTTGACGAGATCATCGGGGCGGGTCTCCGAGCGCAATTCGCCGAACAGCTCCAGCGCCCGCGCCGCCATCGCCTTGTGGTCGAGCAACGCAATGGGTCCGAATGTGCGCTTCAGCTCGCGGCCGAGGAAGACGTTGGCAGCGGCGGTCAGATTGTCGGCGAGTGCGAGATCCTGGTAGACGACCTCGATGCCGACGGTGCGGGCATCGAGCGGTCGGCTGAAATGGACCGCATTGCCGGCAAAGCGGATCTCGCCATGGCTGGGGCGGAAATTGCCGGCGATGATCTTGACCAGCGTCGACTTACCGGCGCCGTTGTCGCCCATCAGGCCGACGACCTCGCCCGGGAACACCTGCATGTCGACCTCATGCAGCGCCCGGATCGCGCCGAACTCCTTGCCGATGCCAGTCAGCTCGAGCACCGGCGTTGCTTCAGCGCTTGTCATCAGCGGCCTTCCTCAGACATGTCGGTTGACCAGGGATTCCAGATATTCCTGCCGACCCGAGCGCGGCTGCGGGTCGAAGCCGGGGCCGAGCGCACGGTCGGCGAGATCGGCGAGCGAACGCTGGCCGCCGAGAATGGCCTGGCCCTCGGGCCCGGCCCATCCTTCGTAGCGCTTGGCAAGCGGTGTGGTGAGCACGCCGGCGTCGAGCATGTCGGCAGCGGCGAGGAAGGCGCGCGCGCAGGCATCCATCGAGCCGACATGGGCGTGGATCAGATCGTCGGGATCGATCGACTGACGTCTGATTTTGGCATCAAAATTGAGCCCGCCCGCGGTGAAGCCACCGTGGCTCAGGATCTCGTGGAACACCAAGGCGAGCTCCGGCACGTTCATCGCGAACTGGTCGGTGTCCCAGCCGAGCAGATCGTCGCCGCGGTTGACGTCGAGCGAGCCGAACACGCCGAGCGCCTCGGCGAGCGCAACCTCGTGATGGAAGGAGTGACCGGCGAGGATGGCGTGGTTCTGCTCGATGTTGAGCTTGACGTCGTTCAGGAGATCGTAGCGCTCGAGGAAGCCGTAACAGGTGGCGACGTCGAAATCGTATTGATGCTTGGTCGGCTCCTTCGGCTTGGGCTCGATCAGGATCGGTCCCTTGAAGCCTATTCTGTGCTTGTGCTCGACCACCAGCGAGACGAAGCGGCCGAGCTGGTCAAGCTCGCGCTTGAGATCGGTGTTGAGCAGCGTCTCGTAGCCCTCGCGCCCGCCCCATAGCACGTAATTCTGGCCGCCGAGCCGGTGCGTCACCTCCAGCGCGGCGCGGACCTGGCCGGCGGCATAGGTGAAGATATCGGGGTCCGGATTGGTCGCGGCGCCCGCCATGTAGCGACGATGCGTGAACAGATTGGCTGTGCCCCAGAGCAGGCGGACCTTCGCGGAAGCCATCTTCGCCTCGAACAGATCGGCAATCGCGTTGAGATTGGCGACGGACTCGCTAAGCGAGGCGCCTTCCGGCGCTGCATCGACGTCGTGGAAGGTGAAGAACGGCACGTCCAGCAGGCGGAACAGCTCGAAGGCAACATCGGCCTTGGCCCGCGCCAGCGCCATCGCATCGGTACCGTCGTGCCAGGGCCGCAGGAAGGTCTCGCCGCCGAAGGGGTCTGCGCCCGGCCAGCAGAACGAATGCCAATAGCAGACCGCAAATCGTAAGTGGTCCTCCAGCCGGCGGCCATGCACGAGGCGGTCCTTGTCGTACCAGCGGAAGGCGAGCGTGTTGTCCGCATCTTTGCCGGCAAAGGCGACAGGCGTGCTGGCCTCGAAGAATTTGGCTGACGCGTTCACTCAGGCAGTCTCCTTCAATGCAGGATAAAGCGCCCGCCAGCGCAGATAGGCCTCGTCATAGGCCGCAGTGACGGATGGGCGGGGTGTGAAGCTCGCGAGCCGCCGCGGGGGTTTGCAGACCTCTGCGGGGTCCTCGCCGGTCGCGGCGATACGGCCGAGCCGCGCAACGCCGAGCGCGGCGCCCACTTCGCCTTCCTCAACGCGATGAACGGGAATGCCGAGCACGTCGGCGCAGATCTGCGCCCACAGCGGCGAGCGCGAGCCACCGCCGACCAGATCGAGCTCAGCAAGCGGCCCACTCGCTGAGCTCAGCGCGGCCAGATTGTCGCGCGCGGCAAAGGCGACGCCTTCGAGCACGGCCTGGACGATCTGCGCCCGCCCGGTCGCACCGCGCAAGCCCACAAAGGCCCCGCTCGCGGTAGCATCGTTGTGCGGCGTACGCTCGCCATCGAGATACGGCAGGAAGGAGACGGGGCTGGGCCCGTCGACGCGCTCGCCGAGCGGTGCCAAGAGCGCTGCGGCCGGAGTCTCCATCACGCCAGACAGCCAGGCGAGCGAGGCCGCGGCCGACAGCATCACCCCCATCTGATGCCAGAGGCCGGGCAGCGCATGGCAGAAGGCATGCACGGCCGAAGCCGGCGCCGGCGCGAAGCGGTCGGTGACGCGGAAGACCACGCCCGAGGTGCCCAGCGACAGGAAAGCATTGCCCGGCGCGATCGCGCCAAGCCCGATCGCGCTCGCCGCATTGTCGCCGGCGCCGCCGGCGACCACGACATCCGCAGTCATGCCCCAGCGCTGCGCGTATTCCGACGCGAGCACCGCGCTCACCTCGCTGCCCTCGACGAGGCGCGGCATGTGATGCAGATCGAGCCCGGTGGCATGCAGCAACAGTGCCGACCAGCGGCGCAGACCAACATCCAGCCACAGCGTGCCGGCGGCGTCCGACATGTCCTCGACCATTTCGCCGGTGAGGCGATAGCGGACATAGGCCTTGGGCAGCAGCACCTTTGCGACGCGATCGAAGATCTTTGGCTCATGCCGCGCCACCCAGAGCAGCTTCGGCGCGGTGAAGCCAGGCATGGCGAGATTGCCGGCGATCGCGTGCAACGACGGACAGCGCCGCTCCAGCATGGCGCATTCGGCGTGCGAGCGGCCGTCGTTCCAGAGAATCGCGGAACGCAGCGGCCGCCCATCCTCGCCAAGCAGCGTCGCGCCATGCATCTGGCCCGACAGCCCGATGCCGGCGACCCGCGCGACCTCGCGCGGATGGCGGGCGGCGAGATCGTCCACCGCGCCGATCGCCGCATCGACCCAGGCGTCCGGATCCTGCTCGGACCACAGCGGCGCCGGGTGCGACAGCGCAAGCTCGCGCGCGGCCGTCGCGACAATCGCGCCGGCTTCGCTCACGAGCACCGCTTTCACACCGGATGTGCCGATGTCTAGTCCGAGATACACGCCATCCTCCCTTTTGCCTGTCGCGGTGCGCGAGCTTGACGTCGCATTCACCGCTGCAGACCATTTTGAAATCCAGCTGCCACTAGGGCAGATTGTCCCGCATCACGATGTCGATCCTGATCTTCTCCTGTTCGCGCAAGATCGGCTCGCCGCGGGCGAGCGCGAGCAGAACGCGCACGGCGGCACGCGCCTCATGGCCAGGGTTCTGCGAGATCGCCGCATGCATCACGCCCTGCAACAGCAGCCGCCGTGTCAACGCGGTGACGTCGTGCCCGACGAACACCACCTGCTTTTCGCGGCCGGCATCGGTCAAAGCCTTGGCTACGCCTTGCGTGCCGGCGCCGACGTTATAAAGCCCGACAATGTCAGCATGCCTGCCGAACAGCCGCGCCAATACTTGCTCCGAACGCTCGTCCTCGTCGCGCCCTTCCAGCACCGGCAGCACGCTGAGACCGGGGAATTCCGTCGCCATCACCTGGTTGAAGCCGAAGATGCGCTCGGCGTGGTCGCGCAGGCCCTGCGAGCCCGCGACGATCGCGACCTTGCCGGACCTCTGGCCGACCAGCCGCCCGACCAGCGCGCCGGCGGTGCGACCCGCAGCGATGTTGTCGATGCCGACATAATGATGGCGGCGCGAGGACGGCACGTCCGAGACCAGCGTCACCACCTTGGCGCCGGCATCGACGAGATCATTGATGGCGGCGCGAACACTCGGATGATCCAGCGCCACCACGGCGATGCCATCGTAATCGCCCGATAGCGCCTCCAGCGTGCCTGCGAGCGCGGAGGGGTCGAACACGTCGGTCGGCACCATCTCGACGCTGAGGCGGCGGGCCGACAGCCAGGCCGACATTTCGCCGAGATAGGCTTCGATCTGCTGCATGAACGGGTTCGAGCCCGACGGCATCACGAAGGCGAAGCGCCGGGCGCGGCTGCGGGCGAGCTCGGCGGCCGCAACGTGCGGCTGGAACGAATTGCGCTCGATCGCCGCCTTGACGCGCCGGACCGTGTCCGGGCGGACGCCCGGGCGGTTGTGGAGGACGCGGTCGACCGTGGCGAGGCTGACGCCGGCCTCGCGGGCGATATCCTTCAGCGTCAGCGCAGTTGGGGTGAGCGTCTCGGCCATGGCTGAAGGCTAGCAGAGGTGTTTTGAGGTGCGCAACTCATTTTGAGGAATGATGGGGTTTGGCTCCGCCCTCCCAGGAACAGGTCCTCCACTCGGCCGTTGCCGCCGCGTGCGTAACGACATCACCCATGATCCCGGCGAGGGCCTGAGCCCGACGCTCGAGCGCAACATCCAGGCGCTCGTCGCGCGTCGCCGTGGGGAGCAGCGGGCTGCCACGAACCAGGAAAAACTCGCCGACGCGATCACGGCCTTCACCGGCAGCATGCCGTTCGTTTATCTCCACCTGGCCATATTTGGTTTCTGGATCATCGCCAATCTGAATTGGCTGCCGGGGATCCCGGTCTGGGACGAAAGTTTTGTGGTGCTCGCGATGATCGCCTCGGTGGAAGCGATTTTCCTCTCCACCTTCGTGCTGATTTCGCAGAACCGCATGACCGCGGCCGCGGACAAGCGCGCCGATCTCGACCTCCAGATCAGCCTGCTCGCCGAGCATGAACTGACCAAGGTTGCCCGCCTGCTCACGCAGGTCGCCGAGCGGCTCGACGTCAAACCTGACTCGAAGCGCGATCTGGAGGAAGCGGCCCGGGACATCGCCCCCGAACGCGTGCTCGACAAGATCGAGGAGACGCGAAGAAGTTGAGGCTGCATGCACCTTGCGCCAGTCGGCTGCATGCACCTTGCGCCAGTCGGCAGGCTCAGCTGGTGGTCAGATCCAGCGTCAGGAACAGGCTGTTGGGATCCTCGACATAGCCTTCGAATGGACCGCAGGCGACGAAGCCGTGGGCCTGATAGAGGGCGTGCGCGGGTTTGAAATAACCCCAGGAGCCGGTTTCCAGGCTGAGCCGCGTCATGCCGCGCATGCGGGCTTCACTGATGATGTGGCGGAGCATCTGGCCGCCGAAGCCGCGCCGGCGTGTGGTCTGCAGCGTGTGCATCGACTTCACCTCGCCGTGGTCGGCCGAAAGCGTCTTCAGCGCGCCGGTGGCGACCAGTGTCTCGCCGTCCCAGCCGGTCCAGAATCCGATGTCGGGTGCACGAAGACCCGAGAGATCAAGTGCATGGGCGCTACCGGGCGCGGTCTGCGCCCGCGCCGCCGTGACGTGATGATCGAGCAGCGCGATGACACGGGGATCAAAGGTGTCGCCGGGGCGGATGTGCATCGTCAGGGCCTCACTCCAGGGTCTCGGATCGCATCGGTGCCCTCACATCTTGCCGTAGGAAGCGCCGCGCCGCGTGATGATGACGTAGCGCGCATCCTGCCGGGTCTCGTTCTCGAAAATCACCGCGCGCATCACGTCGAAATCCAGACAATCGCCCTCGTGCAACCGCACCGCCTTGGCGTCGATATGCACGGCGATGGCTCCCTCCAGCATCAATAATTGTTGGGTGAAGGCGTTGCGGCCCCAGGGACTGTACGGCACCCGCGCGCCGGCCGGCAGGTCGACGACGATGATCTCGATCCCGCTCGCCGCATCGGTTGGCGAGGCGTGGCGCCTTCGATAGCCGCTCTCGGGATCGCGCCAATGCGGCTGATCGGCAAGTCGCACCAGCCGCTCGGGCGGCTTCTCGGCCAGTGCGACCACATCGCTGAGCGACACGTCGAGCGCTGCGCAGAGTTTTCCGAGCAGCGCAGCCGTCGCACTGCTCTGCGCCCGCTCCACCCGCCCGATCATGGCCCGGCTGACGCCGGACCGAGTTGCCAGTTCGTTCAACGTCATGCCGGCCTGGGTCCGCAGCGTCTTCAGGCGGCGGCCGACCGCACGATCGAGTTTCTGCTGGTCCATTTTTTTAGCCCCGGCCTTCATCCAAGCGTTGCCCGGCGCAAGGACCGCATGCCGCCTCGACCAACCTAAGCCGGGCGAGAGGCGAATGCCGGGAGCGCCAGTCCAATATATTAGAACCTTTGCGCAGCCGGGACACCCGATTAGGATGCTTCCCATAAGCAGGACCGGGAGGCGACATGGGCGAGCCGACGCAGCGGACGATCAAGGCCAACGGTATCAGCCTCAACATCGCCGAGCAGGGCGAGGGGCCAATGGTGCTGCTCTGCCACGGCTTTCCGGAAGGCTGGTACTCCTGGCGCCACCAGCTCGAGGCGCTGGCAGCGGCCGGCTACCGCGCTGTTGCGCCCGACATGCGCGGCTATGGCAAGAGCGACCGGCCCGAAGCCATCGACCAGTATACGATCTTGCACATGGTCGGCGATCTCGTCGGCGTGCTCGACGCGTTCGAGGCGAAGGACGCCGTGATCGTCGGGCATGATTGGGGTGCGACAATTGCCTGGCACACGGCGCGCCTGCGTCCCGATCGCTTCCGCGCCGCTGCCATTCTCAGCGTACCCTATCGCCCGCGCAGTCCCGTGCGGCCGACCAGCGTCATGCCGCGGACAGCGGATGCGCAGTTCTATCAGTTGTACTTTCAGGAGCCCGGTGTCGCCGAAGCGGAGTTCGAACGGGATCCGCGCGCTACGCTCGGCGCCATGCTCTTCGGCGGTTCCGGCGAAGGGGCGGCGGCGATCCGCGCCAATGCCGAGCGCGCCGGCAGGACCGTCGGCATCGGGATGGTCTCGCGCAAGGATGGCATGTTGCCGAAGGTGCAGGTGCCGCTGCCCTCATGGCTGAGCGTCGCCGACCTCGATCATTACGGCGCCGAATTTGCCCGCAGCGGGTTTCGCGGGCCGCTCAACTATTACCGTAACATCGATCGCAACTGGGAGCTGATGGCGGCCTTCGAGGGGGTGAAGGTGACCGTGCCCTCACTCTTCATCGCCGGCGACCGTGACATGGTCATTGCCTTCCCCGGTGCCGCCGAGCATCTCGCCAACATGAGACAATGGGTGCCGCAGCTACGCGAGATCAAGATGCTGCCGGGCTGCGGACATTGGACGCAGCAGGAGCGGCCGGCGGAGGTGAACGCGGCGATCGTCGAATTCCTGCGAAGCCTGCCGAACTGAAGCTTGGAGCGGGCGAAGGGAATCGAACCCTCGTATGCAGCTTGGGAAGCTGCCGTTCTACCATTGAACTACGCCCGCGCACGCGTGCTTCGCGCACCCCCTGATTAGCCGAGACGGCGCCGCGAGCCAAGCGCTTTGGCGCAGGCAACCTGACGCTTCTTAACGGTTTGGCAAGATTCCAGGTGCGCCGGATTGTGGCGGTGTTATGATTTCGTGTCTGGGGAGACGTGCACTGAGTGGGGCGTGTGCATCGTGGGGCGTGGTTACGCGATCTTCGACACGGCCATAGGGCGCTGCGGCATCGTCTGGAGCAGCACCGGCGTGGTCGCGGTGCAATTGCCGGAGGCGCGGGAGATCGACACCCGCCGCCGGATTTTTGCGGTCCATCCCGAGGCGCGTGAGCAACGGCCGTCCAAAAACGCCGAGCTTGCAATCGAGGGCATCGTGGGCCTGCTGCAGGGCAGCGACCCCGATTTTTCCGACGTCAGCCTGGACGCCGGCGGCGTGCCCGCCTTCAACCGGCGCGTCTACGAATACGCCTGCACCATTCCGCGCGGGGACACGCGCACTTATCACGAGGTTGCGAAGGCGCTTGGCGCCTCCGGTGCCGCGCATTCGGTGGCGCAGGCGATCGCAAAAAATCCCTACATGCTGATCGTCCCCTGCCACCGGGTGCTGGAGGCCGGCAATTACACCGACCGACTCTCGCCCTACGCCGGCGTGATCTCCAAGCGACGGCTGCTGGCGCTCGAGGGCGCCCATCCCATCGCCAGCAAGACGCTGTTCGAGGTGCTGCTGCCGGTTGCCCCGCCACGCGCGCCTACCTAGATAGGCGGCATGGAAGCGACCACGCTGCTGACGACGCCATCGCTGACGGTCTCCGAATTTCGCTGCGATGCGGGACCGGAGGACACGCCATTTGCGGAATGCCGCACCGGCCATTCCATCGCCTACGTCCGCTCCGGCAGCTTCGGCTGCCATTGCCGCGCCGGCTTCTTCGAACTGGTGGCGGGCTCGATGCTGGTCGGCGCCCCCGGCGAGGAATACACCTGCACGCATGAGCACGTGTGCGGCGACGTCTGCCTGTCCTTTTTCCTCAGTGAAGATCTGGTCGACGCGCTCGGGGGACGCCGCGAGGTCTGGCAGGTCGGCGCGACGTCGCCGCTGCCCGAACTGATGGTGCTGGGCGAGCTGGCCCAGACGGCGGCAGATGGCAACAGCGATCTCGGCCTCGACGAGGTTGGCCAAATCCTGGCCGGCCGCTTCATTGAGGTCGTCTCGGGCAAGGCGCGCAAGCCGGCGCGGCCCACTGCGCGCGACCGCCGCCGCGCGGTGGAAGCCGCGCTGTGGATCGACGACAATTCGCATGCCGAGCTCGACCTCGAGCAGGCAGCAAAGCAGGCCGGCCTCAGCCCGTTCCATTTCCTGCGGCTGTTCTCGGCCGTGCTCGGTGTCACCCCGCATCAATATCTGGTGCGCTCGCGCCTGCGACACGCCGCGCGGCTGCTCACCGAGGACGATACCGCGGTCACCGACATCGCCTATGACGTCGGCTTTGGCGATCTCTCCAACTTCGTCCGCACCTTCCATCGCGCCGCGGGCGTCTCGCCGACCAAGTTCCGGCAGGCCTCGAAGGGACAGCGCAAGATTCTCGACGAAAGACTGGCTGTGAACTGATGGGGCTCAGCGCTAAGCCTTCCTTGACCAGACGCGGCGGAATAGATCGCCTCCCGTGCACCGCGATAAAGTCCGACCGAAGCGTGCCGCGAGACGCAACGTGGAATGGATCCTGATCATCGGCATCGGCGCCTTCGCCTACTACCGCATGAGGCGTGCGCATGAGAAGGCGGACGAATATGCCGCAACCGGTATGGCGCGATCACCGCTGTACTGGTCAACCGCGGCGCTCACCATGACGTTGCTCGGCCTCTCCCTTTACATGGCTCATCTTGGGCACGAGGGGACGATTCCATGGGCCTATTGGTTGATCGTGGTTGTTCTGTTCATAATAATCCTGCTGCTGCGCCGCGCCTTGAAATGGCGCTACCCGATCTAGCTAGCACGGGCGGAGAGCAAGATTCTCCAAGAGCAGCTTGCCCTCAACTGACTAGGTTCGTCTCCGGCGCGCGCCATCAAGCGGCGCGCTTCTGCAATGGAGACGATCATGTACGACCACATCGGATTGCGCGTTGCCGACCTCGATGCCGCCACGCGCTTCTACACAGCAGTGCTGGCGCCGCTCGGCTATGTCCTGTGCTCGAGCGGCGACGGCTATGCCGGCTTCGGGCCGACGGGCGAGCCGGCGCTGTGGCTGCACCTCAACAAGGGACGCAGGGCCGACGGCGCGCATATCGCGTTTCGCGCCAAGGGTCACGACGCGGTCAAGGCGTTCCACAGCGAAGGCCTGAAGAACGGCGGTCGCGACAATGGCGGCGCCGGGCCGCGCAAGGATTACAGCCCGACCTATTATGCGGCGTTTTTGATCGACCCTGATGGCAACAATGTCGAGGCGGTTTGTGCGTGAGCGTGCTCGCGCCTCGCTACAAGCCGTCATGCCCCGGCTTGCCGCCTTCGCTAAAGCTTCGGCGGCCGAGCACCCTTGAGGCCCCGGCGTAGCCTTGGCGAAGCCGGGACCGGGCATCCCGTACGCCGCGGCTTCTCGATCCTATCACGTCGATCTCTGGAATACTGGTTCGCCCGATCAAGTCGGGCGATGACACCTGAGATGACGGCCCTATCGCCCGCCTCTCCACATTATAGGAATCCCCATGGCCTCCATCCACAATGACATTCCCCTTCCCGCCTCCGCGCGCGACGTCTGGGACGCGGTGCGCGACTTCGGCGCGCTGCATCAGCGGCTGGTGCCGGGCTTCGTCACCGCCTGCAACCTCGACGGCGATGCGCGCATCGTCACCTTTGCCAACGGTTCGGTGGCACGCGAGGTGCTGGTCGATTGCGACGACGCGCGACGACGGCTGGTCTATGCGATCAACAACGAGCGGCTGAAGCACTACAGCGCCTGCGTGCAGGTGATCGCCGAGGACGAGACGCGGTGCCGCCTGGTCTGGACCATCGACATGTTGCCGAACGAGCTTGCATCCTATGTTCAGGGACAGACCAGCGAAGCCGTGATCGCGTTGCACAGGGCTTTTCCGCCCGCCGCGGCGTGACCTTTCTCACAGCGATCCGCCCTCGCCAGCCGTAACCATGCGACGTGCGTCCGGTTGGCTCCGCTTTCCCGGCGGAGCCACGCACGCGAGGAGCATGCCATGAGAGGTGCGGACAAGGTGATCTGCCAGGCGGCCGCCGTGCTGCTATTGTTTTCCGTCGCGAGCACGCCGGCGAAGGCGCAGCTTGCGGGTTTTGGTGGTGGTGCCGATGGCGAGGACATGATGGCCCAGATGGCGCCAATGCTGGAGATGATGAAGGCGAAGATGGGCAAGCGCCGCTTCGCCATGCTGATGCAGACCATGGGCCCGATGATGAGTCGCATGATGGAGAACGGCGGCGGGCTCGGCGGCATGATGGGCGGCGGCCTGTCCGGCGGCAATCTCGGCGGCGGCTTCGGTGCGCCGAACTACGGCGGCTACACGCCGATGAGCGGCGGCTATATGCCGGCCGGGCTCGGCGGCATGGGCGGCCGCGACGTCATGGGCATGCTCGGCGGCGCCGGAGGCGGAGACATGATGGCGATGATCCCGCAATTGATGCGGCTCGCCAATGCCGGCGGCGGCCATCGCCGCCACAGGCATCGCTAGTCGGCAGCAGCTGACAGAGCTGGCCTGATCGCAGGTTTCATCTTGCGCGGTCCCCAGCGGGTCAGCACCACGCTGGAGCACGACAGCAGGCCGAGCACGACCATCGAGCTTGCGGCGAGCCAGAAGAAGCTCTGCGCTGTAGCGCCGTGGGCCGACAGCCACCAGCCACAAGCGGCGATGTAGATCAATCGCGCGGTCTGCGCCAGCACCGGCCCGATCACCTTGGCGGCGCCCTGCGAGGAGAAATACATCGTCGTTGCAAGGCCGAAGAAGGCGTAGAACGGTCCGACCGTCGAGAGATATTGATGGCTCGCCGCGCGCACGGCCACGCTGTCGGTGAAGATGTTGACCCAGAGATCGGGGAAGATCGCAACGAGGCATGCCGGCGCGCCGACCGCCACGAAGGCCGCAGCACTGGCGATCCAGGCGATGCGCCGGGCGCGCGCGATGCGGCCCGCCCCGATCGCCATCCCGACCATCGGCACACAGGCGATGCCGAACGAGAATGCGATCGAGGTCAGCAGGAATTCCAGCCGCGCGCCGATACCGTAGCCGGCGAGAATCGCGGTGCCGAACTGCGCCAGCATGTGAGTGAAGATCGAGATCGTCAGCACCGATTGCAGCGGCGAGAAGCAGGCGATGGCGCCGACCTTCAGGATGTCGAAAAACATCGCCCATTGGATGCGCAGGCCGCGCAGCTTCAGGACGATTCGGGCGCGGCCGGAGAACAGATACCAGCCCATCGCGCCGATGTTCATGCAATAGGCGATCAGCGCGCCGGCCGCGACGCCGCGCATGCCGAGCTGCGGCACCGGCCCGAGCCCAAGGCCCAGCGTGCCCCCCAGCACGATCTGCCAGACCGCCGAGTTGAGGATCAACAGCGACGGCAGCTTCATGTTGCCGGTACCGCGCAGGACGCCCGCCAGGGTGTTGAGCAGCCAGGGCAGCACCGCGCCGCCGAAAAACACCTGCGTGTAGGCGATGGCGTGGGTCAGCACATTGCCGCGGCCGCCGAGCAATTCCAGCAGGCGCGGCCCGAAGATCAGCATTCCCAGCATGAAGACGAGACCGAAGCTGATGCCGATCAGAATCGCGTGCACGGCGAGCGTTCCGGCGCGCTCGCGATCCCCGGCGCCGAGCGCACGCGCGATGGCGGAGGCCACCGCGCCGCCCATGGCGCCGCCCGACATCGTCATGGTCAGAATCACGGTCGGAAACACCAGCGCCATCGCGGCCAGCGCCTCGACGCCGAGCCGGCCGACATAGGAGGTCTCGGCGATCACCACGCACATGCCGGCCGACAACCCGATCACGTTCGGCCAAGCGAGCCCAAGCAGCGTGCGCAGGATCGGACCGTCGGTCAGCGCGCTCCTGACCGGCCGCGGAGGCGGCGGCAGCGGGCGCTCCTGTTCATCGACCGGGATTTCGGCGATGTCGGACATGTCTTCTCCCGGACACGAGCGCCATTTGCGGCGCGGCAATAAACAGGTGTGCCAATCAATCTATTCGCGCGCAGGGCGCGGCAGGGCTTGTTAGCATGGCGGGCGCCGATTCCTCCTGCGTCAGGTGCAGGCGTGCCCTGCGGCGGCGGCTTGTCACCGTCGCTATTCAATCGTCCAGACCAGCGGCGGGCGGCCGCCCTTCGCGGTGTGCATGCGCACGCCTATGTTTCTTCCGCATCCTGCAGCGAGGCCTTCGAACAATCCTTCCAGCACCTTGGCGCAGGTTTGGTGATAGTCGGCGACATCGTCCATCAGCCTCCAGCTCTGCTGATGGATTGCAAAGGCGCCTTCGGATTGCGAGGTCTCGGCCGCATCGTCCTGCGCGGCAAACAGCGCGCTCAGGAACGATGCGAATTCGCCCGCACCGCCGCGGCTCATCGCCAACGCCGCCGCGACCTCGTCGAAATATTGCATGCCGATCAGCTTGCCGGTGAGATGCAGGAGATAGCCGGCGTCCTCGGGGCCGAACAGCTGCACCATCACGGGCGCGGCGGTGCGGACATATTCCATTGCGTAGTTGCGATAGGCTTTTTCGAGCCGCGGTTTCGGCCAGCTCGCCACCGGCAAAGCCGGCGCGGTCTTCGCATCGAACGTAGGGGCCTCCAGATGCCGCGCGAACACCAGGCGCTGGTCAAGATCGAGCGGATGATCGTATTGATGATAATAGCCTTCGAGCCCATCCTGGCCGTCGACGCTCTGCTTGGTGCAGACGAAGCCGAGGCGGAGATCGCCGAGGGCTACGCCGTTGTTGGCGTGCCAGCCACGCAGCATCGCGCAGCTGACTTCGCCCGGCACGCCGCAGATCGCGGTGCCCTTCCAGATCCAACGCGGCGGCGGATAGCGGATCCAGGCCTTGGTGTCGCTCTCATACATGTATTCGACATGCACGCCGCCGATCCAGTTCGAGAGATAGTGATATTGCGCGGCAGCCACCGCCGGCGGCAGATGACGGAGGCCGAGCTTTTCCAGCCCCGGCAGGAAGCGCTCCTGCTGCTGGCGGCGGAACACGCGGAAGACAAATTCAGCGGCATCCGCCGTGCCGCGCCGCGTGACCACGGTGAGGATCAGGCCGGTGAAGTAGGCGTGATAGAGATCGGCGACCGCGCGCCAGCGTTTCCGTTGGGCTTGCTGCGCTGTGTCTGATGCGGCGGTCATGTTCGCTCCCGATCGTTGTTTTGATCGAATGTGTCACTGCACCCGGTGACAGGCAACATGGCACGCATGCAGACCGCCCTGCACGACGGCCCGTCAATTCCGCATCACGAATTTTGCGCAGCCTTGGCCGCGCGTTCGCGCTCGATGCGCTCCGTCACGTCGCGCGCCATCGCGACCGATCCGAGCACGGCTCCGCCGGCATCCCGTACCAGCGCGAAGGTCATCTCAATGTAGAGCTTGCGCCCGCTCTTGTGCAGCGCGCGTGTCAGCGTCGGCTTGCCCGCGAGCTTCATCGTGCCGCTGGCCAGCGCAGCCTCGAAGCCTTTCCAGTGCGCGGCGCGCAGATGCTCGGGAATGATCAGATCGAGGTTCTGGCCGAGCGCCTCCCCGGCGGAGAAACCGAACAAGGCGGCCGATGCCCGATTCCAGCGCATGATCGTGCCGGAGCGATCCGAATAGATCAGCGCGTCCGCGACGTCGTCGATGATTCTCGCGTCGAGTTGGGATGGATTGGTCATGACACCACCTCGCATGTAGCCCGGACTTCGGCTCGCATCCTGACACATACTCGGTGTCATCGCCCGACTTGATCGGGCGATCCAGTACTCCGCTGCGGAAGTTTCTTGCAACGAACTATCGCCGCAGAGTACTGGATGCCCCGGCCAAGCCGGGCATGACAGCGGAGCGTGGGGCTAGCGCTAGACCCGGAAATGCTTGCTCAGCTTCAGCCCCTGCGCCTGGTAGTTCGAGCCGATGCGCTGGCCGTACATCGCATCGGGACGCGCCAGCATCTTCTCGTAGACGAGGCGGCCGACGATCTGGCCATGCTCGAGGATGAAGGGCACCTCGCGCGAGCGCACCTCCAGCACGGCGCGCGCGCCTTGCCCGCCGGCACCGGCATAGCCGAAGCCGGGATCGAAGAAACCGGCATAATGCACGCGGAATTCGCCGACCAAGGGATCGAACGGCACCATCTCCGCGGCGTAATCGGGCGGGACCTGCACGGCCTCTTTCGAGGCCAGGATGTAGAACTCGCCGGGATCGAGGATCAGGCTGCCGTCGGGACGGGCCGACATCGGCTCCCAAAAATCTTCCACCGCATAGCCGGAGCGGCGGTCGACGTCGACGACGCCGGTGTGGCGCTTGGCGCGGTAACCGACGAAGCCGTTGGCCTTCTCGCCGGAGAGGTCAACCGAGACAGCGACGCCGCCGGACAGATCGGCATCGTCGATGTCGACGAGGCGCTCGGTCGCATGCAAGCCATCGAGCTCGTCGGCATTGAGGATGGCGTCACCGGTGCGGAAGCGTACCTGGGACAGGCGCGAGCCCTCGCGCACCAGCACCGGAAACGTCTTCGGGCTGATCTCGGCATAGAGCGGGCCGTGATAACCGGCGCCGATCATGTCGAAGCGGCGGGTCCCGTCGGCGATCACGCGGGTGAAGACGTCGAGCCGGCCGGTCGAGCTCTTGGGATTCGCGGCCGCGACGATCTCCGGCGGCAGCGCGAGGCTCTCCAGCAGCGGCACGATGTAGACGCAGTTGGTCTCGAGCACCGCGCCGTCGGCAAGGCTGAACTCGTGCAGCTTCAATTCGTCGATGCGCTCGGCGACGGTGGCGCCGGGACCGGGCAGGAAGCTGGCGCGGACGCGATAGGCGATGTCGCCGAGGCGCAGATCGAGGCTCGCCGGCTGGATCTGGCTTTCGACGAAGTCGTAGGCGGGCAGGATCAGCCCCGCCTCTGCCATCGCCGCAATCATGCGGTCAGGCAGGATACCATTGGCGTCGGCAGCGACCGTGAACGTCAACCGGGGGTCCTCAGCAAGGGGCAAACGCATCCCGAGATACGGGAAATACTAGCCTTTTACGGCTATCCGATGGACGCCTTGACGGAAAGGGCATTGCGGAATATGAGCATCACTTATCCCGTGGTGATTTGAGCCGGCCGGCTTGCAGCCACGTTAAATAAGTCGCTAAACAGGCCGGGGACCTCTGTGATCCCGGCCCATGGAGATATCCAGGCCGGTTTTTTTGTGACCATTTTTGCTCGAATGGTCATGTCGGAGGTCCTATGTCGAAGTCGCCTGCCACTTACCGTCCCGAAACCCGCCTGGTCCATTCCGGCACCCTGCGCTCGCAATATGGCGAGACGTCGGAGGCGCTGTTCCTGACGCAAGGGTACGTCTACAACAGCGCCGAGGAGTGCGAGGCGCGGTTCAAGGGCGAGGACCCCGGCTTCATCTATTCGCGCTATTCCAATCCGACCATCGCGATGTTCGAGCGCCGCATGATCGAGCTCGAAGGCGCCGAAGCCGCTCGCTCGGCGGCCACCGGCATGGCCGCGGTGACGACTGCGATCCTGGCGCCCCTGAAGGCGGGCGATCATGTGGTGGCGTCGCGCGCGCTGTTCGGCTCGTGCCTCTATGTGGTGCAGGATCTGCTGCCGCGCTACGGCATCGAGACCACGCTGGTCGACGGCCTCGACCTCGACCAATGGCAGCGCGCTCTCAAGCCGAACACCAAGACGTTCTTCCTGGAGAGCCCGACCAATCCGACGTTAGATGTGCTCGACATTCCCTCGATCGCCGAGATCGCGCACAAGGGCGGCGCGCGACTGGTGGTCGACAACGTGTTCGCAACCCCGATCTGGCAGAGCCCGCTCGCGCTCGGGGCCGACGTCGTGGTCTATTCCGCGACCAAGCATATCGACGGCCAGGGGCGGTGTCTCGGCGGCATCATCCTGTCCTCGGAAGCCTTCATCGCCGAGCACATCCACAATTTCATGCGCCAGACCGGCCCGTCGATCTCGCCGTTCAACGCCTGGGTCCTGCTCAAGGGCCTGGAAACGCTGGGCGTGCGCGTGCGCGCGCAGACCGACACCGCAGCGCGCATTGCCGAGGTGCTGGCGAGCCATCCCAAGATCTCGCGGCTGGTCTATCCCGGCCGCGCCGATCATCCTCAGGCCGCGCTGGTGAAGAAGCAGATGCGTGGCGGCTCGACGCTGGTCGGCTTCGAGGTGAAGGGCGGCAAGCAGGCGGCGTTTCGCGTGCTCAATGAGTTGAAGCTGGCGAAGATCTCCAACAATCTCGGCGACGCCAAGAGCCTCGTCACGCATCCGGCCACTACGACGCATCAGCGTCTGAAGCCCGAAGACCGCGCCGCGCTCGGCATCAGCGAAGGCTTCATCCGCTTCTCCGCCGGGCTCGAGCATGCGGAAGATCTGATCGAGGATCTGACCGCGGCGCTGGAGAAGGCGTGATCTTCTTACCCTCCCCTGGAGGGGGAGGGTCGGCTCACATGGAGCGCAACGAAATGTGAGACGGGGTGGGGTGACGGTCTTTCCGCATCCAACGCCCGAGCGGAGAGATCACCCACCCCGCTCGCCTGTGCGCGATCGACCCTCCCCCTCCCAGGGGAGGGTGAAGCAACCTACATCGGCCGATACGTGCGCACATCCGCGGGCACGTTCACACCGAGCTTGATCTGGCCGACGGAGCGGATGATGTCATCGGCGAGGAGTTGGGCGAAGCATGCGTAGCCCCAATCGTTCATGTGCAGGCCGTCGGCGATAACGAAACTCTCGACCGGGATCGCCTGCTTCTCGTGCCAGTCGCGCATCACCTCGAAGCGCGGGAAGATGCCAACGTGACGGAGCTCGGCGACCTTGCCGAGCAGCTTCACCATCTTGCCGGCGCTCTCGGCGCGCTGGTTGACCGCCGGCGAATATTGCGGATCGACCAGCACGATGTCGGCGCCACCGGCGGCCTGGATGCGGCTGATGCCGTCCTCGACCAGTTTTGCGGTATCGGCGGGATCGAGATTGCGCAGCACGGCGTTGGTGCCGACCTGCCAGATCACGAGATCCGGATGCACGTCGATGACCTGCGTCTGGAGGCGCTTCATCATCTCGGGCGCATCCTCGCCACCGACGCCGGCATTGATGACGGTGATGTCAGCGGTCGGATAGTGCCGGCGCAGCTGTGCGGCGAGACGGTTCGGATAATTGAACTCCGGCGAGCTCGCACCGAATCCTGCGGTGGACGACGAGCCGAACGCGACGATGACGACGGGCTGGCCGGCGACGAGCTTGCTTGCGACACGCGGCAGCGAGCCCATCGCCTTCGAGCCGCCCTTCGGCGGCAGGCAGGGCACGCGGCTGAAGATGTCGCCGGCGGACTTTGCGACTTCCTTCACCTTGTCGATGGCGCGCGCCGTGACGCCGCGCTGCTCGGGGGACGTCGCGGCGACGGTGGTCTGGGAGGGCGGTGCGGCAGCGGAATCAGCCGGCTGCGCGGGCGTCGCCTGAGCGGCTTGCGTCTGCGCGCGCGGCTGCGAAGCGGGCATCAGCAGCAGCAGCGCCGCCGCCGCGGGCGCCAGCCATGACGTCAGGCAAAAAGGGCGGAGAGAACTCATTAACGCTAGACCTCAATTTTGCTGCTGGGCCGGCTCCAGATGGGCAGCATCAATCACGAACTGTGCCAACGCCCGGCCAAGGCAATCATGGACCTGTTTCGCCAGTTCAGGCCCGCGGGACGGGTTGAACAAGTCGAACTGGCCCTGATCATTCCACTGTCGCATGATCGCGAAACGGTCGAACAGTGGGACGTCGTGCTCCTGCGCCACCACACGCATATTATCGAGAAAAGGCTGCGCCGAGATCATGGTTTCGGTACGCGGACTGTACTGCAAATTCATCAAGACGACGTCAGCCCCTGCCTTTTGCAACGCGGTAACCCCTTCGGTTACCGCGCCGCGAAAATCGTCGGGATCGATGGATCGGATAGCATCCACGGTCCCGGTCTGCCAGATGACCAAAGTAGGCATTTTTGCTTCCATCAGCTTAATGAAAGTGGACGCGGTCTCCCCTGCCGTTTTCTTGCTCTGTATTTCTACGGAGACGTGCACCACTTCGGACGCGGGCAGCTTCTCCTTGAGGATCGTCTCCATGCGCGCCGGATATGAGCTGCTCTCCGAGGATGGAATCGTGGTCGAGCGGCTTCCGATGACCAGAATCTCGAGCGGCTTGCCGGACTTGATGGCATCGGCGACTTTGGGAAGCTGGCTTTCGCTGGTAAGCAGATAGGACGGCAATTCGCAGGCCGGGGGCGCGGCCGAGGCAGCAGGCGCAGCATCGCCCGCGCGCGCCGTGGCCGCGGCGAGGCCACCGCATAGCAGGATCAGGCTCAGGAGAACCTTCGCCTTCATCAGCCCCCTCCCGCCAGATCGGCGTTGCCGACGGCGTTTTTGGTTTTCGCACCGCTCTTGTCAGCCACGCGCTTGTACCACGAAATCACCCACGCCACCCCCCACATGATCAGGATTCCGGAGAGACTAATCAACGCATGCATGGCTGCCCCGCCGGAAACTTCGGCCAGGATGAAATGGCCGGCGAAAGCCAGGAAGACGCCGAGACAGAAGATCTCGAGCGAATGCTGCCCGCATAGGATCAGCGGCCGCAGCCAGGGCGATTTCAGGCCCGGCCAGGTCCGCGGCAGGAAGCGCACGGTGAGCGCGGCCAGCGCCAGGAAATGTGTGAAGCGCAGCACGTCGAGATCGGTCTTGTCGATCGGATACATCCACTGCTCGATCCGCTTCGGCATGAAGTGGCCGAGCTGCGGCACGTACCAGGTCAGCGTCACGTAGAACGCCGCGGCGAGATAGGCGATCGAGATCCACATCGTCACGGGTGATGCCAGAATGCGCGACATGCGCCGCGCGCCTCCGAGCGCACACCATGCACCGAAGACGAAAAGCAATTGCCAGGCCAGCGGATTGAACGCCCAGAAGCCGTTCGGATAGGCCGAGAAGTAGAGGTCGTATTCCCACGTCACGGCGTAGAGCACGACCGAGAGGCCGAGCGTGACGTCGGGCTTCCACTTCATCGACCACAGGATCAACGGCAGCGCCAGCATCAGCACGATGTAGAGCGGCAGCACGTCCATGTTGACGGGCCGGAAGCGCAGCAGCAGCGCCTGCACGATGGTGACGTCGGGCTGCTTGAGGAAATCCATGATGCCCATCTCTTCGGTGTAGAGCGGGTTCTCGAAGCTGGTCGCCACATAGGAGATTTCGGCGAGGAAGATCGTGAACAGGAAGACGTGGGCGACGTAAATCTGCCAGACGCGGCGCAGGATGCGCGCGGTGGCGATGACGGCGCCGCTCTCCAGCATTGCCCGGCCGTAGACGAAGGCGGCGGTATAGCCGGAGATGAAGATGAAGATCTCGGTGGCGTCGCTGAAGCCGTAATTGCGAATGGTGAACCAGGTCAGCAGGCTGGTTGGCAGATGGTCGATGAAGATCAGCCACAGCGCCAGGCCGCGGAACAGATCGAGCCGGAGCTCGCGCTCGCCGATCGCCGGCAGCGTAATGGCTGGCGCGGCGGCGCGCGGCTTGGTCCCTGCGGGTTTGGCACCGGCGGTTCCCGCGATCGTCGATCCCGTCACTTGGTCGGCAATGGTCATCGGGGCCAAAAACCCTTCCGCAAATCGCGACGTTCAATGGAGTTTACCGGTCCGGCCGTCGTCTCGCAAAGCGGCCGGATCACATAAGGTTGTCTCCCCCTTGGGAGTCCCTTCCCCGCGAATTCTGGCGGGACGATGTCGCCAAAGCCGTCTCCGGCGTTTGGTTCCCCGGGCGGATTTCGCTATGATGGGCCATCATGTACCGCGCCGTGACCCGCCAGATCGAAGTGACCGTCGAGCCGAACTTTGTTCCGGAGCAGTCGTCGGCCGACCGCTCCCGCTATTTCTGGTCCTACACCATCGTCATCACCAATTCCGGTGACGAGACCGTGCAGCTGAAGACGCGGCACTGGATCATCACCGACGCCTCCGGCCGCCAGCAGGAGGTGAAGGGCGAGGGCGTCGTCGGTGAGCAGCCGATCCTGGCCCCCGGCGAGCGCTTCGAATACACCTCCGGCGTGCCGCTCACGACCGCCTCCGGCTTCATGACCGGCCGCTACCAGATGGTCAGCGAAAGCGGCGAGCGCTTCGAGATCGACGTGCCGACGTTCTCGCTGGACAGTCCGGACAACAAGCGGGTGTTGAACTAGCCTCCGATGTCATTCCCCGCGAAGGCGGAGAATCCAGCAAGCCGCGGCCTATCGGTTCAATCAGTGTTTGGCTCAATCACTGTCGTCTCGGAGTATTGGATCGCCCGATCACGGCCGGGCGATGACAGCGAGTATGTGCGAGCAGCCTCCCCAGCCTCGTCATTCCTAGCCTAGCTATGCGCGATGCCTAGGCGTCCTCCACGCCCGCCTCGTGCGGCGTGAACTGGTAGACCGACGAGCAGAACTCGCAGGTGACGACGACCTTGTCGTCCTTGACCATCGCGGCGCGATCGTCGGGCGAGAAGCTCTTGAGCATCGAGGCAACCGCATCGCGCGAGCAGGAGCACCGCGCTTCCAGAACCTGCGAATTGAACACGCGCACGCCGCGCTCGTGGAAGAGGCGAAACAGCAGCCGCTCGCCGGAGAGCTCGGGATCGATCAGCTCGACGTCCTCGACGGTCTCGATCAGCGAGCGCGCCTCGACCCAGGCGTCGTCTTCGGCGACGCTGTGCACCTCGCTGCCTTCGGGCGCATCCCCGGGATGCAGGTCCGCCTGCCGCGCGCGCTCCGGCGCCTTGGGCAGAAACTGCATCAACATGCCACCGGCGCGCCAGCGATGCTTGCCGCCGTCGCTACTGCGCCACTCCTCGCCGACCGCAAGACGCACGCGCGTCGGGATCTGCTCGGAGCGGAGGAAATATTCGTGAGCGGCCTCTTCCAGGCTGCCACCGTCGAGCGCGACCAGACCCTGGTAACGGCTCATGTCGGGGCCCTGGTCGATGGTCATGGCGAGATGACCGCGGCCGAGCAGCGTGCCGGAATCTTTGGCGTTACCGAGACGCGCGGCATCGAAACGCGCATAGGCGCGCAGGCGATCCGGCGCCATGTAGTCGACGACAAGGAACGACACCGGACCGTCGGTTTGGGCCTGGAGGATGAAGCGGCCCTCGAATTTCAGCGCCGAGCCGAGCAACGTCGTCAGCACGATGGCCTCGCCGAGCAGCTTGCCGACGGGAGCGGGATAATCGTGCTTGGTGAGAATGTCGTCGAGCGCCGGACCGAGCCGCACCAAGCGGCCGCGCACGTCGAGTGCGTCGACCTCGTAGGGCAGCACGGCGTCATCGATCGGAACCGGTGATGGCGCGCGAACCGGGCCTTCTGGCCCGGTTTTCATGTCAGGGGATTGGGAAACCATGGCCGTGTATCTGGGGTCGGAGGTGGGAAATGGAAGGGGGCGCGAGGGAGTGTTCCCGAGGCAGTTATGATCACACACGATACTGCTGGTTCGGCGTCGTCCCGGCTTCTCGCCAGGACGACGAACCAAACCCACTTCGCCTTCACCAGGCTGCGCTACTTCACCGCGTCAAAGCACCAGGCCAGAATGCCCTTCTGCGCGTGCAGGCGGTTTTCGGCCTCGTCGAACACGACCGATTGCGGGCCGTCGATCACTTCATCCGTGACCTCCTCGCCGCGATGGGCAGGCAGGCAGTGCATGAACAGCGCGTCGGGCTTGGCCAGCGACATCAGCTTGGCATTGACCTGGTAGGGCTTGAGCACGTTGTGGCGGTGCTCGCCTTCCTTGTCGCCCATCGACACCCAGGTGTCGGTGACGACGCAGTCGGCGCCCCTCACGGCGGCTTCCGGATCGGTGCCGAGCACGATCGGCGCATTGGTCATCTTGATCCAATCGCGCATCGCCTTTTTCGGCGCGAGCTCCGGCGGCGTTGCGACGTTGAGCTGGAACTTGAAGCGCTCGGCGGCGTGGGCCCAGGACGCCAGCACGTTGTTGTCGTCGCCTGTCCAGGCCACCGTCTTGCCCTCGATCGGGCCGCGATGCTCCTCATAGGTCATGAGGTCGGCCATCACCTGGCAAGGGTGCGAACGGCGCGTCAGGCCGTTGATGACGGGCACGGTCGCATGGGCCGCAAGCTCCAGCAGCGCCTCGTGATTGAGGATGCGGATCATGATGGCGTCGACATAGCGCGACAGCACGCGCGCGGTGTCGGCGATGGTCTCGCCCCGGCCGAGCTGCATTTCGGCGCCGGTGAGCATGATGGGCTCGCCGCCGAGCTGGCGCATGGCGACGTCGAACGACACCCGCGTCCGCGTCGAGGGGCGCTCGAAGATCATCGCCAGCGTCTTGCCTTCGAGCGGCCTGACCGGCTGATGCGCCTTCTGCTTCGCCTTCATGGCGGAGGATGCGGCGAGCATG
Organism: Bradyrhizobium sp. 137; assembly: GCF_023074095.1. Taxonomy (NCBI): domain Bacteria; kingdom Pseudomonadati; phylum Pseudomonadota; class Alphaproteobacteria; order Hyphomicrobiales; family Nitrobacteraceae; genus Bradyrhizobium; species Bradyrhizobium sp. 137. The sequence continues at coordinate 52,935 of NZ_JADPKU010000055.1, forward strand.
CGCTTGAGCTCCGACAGCGGGAGCTCGTTGATGTCGAGGAAGTGCTTTGGCGAATTGCTCATCAGCTTGCCGCCCGCTTGGTCTGACTGCACGAGATCGCCGCGCAGGCGCGCTCGAGCCGCCCGACGCTGTCCTCGATCTCGGCTTCGGTGACGATCAGAGGCGGTAGGAAGCGCACCACATTGTCGCCGGCGCCGACGGTGAGCAGCTTTTCGTTGCGCAGGGCGGTAACGAGATCACCCGAAGGCACGACCGCCTTGATGCCGATCAGGAGCCCCTCACCACGGACTTCGCTGACGACATCAGGATAGCGATCGATCACCGAGGCGAGCTTCTGCTTGAGCAGCAGCGACATCCTCTGCACGTGATCGAAAAAGCCGGGCTCGAGCATGACGTCGAGCACGGCGTTCGCAGCGGAAATCGCGAGCGGATTGCCGCCGAAGGTCGAGCCGTGCGAGCCGGGCGTCATGCCGGAGGCCGCTTCCGCGGTGGCAACACAAGCGCCGATCGGGAAGCCGCCACCGAGCGCTTTCGCCAGCGACATCACGTCGGGGGTGACGCCGAGACGGCGATGCGCGAACAGATCGCCGGTGCGGCCCATGCCGGTCTGCACCTCGTCGAACGCGAGCAACAGGCCCTTCTCGTCACAGAGCTGACGCAGCGCCTTGAGGAAGGCGGGTGTTGACGAACGCACACCGCCCTCGCCCTGGATCGGCTCGATCAGGATGCCGGCGGTCTGCGGACCGATCGCCTTCTTCACGGCCTCGATATCGCCATGCGGGACCTGGTCGAAGCCATCCATGGGCGGGCCGAAACCTTCAAGATATTTTGCCGAGCCCGTCGCCGCCAACGTCGCCAGCGTGCGGCCGTGGAAGGCGCCTTCGAAGGTGATCATGCGATAGCGATCGGGATGGCCTTTGGCGGCATGATAGCGCCGCACGACCTTGATCACGCATTCCAACGCTTCGGCGCCGGAATTGCAGAAGAACACGAAGTCCGCGAAACTTTCGTTGCACAAACGCGTTGCAAGCCGTTCGCCATCGGGACTCTGGAACAGGTTCGACATGTGCCAGAGCTTGGTCGCCTGCTCCTGCAATGCCTTGACCAACGCAGGATGGGCGTGGCCGAGCGCGTTCACGGCGACGCCCGAGGTGAAATCGAGATAGCGATCGCCATTGGTCGCGATCAGCCAGCAGCCTTCGCCGCGCTCGAAGCCAAGGTCCGCCCTGGCGAAAACGGGAAGCAGATGCGGCGCGGCGCTGTTGGTCATGACCATCACGTGGATGTTGCATTTGGACGTTGAGACCTGCCTGGCATGCCTTGCGCAGCGCACCATTGACCGGTCCGGAAAACGAAACGTGCCGCCTTTTAAGGGCGGCACGCGTCACCATCTTATGCCTGGCAAGACGGGTGTCAATGCCGCCCGGAAAGCCTCGCGAAACGCGAAATCCGTAGTCTTGCGGTGCCGATCTTGCGGGGTTTTCACCACGGAACATGTGGAAGCGAGTCGGCGGACTCTTGCGCGGGAGTCACGCCATATTGTAGCGTTTGGACTGTCAGATACGACATCTCGTGCAGCGGTTCTGATCCCAAGAGTCCTCATGTACCGGCGTAAACGTTCGGGCGTCAGTCACGCGCCCGGCGAGCCTTAAGGGATTCTGACGGCACGGGTTTTTCAAGGCTTAAGCATTCGCTGTGAGGCCCCAGGATGGCGGCGCGCAACGAGGGAAAGGGTGCAATGACGGTTTTGACCTGGTCCGACGATCGCGTCGAGCAGCTGAAAAAGCTCTGGGAGGCCGGACTTTCGGCCAGCCAGATCGCGGCCGAGCTCGGCAATGTGACCCGCAATGCCGTGATCGGCAAAGTGCACAGGCTCGGCCTGTCGGGCCGCGCCAAGAGCCCTTCATCGGCAGCGCCGCGGCCGCGCAAGGCGCGGCCCGCGCAGCATATGATGCGGGTGACCCGGCCGATCTCGCGCGGCAACACCGCGCTGGCGCAGGCCTTCGAGGTCGAGGTGGAGGCCGAACCGGTCACCTACGACAACGTGGTGCCGATGAGTCAGCGGCTGTCGCTGCTGGAATTGAACGAGGCGACGTGCCACTGGCCGGTCGGCGATCCCTCCAGCCCGGACTTCTTCTTCTGTGGCGGCAAGGCGCTGTCAGGCCTGCCCTACTGCGCCCAGCACTCGCGCGTCGCCTATCAGCCGGCAGCGGATCGCCGGCGGGCGGCACCGAAGCCGAGCACGCGGTGATTATTTCCTGAGATCGAACCGGCAGCCGTCACGCGGTGACGGCGCAACAAACCCGACGTCGTCCCGGACAAGCGAAGCGCCGGACCGGGACCGATAGCCACCGCAAGCCGTGGTTACGGGGACTCGGAGTTACCTTTTCGCGCAACAACCACGTCCTGTGGCTATGCGTCCGGATCGGCGCTTCGCTCCGGACAACGCTGCGCGTTGCCGGGAGCTACGCTTGTCCGGGACGACGACCGAGCTTGGTGACGCAGTTGGGCCTACGTCTGCTCCGCCTTTGCAAACCGATCATCCAGCGCATAACCCGCGCCGCGGACGGTGCGGATCGGGTCCTGCTCGCGGCCGAGATTGAGCAGCTTGCGCAGGCGGCCGATATGGACGTCGACGGTGCGCTCGTCGATGTAGATGTCGCGGCCCCAGACGCTGTCGAGCAGCTGCTCGCGCGAGAACACGCGGCCGGGATGCTCCAGGAAGAACTCCAGCAGGCGATATTCGGTCGGGCCGAGATCGATCGGCCGGCCCGAGCGCGCGACGCGGCGCTTGTCGCGATCGAGCTCGATGTCGCCATAGGCGAGCACGGTGGCGAGCCGCTCGGGGCTTGCGCGCCGCAGAAGGCCCTTCACGCGCGCGAGCAGCTCCGGCACCGAGAACGGCTTGACGATGTAGTCATCGGCGCCGGTCGCAAGACCCCGCACCCGCTCGCTTTCCTCGCCGCGCGCGGTCAGCATGATGATCGGGAGCTGCTTGGTCTCGGGACGGGTGCGCAGCCGCCGACACAACTCGATGCCGGACAGTCCCGGCAGCATCCAGTCGAGCACGATCAGATCGGGGATGTGTTCCTTGAGGCGGGTGTCGGCGTCGTCGCCGCGCATTACCGTCTCCACGTCATAGCCGTCGCCTTCGAGGTTGTAACGGAGAAGCTCGGTGAGAGCTTCCTCGTCCTCAACCACCATAATGCGTGCGCCCATGTTGTCGTCGCTCCCTAGGTATTCGGTACCGTCGTGGCGAAGGTCGTCATGTCGCCCTTCGGCCGCTTGTCGGTGATCGCCTGCCCCTCGATCATGTAGAACACGGTCTCGGCGATGTTGGTGGCGTGATCACCGATGCGCTCGATGTTCTTGGCGCAAAACATCAGATGGATGCAGAACGAGATGTTGCGCGGATCCTCCATCATATAGGTGAGGAGCTCGCGGAACAGAGAGGTGCAGATGGCGTCCACTTCCTCGTCGCCCTTCCACACCGCCATCGCCGCCGGCAAATCGTGCGCGGCATAGGCATCCAGCACCGACTTGACCTGCTGCTGCACGAGGTCGGTCATGTGCTCCAGGCCGCGGAACAGTTTCAGCGGATGGAAGTCCGTCTCCAGCGCCGCAACGCGCTTGCCCATGTTCTTGGCGAGGTCGCCGATGCGCTCGAGATCGGTGGCAACGCGCATGGCGCCGACGATCTCGCGTAAATCCACCGCCATCGGCTGGCGGCGGGCGATGGTGAGCACGGCGCGCTCCTCGATGCGCTTCTGAAGCGCGTCGAGCTCGGCATCGGTGGTGACGACGCGCTGGCCGAGCGCGACGTCGCGGCGGATCAGCGCGTCGACGGAATCGACGATCATGCGCTCGGCGATGCCGCCCATCTCGGCGACGAGGCGAGTGAGCTCCTGGAGGTCGGTATCGAAGGCCTTTGCGGTATGTTCAGTACCCATGTCCCGTCTCCTCAGCCGAACCGGCCGGTGATGTAATCCTGCGTACGCCGGTCGCTCGGCGACGTGAAGATCTTGCTGGTGTCGTCGAACTCGATCAGCTCGCCGAGATACATGAAGGCGGTTTTATCAGAGACGCGCGCCGCCTGCTGCATGCTGTGGGTGACGATCGCGATCGTGTAGTTCTCGGACAATTCCTGGATCAGCTCCTCGACCTTGGCGGTCGAGATCGGGTCGAGCGCCGAGCAGGGCTCATCGAACAAGATCACTTCGGGCCGCACCGCGACCGTGCGGGCGATGCAGAGGCGCTGCTGCTGGCCGCCGGAGAGCGACAAGCCGGACGCGTTGAGCTTATCCTTGACCTCGTTCCACAGCGCGCCGCCGCGCAGCGCCTTCTCGACGCGGTCGTCCATCTCGGACTTCGAGATCTTCTCGTAGAGGCGGATGCCGAAGGCGATGTTCTCGTAGATCGTCATCGGGAACGGCGTCGGTTTCTGGAACACCATGCCGACCCGGGCGCGCAGCAGGTTGAGGTCCAGCTTGGGATCGAGGATATTGGTCTGGTCGAGCAACAGCTGGCCGGTGGCGCGCTGGCCCGAATAGAGATCGTACATCCGGTTGAAGATGCGCAGCAGGGTCGACTTGCCGCAGCCCGACGGGCCGATGAAGGCCGTGACGCGGTTGGTGCCGAGGGCCAGATTGATGTTCTTCAGCGCGTGGTGCTCACCGTAGTAGAAATTGAGGTTGCGCGCGGTGACCTTGGCAGGCGCCTCGGGTAGCGGCTGTGAGCCGGGATGAACGGTCGGCGCACTTACGGAAACAGACATTTCACTCATTTTGCAGTCCTCTCGGCGCCAAGGATGCGCGCGCCAATGTTCAGGGCAAGCACGGTCAGGGTGATGAGCAGCGCCCCACTCCAGGCGAGCTGCTTCCAATAGGCGTAGGGGCTCTGCACGAAGTTGTTGATGGTGACAGGCAGGTTGGCCATCGTCTTGTCGAGGCCGAGGCTGAAGAACTGGTTCGACAGCGCCGTGAACAGCAGCGGCGCGGTCTCGCCGGCGACGCGCGCAGTCGCCAGCAGCACGCCGGTGATCAGGCCGGAGCGCGCGGCACGATAGGCGATCCGTTTGATCACCAGCGAGCGCGGCAGGCCGAGCGCGCTGGCAGCCTCACGCAGCGGGTTCGGCACCAGCAGCAACATGTCTTCGGTGGTGCGCACCACGACCGGGATCACGATCACGGCGAGCGCCAGCGCGCCGGCGATCGCCGAGAAGCCGCGCATCGGCACCACCACCGCGCCGTAGATGAACAGGCCGATGATGATCGAAGGCGCCGAGAGCAGGATGTCGTTGATGAAGCGGATCACCGAGGTCAGCTTGTCGTTGCGGCCGTACTCGGCGAGATAGGTGCCGGCGAACAGGCCGAGCGGCGCGCCGATGCCGACGCCGATCACGGTCATGATCAGCGAGCCGACGATGGCGTTGAGCAGGCCGCCCTCGTTCGATCCGGGCGGGGGCGTGTTCTCGGTGAAGACCTGGTAGTTGAGCCCGGCCAGGCCATTGTAAAGCAGCGTGATCAGAATCAGCGCGAGCCAAGTGACGCCGAAGGCGGCGGCTGCGATGCAGAGACCGCGGATGACGATGTCCCAGCGGCGACGGCGCGAATAGATCGGGTTCATGGCGTCACTTTCCGGCCTTGGTTTCCAGCCGCATCAGCATCAGCCGCGCGGCCGCGAGCACGAAGAACGTCAGCACGAACAGGAGCAGGCCGAGCAGGATCAGGCCGGACTGGTGCAGGCCGTCACTCTCGGCGAATTCGGAGGCGATCGCCGCCGAGATCGTGGTGCCCGGAGCGAAGATCGACGAGGAGATGCGGAACGAGTTGCCGATGATGAAGGTCACCGCCATCGTCTCGCCGAGCGCGCGACCGAGCGCCAGCATGACGCCGCCGATGATGCCGACGCGGGTGTAGGGGATCACCACGCTGCGGACGACTTCCCAGGTGGTGCAGCCGACGCCGTAGGCGGCTTCCTTCAGCACCGGCGGCACCGTCTTGAACACGTCGACCGAGATCGAGGTGATGAAGGGCAGCACCATGATGGCGAGGATCAGCGCGGCATTGAACAGGCTGAGATAGGACGGCGGACCTGCGAAGATCGCCCCCAGCACGGGGACGCCGTCGAAGACCCTGATCATGAACGGCTGGAAGGTGTTGGCCAGGAACGGGCCCAGCACGAAGAAGCCCCACATGCCGTAGATGATCGAGGGAATGCCGGCGAGCAGCTCGATCGCCATGCCGATCGGGCGGCGCAGCCATTGCGGGCAGAGCTCGGTGAGGAAGATCGCAATACCGAGACCGACCGGAATGGCGATCAGCATCGCGATGAAGGAGGTGACGAGCGTGCCGTACATCGGCCCGAGCGCGCCGAGCACGGGCGGATCGGCCGACGGCGCCCAGCGCTGCGTCCATAGGAACGAGAGGCCGTATTCCTTCATCGCGGGGAAGGCGCCAACGATCAGCGAAATGATGATGCCACCGAGGATCAGCAGCACCGAGATCGCGGAAAGTCGCGTGATCCAGTAGAAGGTGACGTCGCCGAGCTTGAACGCGCTCAAGGCCTTGGCGCGGTCATACGGTCCGGCGTCGTCGATTACGTCGCTCTGAACGGCCATCTCTGCCACGCCGATCCCCTGTACCCAGATTTATAGACGCTTGTTGCCGGTCCCGCGCCCCCGACACAGCACGACGCTGATCGGGGCCCGGTTGTTGTCCCGGCGCAGCGCAGCAGCATTTCACGCTGCTGCGCGTCCGGGACATGAGAGCCGTTCGCCTCAGCTCTTGATCTCGGCGGCCCAGGTCTTCTCGATCAGCTGGACGACGCTGTCCGGCATCGGGATGTAGTCGAGTTCTTCAGCCGCCTTGCCACCGTTCTTGAACGCCCAGCGGAAGAACTTGATGGCTTCCTGGGAGGCGGCCTTGTCGGTCGCAGACTTGTGCATCAGGATGAAGGTCGCCGCCGTGATCGGCCAGGACTTCTCGCCCGGCTGGTCGGTCAGGATGACGTAATAGCCGGGAGCCTTGGCCCAGTCGGCGTTGGAGGCGGCGGCCTGGAAGGCCTCGACGGTCGGCTGCACCGGCTTGCCGGCCTTGTTGACGAGACCGGTGTAGGTCAGCTTGTTCTGCTTGGCATAGGCGTACTCGACATAGCCGATCGAGTTCTTAGTCTGGCTGATGTTGCCCGACACGCCTTCGTTGCCCTTGGCGCCGACGCCGACCGGCCACTCCACCGCGGTGCCTTCGCCGACCTTGCTCTTCCAGTCCGCGCTGGCCTTGGAGAGATAGTTGGTGAAGTTGAAGGTGGTGCCCGAACCGTCGGAACGGCGGACCACGGTGATCGCCTCCGCCGGCAGCTTCACGTTCGGATTGAGCTTCTTGATCGCGGCGTCGTCCCATTTGGTGATCTTGCCGAGATAGATGTTGGCCAGCGTCTCGCCGTCGAACACCAGCTCGCCGGGCTTCACGCCCTCGAGGTTGACGACGGGGACGATGGCGCCCATCACCATCGGCCACTGCACGAGACCGTCCTTCTCGAGCTGCTCGGCCTTGAGCGGCGCGTCGCTGGCGCCGAAGGTCACGGTCTTAGCCAGGATCTGCTTGATACCGCCGCCCGAGCCGATCGACTGGTAATTCAGACCGTTGCCGGTCTCCTTCTTGTAGGCATCAGCCCACTTTGAATAGATCGGGAACGGGAACGTCGCACCGGCACCCGTGATATCGGCAGCAAAGGCCGCCGTCGCCGAGGCGGCGACCAAGCCGGCAGCGACGATCGTTTTGAGGAAATTCATGCTGGTCTCCATACAGGGGGAGCGAAGCGCCGTCCGCGCCCGATCGCGCTCCCCGCGCCGCCCCTTTAGGAGCGGTCGGCTGTGCTTTTACGAAGGTTTCGTGACAGCTGGATGACACCCTCAAGCAATTGGAATCGCTTGATTTTCAGGTCGCAGCCGAAGTCCTCGTCTGGGGAAAACAGGCGGTAAAAGTGGCGCCCTGCCGGGGGACGCTTTCGATCAGAAGCCGGCCGCGATGACGGTTAAGAATATGTTTCACCAGCGATAATCCGAGCCCGGTTCCGCCCTGCGCGCGGCTGTCGCCGACGTCGACCCGGTAGAAGCGCTCCGTCAGCCGGGGCAGGTGCTCCGGTGCGATGCCGGGGCCGAAATCCCGGACCATGACGCGGATTTCCTGAGCCCCATCAGTGACCGCGCTTGAGGTCAGCGACACAATGACGCGTCCGCCCGATGCGCCGTATTTGAGCGCGTTCTCGATCAGGTTCTCGAACAGGCGGAGCAGCTCCTCGCGGTCGCCCGCGATCATCACGGCGGCTTCCGGCAGATGGGTCTCGACATCGACCTGGCGCTCCCGCGCCAGCGGTTCGAGCCCGTCCGCGACCTGGCGGATGATCGGCAAGAGATCGACCAGGGTGTCGGGGCGGACATGGGCCGACAATTCGACCCGCGACAGCGACAGCAAATCGTCGATCAGGCGCGCCATGCGGGTGGCCTGGTTGTGCATGATGCCGAGGAAGCGCTCGCGCGCTTTTGGATCGTCCTTGGCCTGGCCCTGGAGTGTGTCGATGAAGCCCGACAGTGCGGCGAGCGGAGTGCGCAGCTCGTGGCTGGCATTGGCGACGAAATCGGCCCGCATCTCCTCGACCCGCCGCAGCGGCGTCTGGTCGTGGAAGGTCATCAGCATGCACTTGTCGGCGCCGCCGAAGGTGGTCGGCACCGGCACCGGCGTGATCATGAGCTCCATCCAGCGATCGACCGGAACATGATCGAGATAGGTCGCGCGCCGCGGCTCGGTGGTCGCGATCGCCTCGCGCAAGGCCGTGATAATCTCCGGCGAGCGCAACGCGAACTGGGCAAGCTCGTTCCTGCGCAGCGCCGGCGCGAGCTGGGCGGCGGCGGCATTGAGGTGGATGACGCGGCCGGCGCGGTCGAGCAGCACCGCAGGATCCGGCATGCCGGCAACGACCGCGGCCACCGCCGCGCTCTCGACCGGATTGATGCGCCTGACGTCGTCGCGCGAGGCGGCGGGATCGTGCAGGCGCCAGGGAATCAGCGCCGCGGCTGCAATGCAGAGGAATACGGTGGCAGCGTGCAGCACCGACAATTCGCCGAGCGAAACCACGACGGACAGCGCCAGCGCCGCGGCGATCAGCACGATGGTCGAGTGTCGCAGCCGGTCGGACCAGGGCTGGCTGGAGGGAGAAGATGGGGCGTCGATCGCCATCGGGGAGGGCTTCTCCTAAAAGGCCTGCGTCGGTCAGGCGCCGCTGTCGCTGCGCTCTCTCACATAGGCGGCCTCACGCGCCGGACCGGGATCGAGCTTGAGCGCCGCCTGCTGCAAGCGCTTCGAACGTGCGCCGATTATAACTTCCCGAAACGTCAGCAAGATTACAGATATGACGAAGGGGGACAGATAATAGAGGACGCGGAACAGGAGCATTCCACCCAGAAGCTCCTCCCGGTCCATCTGCCAGAGGCCGACCAGCATGGCGGCGTCGAACACGCCAAGACCTCCGGGTGAATGGCTGGCAAAGCCGAGCAGTGTCGCCGAGACGAAGATCACTGCGACCACGACGAAGCCGAGATTGGGCTCGTCCGGGACCAGCACGTACATCGCGAGCGCGCAGAAACCGAGATCGACAATGCCGATCGCGATCTGGAGCAGCGTCAGCGGGCCGCCCGGCAGCACTACGGTCCAAGGCCCCCGGCCGACCACCCGCGGCTGGGTCCAGACCCATACCACATAAGCGACCAGCCCCACGATGATCATCAGCGCCAGCGTCCGGTTCAGCCAGGCCGGCAGTTGGTCGATCGCGGCGGCGGCCTCCGGATGGTAGGAGATGCCGAGGCCGAGCACGGCGGCATTGCCGAGCCAGAAGGTCAGGCCGGCGAGGAAGCAGATCTTGGCGACGTCGATCGCGTTCAGCCCATAGGCCGAATAGATGCGGTAGCGCACCGCACCGCCAGTGAAGACGCTGGCGCCGACATTGTGGCCGATCGAATAGCTGGTGAAGGCGGCAAGCGCGTTGATCCGGTAGGGCACATGGGCGTGCCCGATCGCACGCGTGGCGAACAGGTCGTAGAAGGTCAGGGTGAAATAGCCCGCAGCCACGAACAGCGCAGCCATCGCAATCTGGCTCGGCTCGGTACTTTTGATTGCCTCGATGACCTCGTTGCGATCGATGCCTCGCAGCATGTGGTAAAGCACATAGCAAGCGATGCCGATGACCGCGACGCTGATCACAACTCCAAGCTTATGCAGGACTTGCTTCTGGCGCAGAAACGTCGTCGCTCTGCGGATGGCTTCCAGCATCTAGACCTCGAACAACGCTTCAGCGGCCAGGGTGGCCGGCGGACAGGCGGACGACGCACGGGCACTCGACGAACCGGCTCCGGCATCGCGCATGCCCCCTGCCCCTCCACTAGCGCGTTTTCGGACGAAGTGGAATTCGCCAATTCGAACAAAAACACGTGCCTTCAATGTTTTAGGCAGGTTGGGGGCTCCTGATGCAAGGTTTGGCGCCTTCGGCGGCAAGGCTTAATGCGAATCTCCTTGGCAATCCTGCGCAGACGCCATGAAGTTTTGATGATTTCAACCGCACAATGTTCCGTCACGGCTTAAGCCGACGTCAATCTATGGGGCACGCCGGCCTGTTGAAAGAGGGGCCGACCCGGACATTGTTCACGGATTCGAATGCGCCGGAAGGGTGCTGGGCGCAGAATGGACTCAAGGCGCGGTTACATAGCCGCGGCGATGGGCACCGGCCTGATCCTCGAAAATCGCCATGGCCGTGGTCATCCGCCGGAAACCCAGACGTTCGTAAAAACCCTCTTTGCCGGGGACCGCGTAGAAGATGATTTTCCGGTGGGTCCGGCATCGCACAAGCAAGCGCTCGATGATCTCGCGGCCAAGGCCCTGTCCCTGACGATCAGGGTGCACGGCAACATCGCAGAGATAGGCGCAGTCGCGACCGTCGGCCAGCACGCGCCCGGCACCGATCAGCCGCCCCTCGTCACAAGCAAAGGTGCGAAACATGCTGTTGCCGAACACGAGCGCAAGATCGGTCGGCGTCTTGTGGCCGAGCGGCGCGATGCGATAGAGCTCGGAAAGCTCGTGCCAATCCACGGCGGCGAGATCGTCGGTCCAGGCAATCGACATTGGCAAAGCCCTCCCCGCGTCAGTGCCGCGCGGCCGCGACGATATCATCGGCGCCGGGAAAGTGCCCCTTGCTGCGGCTGGCGACGATCCGGTCGCCGAGCCTGATCTGGAAGATCTTGCCCTTGCCGGGGACGAGGTCCGACTCCAGCGCCAGTTGCCGGCGGAGCGCCGCAGCCACGTCTCTGGCGCGCTTCTCGTATCCGCACGGGCGGCAACAAATGATGGTCACGGCAGACATCTCGTCCTCCTTCAGGCCGCGAGTTGCGGACGCACCGCTTCGATGCCGGCGATCCAGCCGGCGACGGAGCGGCCAATCGCTTCCGCGTGATCCTCCTGAAGATAGTGCAGGCCCGGCCCGAGACGGACAAGCGCGCAGTGCTTGAGCGAGGCAGCGAACGTCTCGGCAAATTCCGGAGCGACGAGCGCACCCGGCTCGCCTGCAAACAGCAGCTTTGGATATGACGCTTCGGCGAGCGATGCATGCGCCGATTGCAGCGCTGCGTAGACATCGGCTGGCTCGCCTGCGATCGGCAGCTCACGGGGGAAGGCGAGGACGGGACGGCGGCTCTCCCGCGTCGGAAACGGCGCGCGATAGGGCGCCATCTCCTCCTCGCTCAGCGTGCGCATGATGCCGCCGGGCAGCACGCGCTCAACGAAGGCATTCGCCTCCAGAACCATCGCCTCGCCCTCGCCCTGCGTCCTGAACTTGCGGAAGGTCTGGCGCGCCGCGTCGGTCTGGTGAAAATCCTGCCAGCTCGGCATCGGTCGGATGAACTCCATGAAGGCGAGGCCGCGCACGAAGGTCGGACGGCGCGCGGCGAGATGAAATGCGAGCGCAGTGCCCCAATCCTGGGCAACGAGATAAGCCGAGGACAAGCCGAGCTGTTCAATCAACGCATCAAGGTAGCCGGCGTGATCAACGAAGCGGTAGGCGATGTCGGGCTTGCCGGACTCGCCGAAGCCGATGAGGTCGGGCGCGATGCAATGCGCGACCGGCGCCACCAGCGGCAGGATGTTGCGCCAGATGTGCGAGGAGGTGGGATTGCCGTGCAAGAACAACGCGACCGGCTGATCGCGCCCTCCTGTCGCGCGGTAAGCCATCGTGCTCCCAAGCACGGACGCGGTGCGCATTTCCATGTTGACTGGCTTGCTCATGTTGGCTCCCTGAACACAGTTTGAAATGCGATAGTCTTGAAACGTTCGAGCGCGTCCGGATTGCGGTCGACTTTCATGCGCAGGATCGCCCCCTGCCAGGACGCAAGCAGGAAGTCGGCAAGCTCCTCGGCCTCGAAATCGGACGCGATTTCGCCGCGCGTCTGTGCCCCGGCTATGCAGGCCGCGAAGGGCATGCGCCACTCGGCAAAAATTTCGGCAAGACGGGTGCGCAGCATCTCGCTGCTGCCGGCCGCTTCGAGACTGAGGTCCCCGATCAGGCAGCCGCGACCATAGCCGTCGGCCTCGAGCCGACCGGTGATGATGTCGAGATAGCGCCTGAGCCGAGCCCGCGGCGTCAGCGAGGTGTCGTCGAGGGCTTCCGCGACCAATCCCCTGGTGATGGCGAAGTAGCGGTCGAGCACCTCGGAGGCGAACGCCTCCTTGGAACGAAAATGATTGGTGAAGGACCCCTGCGGGGCGCCCGCCGCAGCGGTGACGTCACGTACGCTGGTACCGTGATAGCCGGTCCGGAACATGACTTTGAGGCCGGCGTCGAGGATGGCGTCTTTGAGCGAGGGCTTTGGCATTAAGCGATAATACGCACGTACGTATTATTGTCAACCAGACCTCCCGTTTCGGCAATATACTTGTTTGATCAATGTGTTACCGTAATGAAAGAGGCAAGCTCCGCCGATCAGTCAGAGCTTCAGGCTTCACACTGCTGGCGGCGTGCTTCGCGAGACTACCCGGTCGCGCAGCCAGGCACCGATGGTGCAACCAACGAGATAACACGCGAACATGATCAGGCCAAGGTCGAGCCAATAGCCGAAGCGGCCGGGGACCACGTGCGCAAACGACGCCGCGACCATGGCGGCGGCAAGCGCGGCGAGCCACCGCGCGGTCACCTTCGAGGTGCCGTTGCCACGCTGGACCACGGAGATCCAGCCCATGCAAAAGCCCAGCAGCAGCGAGCCGACCAGCCAACCCATATGGAACGAAGCCAGATAGGGCATCATCACCTCACCAGAAATTCGATGCGGCGGTTCTGCGCCTTGCCGTCGTCGGTGTCGTTGCCGGCGAGGGGCTGCGTGCTGCCGTGGCCGACCGCAGTGAAGCGGCTGGCGGGCAGGCCGGCCTTGACCAGATAATCGATCACCGCCTGCGCGCGCTTCTCCGAGAGAGCCAGGTTGAAGGAATCCTCGCCGTCGGCGTCGGTATGCCCGGCGACCTCGATATTGGCGGTGGGACAGCGCAACGCCGTCTCGATCAGATGGTCGAGAATGCCGGCGGAATCCGGATCGATATCGGCGCGCTTCGCCGTGAAGCGGATCTTGCCCTTGGCCAGGAGATCCGAGAACAATTGCTGGCACACGGTGCCGTCGACGGGGCCTGCCGCAGGCTTCACCGTAATCTCCGGCTTGTATTGCCAGTTCTTCGGGAAGTCCTTGCCCGGCCCTGCGCGGATGTCACTGGCGGCACCTTCATAGAGTGCATCGCCCGACAGCTTCACCTCGCGATCCGTGACCACGAGCGTGCCGGTGGACAGCCGCGACAGCGCGCCGAGCGCTGCGACAATGGCGGTGTTGAACGAGCCGGGCGCCCCGATGCTGGCCTTGAGATTGTCCACGACCTTCTCGTTGAAGAACTTTCGCGAGGCGCTGGTTGCGATCGCCGCGTGCACATTGCTGTCCGGGACATAGCCTGTCAGCGTCAGCGTCGCGGCCACCGGATCCTTGTAGGCCTGGAAGATGTAGGGCGGCGCCTTGACGTCGTTGGCGGCGATCGAAAAACCCTCCGGCAGGTTTTTCAGTGCGGCCGCAATCGCCTCGCGACCACCGAGTTCGCGCGCCATGCCCGACAGATTGACCTTGGTGTCGGTTATCGTGATCTTGCCGTCCTTGAGCTTGCCAATCTGATCGAGCAGCAATGTCGCGGCGGCCTCGAACCGTGGCGGCGCACCGCGCGCCAAGCCCATCTGATCGGTCACCTCGACGCCGGCGACTTCCTTGCGCGCCGCCTCGGTCAGACGCGCCCGCATCGAGGGCAGCGGCGCGGAGCCCGACAGGGTCACCCGCACCACGTCACGTTCGGCATTCCAGACGAAGGGTTTGGCCTCGGGAACAAGGCGGGTCCGGTCGTCGACCAGCCGCACACCGGGGACGGCTTCGACCGCCGTCACGGCATCGCGGCGTCCTTCCTCGGAGAACGCATCCGCCGCCAGGCTGACGTCGCGGCCGTCGACCGCGATCCGGGTCTTGTCCAGAACGGTATCCTTGAGCGCCGCCGCGCTGCGGGCCGACAGGTCCGCCTCGACCGGCAACGTGTTATTCCAGGCCGCAAATCCCCACATGACGACAAGGGGGATCAGCCCTGGCCACCATTTGCTGGCCCACCTGAAAAGCTTCTGCATTCGACGACCCGAACTCTGGAACCGGAGACAAAACAAACCCTTGGCAGGCTGTCAAACCGGAAATGGTGCCCTTCTGGAGGCCCGGCGTCGACAATTGGAATAACTTTTTGTTCAAGGGTTCTCCCGTAAGTTGAAGGCGGAATGCCAGAGTCCGCCAGCCGGCCATGAAGCAACTGCGTAACAACGTCATCCGCGCCGGGCTGGAAGCACTCTATTTCAGCGGGGCGCACCATCTGTTGCGCCCGCTTTTGTCGGGCGTCGGTGCCATTTTCATGCTGCACCATGTGCGGCCGGCCCGCGAGGCCGCATTCCAGCCGAACCGTCATCTCGAGGTCACGCCCGAATTCCTGCGCGCCACGCTGTGCCATCTGCGCGCGCGCGACATCGACATCATCGGCATGGACGAGTTGCATGAGCGGCTGGTGCATGGCCGGTTCGATCGCCGCTTCGCCGCCTTCACCCTCGACGACGGCTATCGCGACAATCTCGATCATGCGCTGCCGGTGCTGCGCGAATTTGACGCGCCTCTCGCGGTCTATGTCGCGAGCGATTTCGCCGAGGGCACCGGACGTCTGTGGTGGACGGCGCTGGAAGCGGCGATCGCCAAGGCCGAGCAGATCGACGTGAAAATCGGCCATTCCACGCTGCGGCTCGATGCGACGACGCCCGCCGCCAAGCAGGCGGCATTCGACCGTTTGCACGACTGGCTGCGCGCGCTACCGGGCGAACACGATCTCAAGCGCGAGATCGAAGGCCTCTGCACGAATTACGGCATCGACATGGAAGCGCTGTGCCGCAGCCTCTGCCTGTCGTGGGACGAGGTGAAGACATTGGCCGCCGATCCCCTGGTCACGATCGGCGCACACAGCATCAGCCATTGCAATCTCGCCAAACAGGCGGAGGGGATCGCCGCGCACGAGATGGCGGTGAGCCGCGCGCGGATCGAGCAAGCCCTCGGCCGTCCCGTGCAGCACTTCGCCTATCCCTATGGCGACCGTGAAGCGGCGGGCGCGCGTGAATTCGCGCTCGCTGCGGCAGCCGGGTTCAAGACGGCAGTGACCACGCGGCCCGGCATGCTGTTCGCCGAAAACGCCGGCCACATGACCGCGCTGCCGCGCGTTTCGCTCAACGGCAACTACCAGGACACACGAATTCTGCCGGTGCTGACCTCGGGCGCCGCGACCGCGATGTGGAACGGCTTTCGCAGGATTGCGGCGGCTTAGCATCAACCGCATCCGTCGTCCGGACGGCGGCCCATGGGCCCTAGCCGGGACGACGCCGAGTGGATCAATGCGCCCAGGCGCTCCGAGATGACAAGATTGACTCCCCTCCCGGCCGCGCCCACAACGCGTGACAACCGAAGGGAGGCACCATGTTCAACGATCTGTATTCACTCAAAAGCCGCGTTGCGCTCGTGACCGGTGGCTCGCGCGGCATCGGCAAGATGATCGCGGCGGGCTTTCTCAGTGCAGGTGCTGCGAAGGTCTACATCACCGCGCGCAAGGCAGGGCCGTGCGAGCAGACCGCCAAGGAGCTCTGCGCGCGATATGACGGCGAATGCATCGCGCTGCCGATTGACATCTCGACGGTCGAAGGCTGCGACAGGCTGGCCTCCGAGATCATCAAGCGCGAGCCGAAGCTCGACATCCTCGTCAACAATGCGGGCGCGGCCTGGGGTGCGGATTTCGACGAGTTTCCGGAGAGCGGCTGGGACAAAGTGATGGACCTCAACGTCAAGGCGCCGTTCTTCCTGACCAAGGCGCTGGCCGGCCCCTTGCGCGCGGCAGCCTCCGCCGAACGGCCGGCGAAGGTGATCAACATCGCCTCGATCGACGGCATCTTCGTCAATCCGATGGAGACCTATTCCTATGCCGCGAGCAAGGCCGGACTGATACATCTGACCCGGCGCATGGCGGTGAAGCTGATCTCCGACCACGTCGTGGTCACGGCGATCGCGCCGGGGCCGTTCCAGTCCGACATGAACCGCGCCGCGCGCGACCATGGCGACGAGGTCGCAACGCGGGTGCCCGCGGGGCGCATCGGCACTGACGAGGACATGGCGGGCGCCGCGATCTATCTCGCCTCGCGCGCGGGGGATTACGTCGTGGGCGCGACCATCGCCGTCGACGGCGGCATCGTCTATGCGAATCCGGGGATCAAGGGGAGCGGATGGGATAGCTGAGGGGTTGCGGGGGTTCGATGCTTTCGCCTCACGCGCGCCGTCATGCCCAGCGAAGGCGGGGCATCCAGTACGCCGCGGCTTCTCGGCAAAGCCAGGACTACCTCTGGAATGCTGGATCACCCGCTTTCGCGGGTGATGACACCGTTTGTGTTGCGCGAGCCTCAGGCCCGACGCTTACGACTCGATCTTCACATACTCGAAATCGCCGGGCTTGTTGTCGATGCCGACCTTTGGCGGCGCAATCCAGGAGGCGAACTTGCCGGTTTCGGTGACGGGCTGCATCAAGGAGGTGATGAAGTCGCCGTCGCTTGCCGACGGCAGCCATTCGTCCTTGCGCTTGGCCCAGGTCGCCTCGTCGATCAGGATGCCGTCGGGCGTAGCATGGATATCCTTGAACTCGCCGATGTGGCGATGAAAGGCGACATTTGGCAGCGTCAGCTTGTAGTCGTAGCCTGCGGTCGAGATCACCTTGTTCCAGCGTAGCATGCCCTTGACGCAGTCTTGGCTGTAATCGTCGCGCAGGCGCATGTTGAGCGCGGTCAGCGCCGGCTCATCGACCAGCTTGATCTCGCCGTTGATGAACTTGAGCACCGGATAGGTGGCGTTCTTGAGTTGGTGATCGTCCTCGATCTGGGTCTCGTGGTAGCGGCCCTTGATGCCGGCGTTGAAGGCATTGGCCGCATTGGTCGACACTTCCGAGCCGAACAGGTCGAGCGACAGCGTGTAGTGCAGATTCAGCTTCTTCTGGATGGTCGGCAGGTCGATCACCCCTAGTGCGCGGACTCTTGCGATGTCGGTGGGGTCGGTGATAGCGGCTTCGCGCATGGCATCGCAGGTGCGCTGCACGACGCGGGTGATGCCGGTCTCGCCGACGAACATGTGATGCGCCTCTTCCGTGAGCATGAAGCGGCAGGTGCGCGACAGCGGATCGAAGCCCGACTGCGCCAGCGAATGCAGCTGCATCTTGCCATCACGGTCGGTGAAATAGGTGAACATGAAGAAGGACAGCCAGTCCGGTGTCGCCTCGTTGAAGGCGCCCAGCATGCGCGGCGCATCGGCATCGCCCGAGCGGCGGCGCAGCAAATCATCGGCTTCTTCGCGGCCGTCGCGGCCAAAATATTTCTGGAGCAGATACACCATCGCCCAGAGGTGACGGCCTTCCTCGACATTGACCTGGAACAGATTGCGCATGTCATAGAGCGACGGCGCGGTCTTGCCGAGATGGCGCTGCTGCTCGACCGAGGCGGGCTCGGTGTCGCCCTGGATCACGATCAGGCGGCGCAGCATGGCGCGATGCTCGCCCGGGACTTCCTGCCAGGCCGGCTCGCCGTAATGCTCGCCGAAGGGCACGACGCGGTTCTCTTCTTGCGGCGCAAGCAAAATGCCCCAGCGATATTCGGGCATGCGGACATAGTCGAACTTGGCCCAGCCTCGCGGATCGACCGAATAAGCGGTGCGCAAGTACACCAGCGATTCCTGGAAGCCTTCTGGCCCCATGTCGTTCCACCAGTCCATGTAGCCGGGATGCCAGCCTTCCAGCGCTTTGAGCACCTGGCGGTCTTCGGCGAGATTGACGTTGTTCGGGATCTTGGTCGAGTAGTCGACGTTCATGATATTCATGTTCATGGCCGTGCTCCTTGGTCTGTCTCGTTTCCCGGACGCTGCGCAACGCGAAGCGGTGCGCTGCAGAGCCGGGACCCATTGTCTGGTCCAGCGGGGTCCCGGTTCTGCGCAGCGTCACTTCGTGCCGCAGCGCGCCCGGGACACGAAAGTTGTCACACCCGCGTCATATCGAATTTCGGCTTCTGACCGCTGCCGTAGCGGCGCAGCGCGCCTTCCTCGCCGACAGCGTTGGGGCGCTGGAAGATCCAGTTCTGCCACGCGGTGAGGCGCGCGAAAATTTTTGATTCCATCGTCTCGGGACCGACAAAGCGCAGGCTCGCTTCCATGCCGGTGAGGCTGTCGGGCGAGAAACTGGCGCGCTCCTCGAGGAACACGCGGACCTCGTCGTCCCAATCGATGTCGTCGAGCGCGAAGGTGACGAGGCCGAGTTCTTCCGCCTGCTCGGCGTCGAGCGCGGTGCCAAGCGTCGCCTCCGCGCGCTCGACATCGGACGGATCAGCCTGGAAGCGCGATTGAAGCCGCGTCAGCCCATGGCTCATCGGATACGGGCCGAAATTCATCGCGGACAATTCGATCGACGGCGGCGGGCGGTTGTCGCCCTGGCGCGTGCCGATCAGCATGTAGGAGCGGTCGGCAGCGAACACGAGCTCGGCGAGCGTGCCGGCGAAGCAGGAGCCGGGCTCGACCAGCGTCACCAGCGTGCGCGAGGTGACGTCGATGCGCTTGAGGACTCGCTTCCAGTAGTGCCTGAGTTCATTGACCAGCCAGTGCGCCTTGTTGGCTTCGAGGAAGGCGTCGCTGGCAAGCACATGAGCGCGGTCACCATGGCTCTTGAACACCAGCATGGCGATCTCGAGCTCGTTGATGCGCAGATGCAGGATGGCGTCGTCGAGCTCGCGCGCGACCTGGAGCGGCCAGAACGAAGCCCCTTGCGCCATCATGCCGTCAATGTCGGCCGGCGGCGCCGCTTCCGGCGCCTTGATGGAGATGGTAGCGATGCGCGCGGTGCGATCGATGTCGACCGTGACGAAGCCGTAGCGGATGCTGGTCTCGTCGATCAGGCGCTTGAGCGGCGTCAGCGCGACGCCCTTGCCGCTCCCCTTGCGCTTCGAGGCGGCCGCGAATTCCTTGGCACGCTCGGCGATCTTCGCCTCCAGCTTTGAGTTCGGCGCGATCTCATCGACGAGGCGCCATTGCACGGCGCGCTTGCCCTTCACGCCCTCCTCGATGGTGCAGAAGAAATCAGCGTGGTCGCGGCGCACTTTTCGCTTGTCGACGACGCGGGTCAGTCCGCCGGTGCCGGGCAGCACGGCGAGCAAAGGCACTTCGGGCAAGGCAACGGCAGACGAACCGTCATCGGCGAGGATGATGTAGTCGGTCGCAAGCGCGAGCTCATAGCCGCCGCCGGCCGCCGAGCCGTTCACCACGGTGATGAAGCGCTGGCCGGAATTCTCCGAGGAGTCCTCCATGCCATTGCGGGTCTCGTTGGTGAACTTGCAGAAATTGACCTTGTGAGCGTGGGTGGAGCCGGCGAGCATGCGGATGTTGGCGCCGGCGCAGAACACGCGGTTTTTGGCCGAGCGCATCACGACGACCTTCACCTCGGGATGCTCGAAGCGCAGCCGCTGGATCGCATCCGCGAGCTCGATGTCGACACCGAGATCGTAGGAGTTGAGCTTGAGAAGATAGCCTTCGAACAGACCGCCATTCTCGTCGACGTCCATGATCAGCGTCGCGACGTCGCCATCGACCGCGAGCTTCCAATGCCGGTAGCGGGACGGGTCTGTCTGGAAATCGATGAACGTCGCGCCGCCTGCGAGGCGCCGATCTTCCCCGGCCATGGGTCACACCCTAAGCTTGATTATGCATTTTCGCCGTAGCGTTAGATGCACAATAATGCATCTTTTTGGATGCGTCTAGCCATTAACTGCCACGTCATGCACTTTGTTTCATGCCGATGCCGGCCAAGACTGCCTTGATATTACGAGCCCGCTGCGGTCCTACGCGGTCTCGGACCTGTCACGCCGCCGCCATCATGCGGCGCGTCCTTGCAGGCCCCGATCGTCGCGCAGGGCCGCTTTCGCGAATTGCGCGATCGCCTCGAGCGTCGCCGCCGGCGCCTCTCGATGCGGGGAATGCCCCGCACCTGAAATGATTTTCAGATCGACCGGGCAGTAGCACTCCTCCTGCGCGATCTCGACCTGACGCAGAGTGCCGTATTGGTCGTCCACGCCCTGCAGGACCATGACGGGAACGCGGATATAGGCGAGGTATTCCGAGATGTCCCAGTCGCGGAATTTTGGATCGAGCCAGGCGCCGTTCCAGCCGTAGAACGCGTTGTCGACGTCCTGATGCCAGCGCGCGAGCTTGGCCCTAAGGTCCGTGGTCTCGAAGGCCGTCTTGATCGCGGCGATGGATTTCACCGAGACGTCCTCGACGATGAAATGCGGCGCGATCAGAACGAGGCCGCTCAGGCGATGATCCTGATGCGCGCCGGCATAGATCGTCGCGATCGAGGCGCCGTCGGAATGGCCGAGTAGGAGGCCGCGCTTGAAGCCGATCATGTCGAGCAGCTTCGGCAGCACGTCGAGCGCCTCGCGCTGCATGTAATCGAGCGGCCGCGGCAGCGCGACCTTGCTCGACTGGCCGTAGCCTGCGCGCGAATAGACGAAGATGCCGGCGCCTGTGGCTTGCTGAAGCTTGTCCGGGAAGTCGCCCCACTGCGCGAGCGAGCCGAGGCCTTCATGCAGCATGACGATGCTGGGCGCGTCTGCAGCTTGCGGCGCGAGCCATTTGTATTCGAGGCAGGCGCCATCGATGCTGAGGAAACCGGTGGGGGTGAGGTTGGTCATGGTGTTACTCTTCTCTCTCGTCGTATCCAGCGTGGGACGCAATCACGCGCGGCTCGCTCGGTCGTTCCCTCCCCCTTGTGGGGGAGGGCTAGGGAGAGGGGTGCCACACGGGAACTCCCGGTGTGACGAAGAACATCGTTGCGCGACGACAATGACCGATTGCTTGGCTACCCCTCTCCCCCGCCCTCCCCCCACAAGGGGGGAGGGAGCGCAGCGGAGTTTGCCGCGCGCGCGAGTCGCACGTCGCATAGGCCCGCTCAATTCGCCCCCTCCCGCAACTTGAACCGCTGAATCTTCCCGGTCGCCGTCTTCGGCAGCGAATCCACCACGTCGATCCAGCGCGGATATTTCCACGGGCCGATCTTCTGCTTGACGTGCTCCTTCAGCATCTCCTGCAAGTCCGTCGTCTTCGCACCCGGACGCAGCACGACGAAGGCTTTTGGCTTCAATAGCCCTTCCGGATCGGCCTCAGGCACGACAGCGGCTTCCAGCACGGCCGGGTGTGTGATCAGTGCGCTCTCGACCTCGAAGGGCGAGACCCAGATGCCGGAGACCTTGAACATGTCGTCGGCACGGCCGCAGAAGGTATAGCGGCCGTCGGCATCCCTGACATATTTGTCGCCGGTTCGGGTCCACGGGCCTTCAAAAGTACGGCGGCTCTTGTGGCGTTGATTCCAGTAACCCTCGCCAGCGGAGGGCGCATCGACCAGGAGCTCGCCGATCTCGCCATCGGCGACGTCCTCGCCGGCCTCGTTGACGAGCCGCACTGCATAGCCCGGCACCGGCTTGCCGGAGGAGCCGTACTTGATGTCGCCGGGCGCGTTCGACAGGAAGATGTGGAGCAACTCGGTCGAGCCGACACCGTCAATAATGTCGACGCCGAAGCGCGCCTTCCAGCTACGACCAACGGATTCCGGCAGCGCCTCGCCGGCCGAGGTGCAGATGCGCAACGCCTTGCCGCCGCGCTCGTTCTTCATCGACTCATCGTTGAGCATGGCCGCGAACAGCGTCGGCACGCCGTAGAAGATCGAAGGATTGTAGCGGTTCATCAGGTCGAACATGCGTGCCGGCGTCGGCCGCTCGCTGTTCAGGATCACGCTGGCGCCGACCGACATCGGGAAGGTCAGCGCATTGCCGAGGCCATAGGCGAAGAACAGCTTTGCGGCGGACAGGCAGACGTCGCTCTCGCGGATGCCGAGCACCTGCTTGGCGTAGGTATCCGCGGTCGCCTGCAAGTTCGAATGCAGATGGCGCACGCCCTTGGGCATGCCGGTGGAGCCCGACGAATAGAGCCAGAACGCCGGCTCGTCCGGATGCGTCGCCGCGGTGGTGAACTGGTCGCTCTCGCCCGCGAGCTCCTCGGCGAGCTGCCTGTGGCCATTCTGCTTGTCGCCGGAGACCACAACGTGCTCGAGATTGGGCATGCGGCCGACGACGTCCTTGATGACGGGATAGAGCGCCTCAGACACGAACAGCACGCGGGCGCGGCAATCGGCGAGAATGTAGGCGTACTGATCGGCGGTCAGCAGCGTGTTGAGCGGCACCGGCACGATGCCGGCGCGGATCGCGCCCAGGAACACGATCGGGAAGTCGACCGTATCCAACATGATCATCGCCACGCGCTCCTCGCGACGGATGCCGAGCCGGCGCAGCATGTTGGCGGCGCGGCGCGTCTGGTGCTGCAGTTCGCCATAGGTGAGCCGCGAGACGGTGTCGTCGAAGACAGGCTTGCCTCCCCTGCCCTCCTCGACGTTACGGTCGAGCAGCCAGGTCACCGCGTTGTAGGATCCCTCGCTCACGGACGTCTCCCCAATTTAGAATTATAATTCATAGAAAGACACCGTGGCGGCTTGCTGTCAATGCCAGCAGGCATTATGTTTCATTAAAACGCGCCGCAGGACATCCGCTAAAGAAGACTCATGATCGAAAGTCCCGACGCCGAATCCCGATTTCTCGAACAGCTCGGCCAGCGCGTGCGCACCATGCGCGCGCTGCGCGGCATGTCGCGCAAAGTGCTCGCCAAAGTATCAGGGATTTCGGAGCGCTACATCGCGCAACTCGAGAGCGGCAAGGGCAATGTCTCGATCGTGCTGCTCCGCCGCGTCTCCGATGCGATGGGTGCACATCTCGAAGACCTGCTTCCTAGCGCCGATCCAACGCCAGACTGGCAGATGTTCCGCGATCTCCTGCGCAAGGCGACACCGGCGCAGATTGCACAAGCCAAGGATCTGCTCGCCGGCGGCAGCGCGTCTGCACCGCGGCGCGCGCCGTTCTGCGGCATTGCGCTGATCGGCCTACGCGGCGCCGGCAAATCCACTCTCGGCCGGATGCTGGCGAAGAAGATCGGCTGGAGTTTTGTCGAGCTCAACAAGGAGGTCGAGCAGCAGAACGGGCTCTCGGTCGCCGAGATCATTGCGCTGTACGGCCAGGAAGGCTTTCGCCGCATGGAGCAGGCGGCGCTGCAGCAGCTGCTCGCGCGCAACGAGCTGATGGTGCTGGCGACCGGCGGCGGCATCGTCTCCGAGCCCCTGACCTTCGACCAGATCCTGTCGTCGTTCTATACGATCTGGCTGAAGGCCGAGCCGGAGGAGCACATGGCCCGCGTCCGCCGCCAGGGCGATCTGCGTCCGATGGCGGACGATCGCTCGGCGATGGCCGAGCTGCGCAACATCCTGCTCAGCCGCGAACCGCTGTATTCGCGCGCCACCGCGGTGGTGGACACCGCGGGCCTGTCCGTCGATGCCGCGGCCGCACGGCTGATCGACGCGGTCCGCCCGGTGCTGCAGAACGAAGCGCGCAGCTTCGGCCTGCGCAGCCTCGCGCTGTAGGATCCCTTCCTCGCTGCATCTACACCCTCCAATTTCACTATATCCCAGCCCAACAGCAAGCGAAGACCGATGACCGATAGCGACGTCGCAATCTCCATGTTCGAGCGGATCGGCGGCAGTGCCACGATCGACCGGCTGGTCGATCGCTTCTACGAGCGCATGGACACGCTGCCGGAAGCGAAAGTCATCCGCGCGATGCATGCGGCCGACCTCGGTCTGATCAGGGACGTGCTGAAGCGCTATCTGACCGAATGGACCGGCGGCCCGCGGCTCTACTCCGTCGAGAAAGGCCATCCGCGGCTGCGCCAGCGCCACATCGGCTTTGCGATCGGTGATGCCGAGCGCGACGCATGGATGGCCTGCATGCGCGGCGCGCTGGAGGAGACGGTCAGTGACACGAACGCGCGGCAGGACCTCGCCAAGGCGCTGTCCGGTCTCGCCGACTGGATGCGCAACCGGAATTGATCGGGCGTGGTGCTGCCGACCTTTAGCCCGCCCACACGAGCTGCGACGCGGCTAGACCGACCAGTAATGCGGATGCGGGTAGGACCGCGAGCGGTCGCCCCAGTCGAACGCATCGCCGTCGAACTCGCATGGGCCGCTGCTGAGCTCGTCCAGCGTCAACTCGGTCTGGAACGCCTGCCGGCTTGGATCGTATTTCAGCGCGCTCCACTGGAGAGGGTAATGGTGACGGGTGCCGAGCAGCCCGCCAGTCTTGATCACGGCATAGGCGACCATTCCGCTCATCTTGTCCAGCATCAGTCGCTCGATCGTGCCGAGCTTCGTCCCGTCGCGTCCGTACACGGCGACGTGCTCCACGCGATCACTGGGAACCATGGTATGGTGCATGGCGTCCTCCCTGTTCTCTTGTGCTTGCTCATTATAACACCGCTTTCGAGACGACGGGAATGCAGCTACAGAAGCTGCGAGCGCACCAATTCCGCGCCCTCGCGCAACAGCGGCAGGAAACGGTCGAGCAGCTCCTGTGCCGGCACGCGGTCGACGTGAGCCCCCATGTTGATGGCGGCGACGATCACGCCGTCATAGCGCCGGACGGGAACCGAGATCGAGCGGAAATGCGGCTCCG
This sequence comes from Bradyrhizobium sp. 137, assembly GCF_023074095.1. Classification (NCBI taxonomy): domain Bacteria; kingdom Pseudomonadati; phylum Pseudomonadota; class Alphaproteobacteria; order Hyphomicrobiales; family Nitrobacteraceae; genus Bradyrhizobium; species Bradyrhizobium sp. 137. Next base: position 78,243 of record NZ_JADPKU010000055.1, read on the forward strand.
CCTCGCGGTCGACCAGCGAATAGCCCTGCGCGCGGTCGGCAGTGATGCGCGCGAGCAGCGCTTTTGGATCAACCTCCGTCTGCGGCGTCAGCGCCTCGCGCTTCATGGTCTTCAGTCGCGCAGCAAGATCGGCGTCATCGAACTGGCCGAGCATTGCGCGACCGACAGAGGTGCAGAAGGCCGGAAGGCGGTAGCCGATCTCGAGACCGCCGGAGAATACGCGCGCAGGGCTTCCGCGCGCGATGAATACGACGTCATCGCCATCGAGCACCGCGAGCGACGCGATCTCCTGCGCGCCGATTGCGATGCGATCAAGGACCGGCTGAAGGACCACGACGAGCTGGTTCGAGCGCAGATAGGACGCTGCCAGCGTCAGCACATGGGGCGTCAGCGAGAACAGCTTTCCGTCACCGGAAGCGAAGCCGCCGCGCTGAAGCGTGAACAGCATGCGCCGCGCGGTGGCGCGCGGCAGATCGGCGGCGCGGGCGAGATCGCTTAGCGTCATCGGGCCGGGGTTGGTGCCGAAGCACTGGAGCAGCCGCAAACCGCGATCGAGACTCTCGACGAAATCCGTCGCGCGCTCCTCACTCTCGCTCCGCTTCAGCTTGGGCATGGCTTTGGATGTTCCTGCAAAATAGTGCTTGCTGCCGCGCCCAAGCATGTCATAATTCGCCCATTAGTTCAATAGGCGAACAAACTCCCCGCACAAGGATTTACGCGCCATGATGAGCCAGGAGCAGAACGACCTGATCACCCGCACCGGGCCCAAGGACCCCTGCGGCAGACTGATGCGGAGTTACTGGCAGCCGGCGGCGCTGGTGGACGAGCTAGAGGGTGCGCGGCCGATCCGTCCCGTAAAACTGCTCGGCGAGAGCCTGGTGCTGTTCCGCGACGAGACCGGACGGTACGGCCTGATCGACCGCCATTGCGCGCATCGCGGCGCCGACCTCGCCTTTGGTCGGCTCGAACATGGCGGCCTGCGCTGCGCCTTCCATGGCTGGCTGTTCGACGCCACCGGCCAGTGCATCGAGACGCCGGCCGAGCCGAAGGATTCCAAGCTCTGTCAGAACATTCGCCAGCGCTCTTATCCCGTCGTCGAGAAGAGCGGCATCCTCTGGGCTTATCTCGGCGAAGGTGCGCCGCCGGCATTCCCGGAGCTCGACTGCTTTGTTGCGCCCGGCACGCACACGTTCGCCTTCAAGGGCCACATGGCCTGCAACTGGCTCCAGGCGCTGGAGGTCGGCATCGACCCCGCGCACGCCTCCTATCTGCACCGCTTCTTCGAGGACGAGGACACGTCCACCGCCTACGGCAAGCAATTCCGCGGTGCCTCCGCCGGCTCTGACTTGCCGATGACGAAGATCCTGCGCGAATACGACCGTCCAATTATCAACGTCGAGCATACCGAATACGGTCTGAGGCTGATCGCGCTGCGCGAGATCGACGAGGAGCGCACCCATGTGCGCGTCACCAATCAGCTCTTTCCACATGGCTTCGTCATCCCCATGAGCACGGAGATGACGATCACGCAGTGGCACGTGCCGGTCGACGACGAGAACTGTTATTGGTACGCGATCTTCACCAGCTACACGAACCCGGTGGACAAGACGAAGATGCGCGAGCAGCGGCTCGAGCTCTATGAGCTGCCCGACTACAAATCGCGCAAGAACCGCAGCAACGATTACGGCTTCGATCCGCACGAACAGCAGACCGCGACCTACACCGGCATGGGCACCGACATCAACGTCCACGACCAGTGGGCGGTGGAATCGATGGGCGCGATCCAGGACCGCACCAAGGAGCATCTCGGCCAGAGCGACAAGGCGATCGTGCAATATCGCCGCCTGCTGCGGCAGGAGATCGAGAAGGTGTCGGGCGGCGAGAAGCCGATGCTGTTCCTGGACGAGGCCAACGCGCGCAGCATCCAGGGACCGGCGACCATGGACGGCATTGGCCCGACGCGGGGCTGGGAGACCTACTGGATGGAGGTCGACGTCAAGCGCCGCCGCGGCGCGCCATGGACCGCGCCGGTGCCGAAGGACATCGCCGACAACGTGCACCGGCTGACGGCGGCGGAGTAGCGCGGAATGCAGGGCCCTCCTTCGTCATTGCGAGCGCAGCGAAGCAATCCAGACTGCCTCTCCGGAAAGACCCTGGATTGCTTCGCTGCGCTCGCAATGACGGGGTATGTTGCAGCGGCCTCGCGCCTTACGGCTTTAGGAGTAGCAAAGTGACTTTCGTCGCGCGCCATGCGCTGTGGTCGGATGAGCAGAGGGACGCGGCGGCGCGCATGCGCCGCATCGTCGAGGAAAAGAACCTCGAGGTCATCCGCCTCGCCTTCCCCGACCAGCACGGCATCTTGCGCGGCAAGACCATCATCGCCGCTGAAGCTCTCGCGTCGCTGGAGAGCGGCTGCTCCATCACCACGACCATGCTTGCCAAGGACAGCTCGCATCGCACGGTGTTTCCGGTGTTCACCTCCGGCGGCGGCTTCGGCATGAAGGAGATGGAGGGCGCAGCCGACGTGCTGATGGTCGCCGATCCCAGCACTTTTCGCGTGCTGCCATGGGCGCCCGCCACAGGCTGGGTGCTGTGCGACCTTTATTTCAACGATGGCCGCGCCGTGCCGTTCGCAACGCGGGCGCTGTATCGCAAGGTTCTCGATGACCTCGCAAGCCGCGGCCATGATTTCGTCGCCGGGCTCGAGGTCGAATTCCACGTCTTCAAGCTCGACGACGCGCATATGCGGCCCGAGGACGCCGGCCAGCCCGGCACGCCGCCCTCGGTGAGCCTGCTCAGCCACGGCTATCAATATCTCACGGAGCAGCGCTTCGATCAGATGGAGCCGGTGCTGGAGATTTTGCGGCGTGACATCGTCGCGCTCGGCTTGCCCTTGCGCTCGGTCGAGGTCGAGTTCGGCCCCAGCCAGTGTGAGTTCACCTTCGCGCCGAAGAAGGGGCTGGAGCCCGCCGACAACATGGTGCTGTTCCGCTCCGCCATAAAGCAGATCGCGCGCCGGCATGGCTATCACGCCACCTTCATGTGCCGGCCGAAACTGCCGAACGTGTTCGCGAGCGGCTGGCACTTGCACCAATCGATCGTCTCGCGCGGAAATGGCGAGAACCTGTTCATGGCCAAGGAAACGGCAAAGGACAGCGAGCCGCTCAGCGCGTTCGGCCGAGCGTACCTCGCCGGCCTGCTCGACCACGCGCGCGCCTCCACATTGTTCACCACGCCGACCATCAACGGTTACAAGCGCTACCGCTCCTATTCGCTGGCACCGGACCGCGCGATCTGGGGCCGCGACAATCGCGGCGTGATGATCCGCGTGCTCGGCGCGCCCGGCGATGCTGCGACGCGCCTGGAGAATCGCATCGGCGAGCCCGCCGCCAATCCCTATCTCTACATGGCCTCACAGATTCTCTCCGGCCTCGACGGTGTCGACCGCAAGCTCGATCCCGGCCCATCGGCGGACACTCCCTACGAGACCAAGGCGCCGCTCTTGCCGAAATCGCTGCGCGACGCCGTCGCTGCGCTGAAGGACGATCCGTTCTTCCGCGAAAAGCTCGGGCCGGAGTTCGTCGACTATTATACCCACATCAAGAACGCCGAGATCGATCGCTTCCTGTCTGAGGTAACCGACTGGGAGCACCGCGAATATTTCGAGATGTTTTAATCGAGGCGCTCACGCCTCCGTGAGGCGACTTCGTCCCACCTGTTCCGACGACATCCGGCTGCCGTCCGACGAAGCCATTTTCCCCATCCCTCGAAAACCGGCGGAAAGACGCCGGGTCTAGATTGGCCCGTGATGAACAACGGAGTTCGATCATGTGGGACCAAATATTCAGCCTGATCTATCATCTCTCCTGCCGGACCACCCTGATTGAGATCGGGACGCATCGGCTAGCGCGTTAGCTTCCTGCCGGACCGAATAGGTAAGACGCATTGGCCAAATGGGCACTTCCATGCGCAAGCTGATTCTGATCGCGGCCCTGTCGCTGGTTGCAACAGAAGCCTTTGCTGCTGGCCCGCTGAGCCTCGCCGCAACCGATGCGAGCCAGGCCGAGCAGCCCGCCGCGGCGGTCGCGCCGCAGTCGACCCAGGCTCCGGCAGGGCCCGCGGCCGTTCAGGCCATAACGACGCCCACGCAGCCACCAGCCACACCTGCTGCAACCGCCGCAACAGCCGCGCAGTCGACTGCCACGCCCGCGAGCAGCACGACCGGCAGCAGCAAGGCGAAGCGACGCCAGCCCTCCGTCGAAGCGCGCGTGATCCGCGAACTGCATCGCCACGGGATTTATTGGTGAGGGCGCAGCTCTCACGACCGCCACTGCGAGCGAAGCGAAGCAATCCAGACTGCCGCGGAGGATCCTGGATTGCTCGCTGCGCTCGCAACGGCGAAGATGGGGGCGGACTTCGCGCGCCTCAAGGGCCTCAGATTCCTAAATATTTATGCTGAAGGTCCGGCGCGGCCATCAGCTCGTCGGAGGTGCCGCTCCAGACCGTCTTGCCGCGCTCGATGATGGAGTGGCGGTCGCAGATGCGGGCGAGGTGATCGACATTCTTGTCGACCACCAGGATCGACTGTCCGCGGCTCTTGAGCAGCGACAGGCAGTTCCAGATCTCTTCGCGAATCAGCGGCGCGAGGCCTTCGGTCGCTTCATCCAGAATCAGAAGCTTCGGGTTGGTCATCAGTGCGCGCCCGATGGCAAGCATCTGCTGCTCGCCGCCGGAGAGCTGGTTGCCCATGTTGGAGGCACGCTCGGCGAGGCGCGGAAACAGCACGTAGATCGCGGCCAGCGTCCAGGGATTGGGGCTAGCGAAACGATCGGCGGCGGCGGCTACGAGATTTTCGCGCACGGTGAGGTTCGGGAAGATCTGACGTCCCTCCGGCACGATGCCGACGCCGAGCTGGGCGATCCGGTATGACGGAAGCTGCCGCACCTCGACGCCCGCGAAACGGATGCTGCCTGCGCGCGCCGGCGTCAGGCCCATGATGGAGCGGATGGTGGTGGTCTTGCCCATGCCGTTGCGGCCCATCAGCGAGACCATCTCGCCCGGTTTGATCGACAGCGACAGGCCGAACAGCACCTGGGACAGGCCGTAGCAGGTCTCGATGCCCTCGACGTCCAGCAGCGTGTCAGCCATGATGCGTCACCACATGCTGATCGCCGAGATAGGCGCGCTTGACGTCCTCGTTCTGGCGGATCGCGGCCGGATCGCCGGAGGCGATGACGCGGCCATAAACCAGCACCGAAATCCGGTCGGCGAGCGCGAACACCGCCGGCATGTCGTGCTCGACGAGCACGATCGAGACCTCTTTGCGCAGCTCCTGGAGCAACTTCACCATGCGCTGCGATTCGGTGACGCCGAGACCTGCCATCGGCTCGTCGAGCAGCAGGAGCTTCGGCTTGCTCGCGAGCGCAACCGCGAGCTCGAGCTCGCGCCGCTCGCCATGGCTGAGCCTGGACACCACGACATCGGCGCGGTGCAACAGGCCGACGCGATCGAGCGCTGCATGGGCGGCATCGCGCAGGCCCTTCTCCTTGCGCGCATTGGCGAAGAAGCGGAACGACGTACCGGCATGCGCTTGGGCTGCCAGGGCGACATTATCGGCGGCGGTGAAGTCGAGCAGCAGCGAGGTGATCTGGAACGAACGGGCGAGGCCCAGCGCGCAGCGGCGATAGGCCGGCAGATAGGTGATGTCCCGCCCCGCCAGCGACACGCTGCCGGAATGCGGTTCGAGGTGCCCCGTGAGCTGGCTGATCAGCGTGGTCTTGCCGGCACCGTTCGGGCCGATAATGGCGTGCAACTCGCCGCTAGCGACCTCGAGCGAGACGTTGTCGGTCGCGATGATGCCGCCGAAGCGGCGCACCAGCTTTTCGACGCGGAGCAGCGGTTCAGCCACGGCCAGCCCTCCCGAGCGCGCCCATGATGCCGCCGCGGCCGAACAGGACGATGAGCAGCAAGAGCGGGCCCATGATCAGCGCCCAATATTCGGTGATCTGCGACAAGAACTCTTCCAGCAGCAGGAACACCACCGCGCCCATGATCGGACCGAACAGCGTGCCCATGCCCCCCAGGATCACCATCACCATGAGATCGCCGGAGCGGGTCCAGTACATCACGGCGGGACTGACGAAATCGGTGTTATTGGCGAGCAGCGCGCCGGCAAGGCCGCACATGGTGCCTGATATGACGAAGCAGACGAGTTGGTAGCGCTTGGCGGGGAAGCCGATCGCCTGCATGCGCTGCTCGTTGGAGCGCAGGCCCTGCACGACGAGGCCGAAGCGCGAATTGACGATGCGCCAGATCAGGAAAATGACACCGAGCAGGCAGGCGAGGCAAAGATAATAGAACTGCATGCGGTCGCCGAGATTGATCAGTCCGGAGAAGTCGCTGCGCTTGTAAACGGTGAGACCGTCGTCGCCGCCGTAGCGCGCCAGGCCCGAGGCGACGTAATAGGCCATCTGCGCGAAGGCCAGCGTGATCATGATGAAATAGACGCCGCGCGTGCGCAAAGAGAGCGCGCCGATCACCAGCGCGTAAGTCGCGGAGGCCGCAAGCGCGACGGGAAACTGGATGAAGCCGCTTCCGACGCCCTCCTGCGCGAGCATCCCGACTGCGTAGCCGCCGATGCCGAGATAGGCAGCGTGACCAAAACTCATCATGCCGCCGAAGCCCATGATGAGATTGAGGCTCGCCGCCGCCAGCGCCAGGATGATGATGCGGGTGAACAGCGTCAGGATGAAGATGTTGCCGGTCAGGTGCGAATAGAGCGGCAGCAGCACGAGGCCCGCCAGCATCAGGGCCGTCACGGCTTTGCTCACACTGAAAGCCTTCATCGACGATTGGCCGGAAACAGCCCCTCCGGCCGCACCACCAGCACGATCGCCATCAGGAGATAGATCAGCATGGACGACAGCGCGGGCGCGGCAGTGGAGGCCGCGGCGCCGCTCAGCACCTGCCGGAGCAGGTTCGGCAGGAAAGCGCGGCCGAGCGTGTCGATCATGCCGACGAAGATTGCGGCCAGGAACGCGCCGCGGATCGAGCCGATGCCGCCGATCACGATGATGACGAAGGCGAGGATCAGGATGTTCTCGCCCATGCCGATCTGCACGGTGAGGATCGGCGCCTGCATCAGACCGGCAAGGCCTGCGAGCGCGGCACCTAAGCCAAAAACCAGCGTGTAGAGCAGCTTGATATTGATGCCGAGCGCGCCGATCATCTCGCGGTTGGAGGCCCCGGCCCGGATCAGCATGCCGATGCGGGTGCGCATCACGCCGAGATAGAGCAACAGCGCGACCAGCAGCGCGACCGCGATGATGGCGAGGCGATAGGCGGGATAATGAATGCCGGGCAGGATCGGGACCGGCACGGTGAGCCAGGCCGGCAGCGGCAACGCCAGGCCGGCCGGGCCCCAGATCAGCCGCACGGCTTCGTTGAAGAACAGAATCAGGCCGAAGGTCGCGAGCACGTGGTCGAGATGGTCTCGCCCGTAGAGATGCCGCAGCGCAGTCATCTCGAGCACGATGCCGAGCACGAGGGTTGCGCCAAGCGCCATCAGCGCACCGAGCAGGAAGCTGCCGGTCCACGCGGCGAAGGTCGCGGCGAAATAGGCGCCCATCATGTAGAGCGAGCCGTGCGCGAGGTTGACGAGATCCATGATCCCGAACACCAGCGTCAGGCCGGCGGCGAGCAGGAACAGCAGCAGGCCGAACTGCAATCCGTTCAAGAACTGTTCGACGACGAGCAGCATCAAGACTCTTTCAGGCGCACGCAGTGTCACGCCGATGTTCGAACACGGTCGCCATCAGTGAAAGAGCTCCCCCTGCCTGTTCAAGGCCGAAAAATGGGTAATGGCAGTATCGTTCCGAGGCAAGTGCGATTTGACACCAAACATGCACTTTGTTGCATCCCGGCGCCACGCGGCCGACACCTGCTTTGCAATGCAAGAAGATTGCCGCGCGGTATGGGGCAACCTGCCGCACCCAAACGGTCACCCTCCCCCAGGCAAGCCGAGGGAGGGTGGAATGTCGTTGAAGCTTTAGCGAGAGATGCGTCTAGTGCGACGTCATCTGGTGGGGAAGGTCGTCCGGTTCAGCGAGCACGCTATTCACCGTCGAGGCCTCCAGCGCTGCCATCCTGAACAGATAGGCCAGCGTCGTCAGTCCGGCATCGTCCGCCATCTGCGCGAGCTCGAGCGCCATGTCGGACATGTAACCGAGATTCTCGTCCTCGATCTGCGCCATGATCTGGCTGTCCCGCATCATGTTCGACATCTCAAGCGCTCTTTCGTTGCGCGGCAGCGACGCCGCGGAGGTTAGCACGGGCAATACAGTCGATCCGCGGACCGTCCTGCTGGACGATGCTCGTCATTCCGATACGGTCGCGCACGATATCGAGCGACCCCTGACTGACCTCGATCGTTGCAGCCATGGTCCAGGAATTTTCCATCAGCGCCGGCAATCCCAGCGGTGTCACGATGAATCCGATGTCGTTGAAGCGCGGCAACCACCACGTCTCCATGACGAGACAGAGACGCTCGATGCCCTGATCGAGACAGAACTCCTGCGCAGCCGCCATCAATTGCAGATTGAAGGCGCCGTCGCGGCGCTCCCGTGACACGAAGAAGCGCGACCACTCCCAGACCAGCGGGTCCGACGGGCATCCGCGCACGGCCGCGAGATGCGGGAAGACTTCGCTCATCATTGTCGGTCTGGCGGTGGGATACAGGCGGAAGCTGCCGAGCACCCGGCGGTTTTCGAGAGCCAGCAGGTAGACCGCATCCTCATTGTCGTAGCTATCGATCTCGCGGCCGTCGGGCTTGCGTAGCGACTCCCATTTCCGCTCCTCGACAAAAATCTCGTGACGGACCCGAAAATACTGTTCGAGAACGTCCTCGTTGAGGTGCCGATTGGCGGCAGAAATCACATGAATCATGCACTCCCCCCTGGCTCGAAATGAAGGGAGCCTCAGCGAAAAAGGCAAAGTCGACTATTGGGAAATTTCCCAGTAGGCGAGGATTTCAGGGATTGATGATTCTGTGGCGGATCGCGATCGCGACCGCATGCGTCCGGTTGACGGCGCCGAGCTTGCGCGCGGCAGTTGCAAGATGCTCTTCCGCAGTGCGTTGCGTGATGTGCAGGATCTCGCCGATCTCCCAGGCGGACTTGCCTTGCGACGCCCAGGCAATCACCTCGCGCTCGCGCGGGGTCAGGCGCATCGAGGGATGCGGCGCCGGATCGAGCAGACGGCGAATGTGATCGAAGCCGTACATCCCGATCAGGTGCAGCGCCGGCTTGCTGCGCGCATTGAGATCGAGGTGGACGCCACCGAGCGAGACGCCGGCCTCATAGCCGGTCAAGCCGTGGATCGGCACGACGAAGCCGCGCGACATGCGGAAATCGGCGGCGCGCCGCATCACCTCCACCGCACCCGGCTCCAGCTCCGGATCATACGGCGCCTCAGACCACTCGAAAGGATTCACCGTCTGCCGGCATTTGCGGATCACGGGGTCGACACGGTCGTAACTCTTTTGGACATAGAGGTTGAACCACTCCGCCGGCCATTTCTTGGCGAGCACCATCTGGGAAAAGCGCTGATCGGGATTCGGCAAGCCCGTTACGATGATATGTTCGAAACCGTATCGGCTGAACGCGGTCGCAAGCGCGTCCATGGCGTCCGGAACTTTGGTATAGGCTTCCAAGCCTTCGATGAAGTCGAGCGCCTCCCGACCATAGTCTACGGCGGACATCAGTGCGTTTCCTGACTCTCGCCCCGCCGTATAGCACGCATTGGGGAGCTGCCTCAGGTCGCCGTGGCCGTAGTTTACCGGTGCTCATCCGCTCCGAAGACTTAATCTACTTGTGGCAGAAATGACGTCACGATACACCTGAAGCGTACGAAGCGGGAAAACCACGATGGAAGACGAGGACATCGCTCTCAACAGCGTGCTCGGCCTGGAATTGAACCGCGTGTTTTTCGCCGTCCGCCAAACGGCAAACAAGCAAAAGATCATCGAGTTCGCGCGCGAGGTGCTGCAAAGCGAGCGCGCCGAGCTGGCGAACAGCCTCTTGCCCGAGGGCCCGGCGGGTTAGCCAACGCAGTTGCAGCTTCACGCGCCCCGCTTCCATTTGAACGCGCTGATTTCCGTCGAAACGATCCGACTGTTGCCGTCTCCCCTCCCGAGCGGGAAGCCTAAGGACCCGAGAGCAACTTGCCTCCTCCGCCCATGTTGACAGACACTTGCCGCTGGATGACATCTCGGCTCTCGTGAGATGATCGAGATCACGATCATCCTTCGGACGCCCGGACATGATGACGCTGCGCCAGGTTGAAGTGATACGTGCCGTGATGGTGACGGGCACCATCGGCGGCGCGGCGAAGCTGCTCAACGTCTCGGCACCGGGGATCAGCCGCCTCGTCAAATACACCGAGCGCTCGCTCGGCATCCGCTTCTTCCAGCGCCAGAACGGGCGCTATTTCCCGACGCCGGAAGCCGAGAACATCTTCGAGCAGATCAACGGCGTCTACAAGAAGGTCGACGACCTCTCCGAGATCATCTCCAAGATCGGCCGCGGCGGATTGTCGGAGCTGCGCATCGGCTCGGTGCCGAGCATCTCGCAGGTGATGGTGCCGCGCGCGATCGAGCGCGTCCGCCGCCGCTATCCGGACCTCGGCATCGACATCAACATCCTCAAGCTCGAGGAAGCCATCGATTATCTGATGCTCGGCCGCGGCGAGTGCGTGGCGATGAGCTACCGACTGGAACATTCAGGGCTCGACTTCATGCCGCTCGCCTCGGGCGAGCTCTATTGCATCGTGCCGCCGGGACATGAGCTCGCCGGCCGCAAGCAGGTCTCTGCCGCCGAGATCACCCGCTATCCGCTGATCGGGATCGATCCGAACGACCCTTACGGACGGATCATGGCCGAGATCTTTGCGCGCAACCGGCTCGACTACAACATCACCATCCGCGCGCGCTTCGGCACCACGGTCTGCGCCCTGGTCAAGGCGGGGCTCGGCATCGCCATCATCGACCAGTTCACGGTGGCCCATGGCGGCTATCCCGGAATCGAGCTCTTGAAGATCACCGAGCCGACACGGTTCGACACCTATATCGCGGTGAAGCGCGGCGCGCCGCTGTCGCTCCATGCCGAGTATTTCATCGATGCCCTGCGCGCCGAGATGCGCGCGGTCGAGCCGTCCCGCGGCAACGGCAAGGCCGTTTCGGCACGCGGGCGGAAGAAATAACATTATGTTAGGTTTACCGGATAAAAGGGTAATTGTGTTAGGCAGGGGAAAGGCTATCGTCGCGGCTGGAATTGCGCGGATTTCCCCGCTAATGGCCGGGCCCGGACGCTCCCAACGAGACGATAGCGAACCATGTCGAAGCGCGAACACGCCGCCAGCAGGAAGCTTCTCACCGGCCTGATCGGCGCGCCGATCGCGCATTCCGCGTCCCCCGCCATGCATGAGCGCGCCGCCGAGGCGCTCGGCCTGCGCGGCCACTACCAGCTCATCGAAGTGGCCGGTGCCGATGCGGCCGGGCTCCGCATGATGCTCGAAGGCGTGCGCCGGCTCGGCTTTGCCGGCGTCAATGTGACCTATCCTTATAAGGAAGCGGTGGTCCCACTGCTCGATGCGCTGGCGCCGGACGCTGCCGCCATGGGCGCGGTCAACACCGTCGTCGTCAGGGACGGCCAGCTGACCGGCCACAACACCGACACTACAGGCTTTGCGCGTGCGGTGGCCCCGCTGCTGGCGCCATCAGCCAACTCCGTTGCCGTGATCGGCGCAGGCGGCGTCGGCAAGGCGATCGCGTTTGCGCTGGCGGGCCTGGAGGTGACCGATATCCGCATCTTCGACAGCGAGCCGGCGCGCGCCGAGAAACTCGCCTCGCTGCTTGCCAGGCAGGGCCGCGCGAGGGTGGCCGGAAACGTCGAGGACGCACTCGATGGTGCAACCGGTCTCGTCAATGGCACGCCGGTCGGCATGCTGCCGAACCGAGACACCCCGGTGCCGGCGGCGCTGCTCAGGGCAGACCTGTGGGTCGCCGATGCCGTCTATTCGCCGCTGATCACGCCGCTGCTTGCCGCAGCGCGACAGAAAGGCGCTCTGATCATGACCGGGCGGGAGCTTGCGATCTATCAGGCCGCCGACGCCTTTGAACTGTTCACCGGCCTTGCTCCATCGACCGAGATCATGGGAGAGGCTTTTGATGCCGTGATGGCTGCGCGCACCGCCGCCTATCAGGCAGCTTGAGACGAAGCGGCCGGGCACAAGGCCGCTTGCAAGATTTGAAACGGGAGGAGAGGACGATGAAATCAACGCTATTGGTGGGCGCGCTGCTCACCGCCATGACGGCAACGAGCGCCCTTGGCCAGGCGATCAAGCTCGCCGACGTCGCCGAGCTCTCCGGCGGCGGCGCCACCGTCGGCACCAACTGGAAGAACGGCATCGACCTCGCGATCGAGGAGATCAACGCCAAGGGCGGCGTGCTCGGCCGCAAGCTGGAGGTCACCCACGCCGACTCGCAGTCCAACCCCGGCGTCGCCCGCGCCCAGGTGCAGAAGGCGCTCGACGCCGAGCCCTATGTGCTGCTCGGTCCCGGCTATTCCGGCTCGGTGAAGGTCACCGCGCCGCTCGCGGCCGAAGCCGGTATCGCGCAGATCATGGGCGGCGAAGCCGCAGAGCTGACGCAGGCGGGCAACAAGTTCCTGTTCCGCACCTCGTTCGGCCAGCAATCCTCGATGCCGAAGGTCGCCAAATACATCCACGACGAGATGAAGGCGAAGACGGTTGCGGTGGTCTGGGTCAACAACGACTTCGGCCGCGGCGGCCGCGACGTCGTCGTCAAGGAGCTCGACCGGCTCGGCTCCAAGGTGGTTGCCGATCTCTCCACCGAAGCGGGCCAGGCCGATTTCGCCGCCGACGTCGGCAAGATCAAGGCTGCCAATCCCGATGCCGTGTTCGTTTATCTCAATGAGGAAGAGAGCGCGCGCATCCTGAAAGAACTGAAGCGGCAGGGCGTCACCGCACCGCTGATGGGCGAGACCACGCTGATCGGCCAGAAGGTGATCGAGCTCGCTGGCGATGCCGCCAACGGCGCGCGCGGCCATGTCGGCCTCACCACCGATGCCCCGGTCGATCTGATCAAGGCGTTCCGCGAGAAATTTTCCAAGAAGTACAATTACGTGCCTGATCATAACGGCCTGAAGGGCTATCTCGCCGTCTACATGGTCAAGGCCACCACCGAGAAGATGGGCAAGGTCGACTCGAAGAAGTTTGCCGACACGCTGCATGGCCTGACCATCAAGGCCGCCGACGAGCCGGGCATTTTGATGGACGTCACCTTCAGCGACACCGGAGACATCGACCGTCAGAGCTTCCTGGTCGAGGTGGTCGAAGGCAAGCAGGTCGTGAAGCAGGTGCTGCCGAAAGTGAAGTGAGGTTCGTCTCTCTCCGCTTGCGGGGAGAGACCGGAATTTGCGCAGCAAATTCCGGGTGAGGGGGAGCTTCCGCGGGTCCAACTATTACCGCCCTCGCGAAGGCTCGCCCTCACCGTAGCCGATGCTTCGCATCGGCGTTCTTAAGAACGGCGGCCGTAGGCCGCCTACGCCTCTGCCCGCAAACGTGACGAACGGGAAGGCAGAACGGCGAGAGGGGAAAATGTCCAGTCTGTTCGATCTTCTGGTCGCGGGACTTGCCACCGGCGCGATCTATGCGCTGGTCGCGGTCGGCTTCACGCTGCTGTGGCAGACTTCGCAGACCATCAATTTCGCCCAGGGCGAGTTCGTGATGCTGCCGGCGTTCCTGATGCTGGCGGCGATGCATGCCGGCGCCCCGTTCTGGCTCGCGATCATCCTCGGCATCCTGCTCTCGATGATCTTGCTCGGTCTCGCCTTCAAGCTGCTGCTGGTCGATCCGATGATGCGCCACGGCGTGCTGCCGCTGGCGATCGCGACCATGGCGCTGGCCATCGGCATCAAGGAATCCGTCAAGCAGTTCTTCAGCGCCGAGGCCTCGCCCTTCCCGTCGATCGCGCCGACCGGCGATATCTCCATCCTTGGCCATGCGGTGTCGCTGCAAAGCATCGGCGTCCTCGTCGTCGCCATCCTTGCCGTCTTCGGCTTGACCGCACTGCTCAACCGCACCTCGCTCGGCCACCAGATGCAGGCGGCGGCGCAGAACCCGACGGTGGCGCGGATCATCGGCGTGCCGGTCGAGCGCATGATCCTGCTGACCTTCCTGATCAACGCCTTCCTGGTGGCGCTAGCCTCACTGCTGATCACGCCGATCTATCTCGCCAAATTCTCCTCCGGCGAGGTGCTGGGCCAGGCGGCATTCATCGCCGCGATCGTCGGCGGCTTCAACCAGGTGCGCGGCGCAATCGCCGGCGGTCTTTTGATTGGCGTGCTCGACAATCTCGCGGCCGCCTATGTCTCGACGCAGTATCGCGCCGCCGTTCCGATGATCTTCCTGATCGCCGTCATCCTGTTCCGGCCGCAGGGCTTGCTCGGCCGCGCCGAGGAGCGCACGGTATGATCAGCTTTGGCAAACCCCTGAAGATTGCGCTCGGCCTCATCGCCATCGCCGCGCTGATCATTGTCCCCATGAACTTCAACCGTTACGGTCTGTTCATCCTGAGCCAATGGGCGGTGATGAGCATCGCCGCGATGGGGCTCAACCTTACGCTCGGCTATGCCGGCCAGGTCTCGCTGGCGCAGGGCGCCTTCGTCGGCATCGGCGCTTATGCGGCGGCGATCATGACCACCCATGGCTGGCCGCTGCCGGCCGCGATTCTGGTCGCGATCGCCTTGAGCTTTGCGGTCGGCTGGGTGCTGGGTTATCCCGCGCTGCGCGTGCAGCACCACTACCTCGCCTTCGTTACCCTCGCCTTCTCCACTCTCGCCTTCCTGGTGTTCCGCAACGAGAGCTGGCTCACCGGCGGCATCTACGGCATCTCCAACATCCCGCGCCCGCACGTCTTCGGGCTAGCGACCAACAAGCCGCTGCCCTTCTATTATGTCTGCCTCGGCTCGCTCGCGATCGTGTCGCTTGCCGTGTGGTGGCTGATCCGCTCGCCCTGGGGCCGCGCCTTCATGGCGCTGCGCGAGAATCCGCTGCGTGCGCAATCGCTCGGCGTCGACACCCGGCGCTACACGCTGATGGCCTTTGCGATCGGCTCGGCGCTCGGCGGCGTCGCCGGCGCACTCTATGCGCCGCTGACGCAATATATCGATCCCGTGCCGTTCAACCTGTCGCTCTCGCTCGACCTGCTGATGATGGTGATCGTCGGCGGGGCCGGCTTCTATTTCGGTCCGTTCCTGGGCGCGATGATTGCCGTGCTGCTGCCGGAATGGCTGCGCTTCACCGAAGGCTATTATCTCATGCTCTATGCGGTTGCGGTGATGCTGCTCTTGATCTGGTCGCCGACCGGCATCCTGGGAATCCTCGATCGCGCGATGGCGGCGCGACGGACCAAGGCGGCGTCCGCGCTGCGCGCCGTCGCAAAGTCACGCCTGGAGACGGTGCAATGAGCGCAGTCCTCGAGGTTACCAATATCAAGAAAAACTTTGGCGGCATCAGCGCCGTCGATGGCGTCAGCTTCGACGTGCGCGAGGGCGAGATCCTCGGCCTGATCGGACCGAACGGCTGCGGCAAGTCGACGCTGTTCAACTGCATCCTCGGCCAGCTCACGCCGTCAGGCGGCGAGGTCAGGCTGGACGGCAAGGTGGTGACGGGCCTGCGGCCCTCCGAACTCAACAAGTTGGGGGTCAGCCGCACCTTCCAGCTCCTGCAGGTTTTTCCAAAGCTCTCGGTGCGGGAGAACCTGATTCTGGCCGGACAGGAGCACCAGGGCAACATGGCCTCGCGCCTCGTCGGCCGCTCCGATGCCGGGCTGAGCGACGCCGCCAACCAGATGATCGGCTTCTTCAAGCTCGACCATCTCGCGGACGAGCCGGCCGGCGGCCTCTCCTATGGCCAGCAAAAACTGCTCGATGCCGCCATGGCCTTCATGGGCGGACCGCGCCTGGTGCTGCTCGACGAGCCAGCCGGCGGCGTCAACCCGTCGATGCTGGCGGACCTCAAGGACCGCCTGGTTGCGATCAACCGCGAGAAGAACGCCACCTTCGTCGTGATCGAGCACAACATGGAATTCGTGATGTCGCTGTGCTCGCGGGTGATGGTGATGGCGGAAGGCAAGGTGCTGGCGATGGGACGGCCGGATGAGGTGCGGAAAAACCTCGCCGTCATCGAAGCCTATCTCGGACATTAGGGAGCGCGAGCCATGAGCGACCCGATCCTCTCTGTTCACAATCTCGTCGGCGGCTACGGCAAGATGACGATTTTGAACGGCACGACCTTCGCCGTGCCGCAAGCCACGATCACGACGATCATCGGCCCGAACGGCGCCGGCAAGTCCACCGTCTTCAAGGCAATCTTCGGCCTGCTCAAGCTGCGCGAGGGCAAGATCAGCTTTGCCGGCCGCGACGTCACGAACCTGAGCCAGCGCGCGCTGCTCAATGCCGGCATCTGCTACGTGCCGCAGGGCCGCAACATCTTTCCCGAGCTTTCGGTACGCCACAACATCGAACTCGGCGGCGTCGCTGCGGACAAGAGCCTCGATCTTCCCAAGCGGATCGAGGCGGCACTCGACCTGTTTCCGGCGCTGCGGCAAAAATCGACGCAGCAGGCTTCCACGCTGTCCGGCGGCGAGCAGAAGCAACTCGAGATCGCCCGCTCGCTGCTGCTCGAACCCAGGCTGGTGCTGATCGACGAGCCCTCGATCGGCCTGTCGCCGCTGATGGTGCAGCAGACCTTCGATATCCTCAAAAGCTTGCGCGACCGCGGCGTCACGATCCTGATGATCGAGCAGAACGCACGTTCGGCGCTGGAGATCTCGGACATCGGCATCGTGCTCGAGCTCGGCCAGACCCGGATGATCGACGACGCCAAGCGCATTCTGAACGATCCCCGCATCGGGCAATTGTTCCTGGGCGGCGCCATGGAGGAGAGCGCCGCATGAACAAGCGTTCGATCGCAACCGTGTCCCTCTCCGGCACCCTCGACGAAAAGCTGCGCGCCATCGCCTCAGCCGGCTTCGACGCGGTCGAGATCTTCGAGAACGATCTGTTGTCGTTCGGCGCGGGCCCGCGCGAGGTGGCACAGCTCTGCAAGGACCTCAATCTCGAGATCTGCGCGTTCCAGCCGTTCCGCGATTTCGAAGGCATGCCGGAGCCGCAGCGTTCGCGCAACTTTGCCCGTGCGATGCGCAAGTTCGATTTGATGCAAGAGCTCGGCACCGATCTCTTGCTGATCTGCTCCAACGTTTCGCCCACCTCGCTTGGCGGCATCGACCGTGCCGCGGACGATTTTCGCGAGCTCGGCGAACGTGCGGTGAAACGTGGTTTGCGCGTCGGATACGAGGCGCTGGCTTGGGGACGACACGTCAACGACTACCGCGACGCCTGGGAGATCGTGCGCCGCGCCGATCATCCGGCAATCGGCATCATCCTCGACAGCTTTCATGCGCTGGCGCCCGGCTTTCCGACCCGCGCGATGGCTTCGATTCCCGGCGACAAGATCTTTCTGGTGCAGCTTGCTGACGCGCCGAAGCTCGAGCTCGACATCCTCTCCTGGAGCCGGCACTTCCGCTCCTTCCCGGGCCAGGGTGACCTCCCGGTCCGCGAGTTCATGGCGGCGGTGGCGGCGACCGGCTATGCCGGGCCGCTGTCGCTGGAGATCTTCAACGACCAGTTCCGCGCCGGCTCGGCGGCCCAGACGGCGGTCGACGGCCTGCGCTCGCTGATCCTGCTGGAGGACCAGCTCGCACCGGACTGGCCAAAGCTTGTCCGCGAGCCGCTGGCGCCGAAATCCAGAAGCCACGGTACCGGCTTCGTCGAGTTCGCCGTCAACGAGACCAAGGCCGGCGAGCTTGCCCGACTGTTCGCGCAGCTCGGTTTTCGCAGGACCGGCAAGCACCGCAGCAAGGCGGTGGAGCGTTGGTCGCAAGGCAAGGTCGAGCTCGTCATCAATTCCGAGACGGACGGCTTTGCGCATTCGCATTACGTCACCCATGGCCCCGGCGTCTGTGCGATCGCACTCGACGTCGACAATGCGGGCCTTTCCATGCAGCGCGCCGAAGCGCTGAAGGCGCGCACCTTCTACCAGCCGGTCGGGCCGGGCGAACTCGAGATCCCGGCGATCCACGGCGTCGGCGGCAGCCTGCTCTATTTTCTGGATCAGGCCGGCAAGAACTGGGACACCGATTTCGAGCCGGTACCGAGCGAGGCGAGCGAGGACGCGCTGCTGGCGGTCGATCACATCGCGCAGTCGATGCCCTATGACGAGATGCTGTCCTGG
The DNA here is from genome assembly GCF_023074095.1 of Bradyrhizobium sp. 137. Classification (NCBI taxonomy): domain Bacteria; kingdom Pseudomonadati; phylum Pseudomonadota; class Alphaproteobacteria; order Hyphomicrobiales; family Nitrobacteraceae; genus Bradyrhizobium; species Bradyrhizobium sp. 137. The sequence goes on from NZ_JADPKU010000055.1 coordinate 96,615, forward strand.
CTGTTGTTCTACACCGGCATCCTCGACCTGACGCGACTGCCGCAGATGGAGATCGTCGACCCGAGAGGCTTGGTGCAGAGCCAGGCCATCATCAACGCCGACCAGAGCCTGTGCTTCGTGCTCAACGGCTCCTCTGCCAACCGCACGCTGCCGTCGCGCTTCATCTCCGAGTTCTTCGGCTCCGGCGTGCAGCACGTCGCGTTCTCGTGCCGCAACATCTTTGCGACGGTCGCGGAGATGCGCAAGCGCGGCGCGGATTTCCTCGACATCCCTGATAATTACTACGACGACATCGAAGCCAAATACGACCTTTCGCCCGAGCTGATGGCGCAACTGCGCGCCAATCACATCCTCTACGACCGCGAGGGTGACGGCGAATTCTTCCAGGTCTACACCCACATCTTCGACGAGCGCTTCTTCTTCGAGATCGTCGAACGGCGGCGCTATCAGGGCTTTGGCGCGGCCAATGCCGGCATCAGGCTCGCAGCGCAGGCCCGCGAGGTGCGGCCTGCGAGCATGCCAAGGATGTAGGCTCCTCCGGGTGAGGGGGTCTCCGCGAGTCACATCGCAGCGACGAGCAAGGCTCCCTCAACACGTCATTGCGAGCGTAGCGAAGCAATCCAGAATCCCTCTGCGGAAAGACTCTAGATTGCTTCGCTACGCTCGCAATGACGGTGCGGCGACTATCGAATAAACGTCTCTCTCCGTCCCAACGGAGACTTCTCCTCACCCAGCCCCTCTCCCCGCATCCGCGTACGCTAAAGCTTCGGCGGGCAAGCGCGGGAAGAGGGGAAGATCAAGACCTCACTTCATCTTGCACTTGTCGTGGAAACGATCCTGGTCGTTCTCGACGATGGTGGCGACGGTCTTCAGCGCGAGCTGGCCTTCGGCGTCCTTGACCACGTCCTGGAGATAGAAGCTCTGGATCGGGATGTGATTGTTGCCGTACTTGAAGGAGCCGCGCAGCGACTTGAAGTTGGCCTTTTCCATCTCGGCCTTCATCGCATCCTTCTTGCTGGTGTCGCCCTTCACCGCGACCACGGCGCTGTTGATGAGCTGGGCGGCATCATACGATTGTGCGCCGTAGTAGGTCGGCCGCAGGCCGGGATACTTCTTGCGATAATCGGCGACGAAGCGCTTGTTCTGCTCGTTGGGGAGGTCATTGACCCATTCCTGCGCGCCGGGCACTCCGAGCGCATTCTCCTTCTGGAGCGGCAGCGACAGCTCGTCGATGGTGAAGACGGTGTAGAGCGGCATGGTGCTCTTGAGGCCGGCTTGGGCATATTGATTGAGGAACTGCACGCCGGCGGCACCGGGGTAGAACACGAAGATCGACTCGGCGCCGGAGGCGCGCGCCTTGGAGAGCTCGGCGGAGAAGTCGAGCTGGCTCGGCCAGACCGTGTACTCCTCGCCCTTGATCTCGCCCTTGAACGTGCTCTTCAAACCGGCGAGCATGTCCTTGCCGGCGGCGTAGTTCGGCCCGATCAGGAACACGCTCTTGACGCCCTTCTGGTTCATGTAGAGGCCCATCGCCTGCGGCGTCTGGTCGTTCTGCCAGGAGGTCGAGAACACATAAGGCGAGCACAGCTCGCCCGCGAGCTGCGAGGGACCGGCATTGGCCGAGATCAGGAAGGTCTGCGAGTCCACCGCGGTCTTGAGCGAGGCCAGGAGCACGTTCGACCAGATGTAGCCGACGATGAAATCGACCTTGTCGGACTGCACCAGCTTCTCGGTCTTCTGCTTGCCGACATCCGGCTTCTGCCCGTCGTCCTCGTAGATCACCTCGACCGGCTTGCCGTCCATCTTGCGGCCGAGATGATCGAGCGCGAGCTCGAAGGAATTGCGCATGTCATTGCCGATCACGGCGGTCGGGCCGCTGAAGGTCGACACGAAGCCGATCTTGATGGTGTCGCCGGCGCATGCCGGATTTGCCAGCACCAGCGCCGCTGCGCCCGCCAGCCAGAATGCCGTCCTCATAACCACTCCCCTCCTTGATTATCGGTCCCGAGGCGGGGTGATCGCCGCCCCCGGGCCAGTCTCTATTGAACGCAAAATCTGTCGAGCCGCCAATGGCTCAGGGCCCGTCCCTGCACCATATTTCGCCCCAATTGGAGATGGCAAGAAATATAGTTCTACTCACTTCGGCCAAGCCATGATCAACGCTGCGGCGCTTTTTCGCGCCACATCGATACACTTGGCCTATTCGACGATTGATGACGCCTATTGGACCGCGGCCCCAGAACCGCACTTAAATGAACAAATAGAGCAGCGCGATTCGAGGGGCGCATCATGACCACGACACCGCACCGCGTCGTCATCGTCGGAGCCGGCTTTGGCGGGCTGGAGACGACCTATCGGCTCGCGGGCGCGCCGGTCGAGATCACGCTGATCGACCGCCGCAACCATCATCTGTTCCAGCCGCTGCTCTACCAGGTCGCGACCGCCTCGCTGGCGACCAGCGAGATCGCCTGGCCAATTCGCCATCTCATGCGCGATCGCCGTGAGGTGACGACGCTGTTTGCCACAGTGAGCGGCGTCGACACGGCACGTCGCTGCGTTCTGATCGACGACGGCAGCGAGGTGCCCTACGACACGCTGGTGCTAGCCACCGGTGCGCGACACGCCTATTTCGGCCACGACGAATGGGAGCAATTCGCGCCGGGCCTGAAGACGCTGGAGGACGCGACAACGCTGCGCCGGCACATCCTGGTGGCATTCGAGCGCGCCGAGCGCGAAACGGATCAGGAGAGGCGCGCGGCGCGGCTGACCTTCGTCATCGTCGGCGCCGGCCCGACTGGCGTCGAGCTCGCCGGCACCATCGCCGAGATGGCGCACCACACTCTGCCCGGCGATTTCCGCAACATCGACACGACCAAGGCGCGTGTCGTGCTGATCGAGGCCGGCCCGCGCGTGCTCGCCGGCTTTGCCGACGACCTCTCGGCTTACGCGCAGGCGTCGCTGGAAAAGATCGGCGTTGAGGTCGTGCTGGGGCAACCCGTGACCGAGATCGACCGCGATGGCGTGGTGTTCGGCGGCACGCGGCTCAACGCCAAGACCAGGATCTGGGCCGCCGGCGTGCGCGCTTCGCCCGCTGCCGAATGGCTGGGCGCACCAAGCGATCGCGCCGGGCGGGTGCAGGTCGAGGCGGACCTGACCATTCCGGGGCATCCCGAGATCTTCGCGATCGGCGATACCGTCAGCATCAATGCCTGGGAGGGCAAGCCGGTGCCCGGCATCGCGCCGGCGGCGAAGCAGCAGGGCCGCCATGTCGCCGAGACCATCAAGGCTCGGCTACGCGGGCAGGCGAAGGGCGCCTTCCGCTACAAGCACGCCGGCAGCCTCGCGCAGATCGGCAAGCGGCTCGCGGTAATCGATTTCGGCCGCATCAAGCTGCGCGGCACCATCGCGTGGTGGATCTGGGGCATCGCCCACATCTACTTCCTGATCGGCCTCCGCCACCGCCTCAGCGTCGCGCTGAGCTGGCTCTGGATCTACGCCCGCGACCAGCGGGCGGCGCGACTGATCACGCAAGGGAGTAGCAAGGTGGTGTAGTTCTCCTTCTCCCCTTGTGGGAGAAGGTGGCGCGAAGCGCCGGATGAGGGGTTCTCTCAACTCGAAAGGGAGTTCGTGAGGAGACAACCCCTCACCCGGCTCCGCTTTGCGAAGCCACCCTCTCCCACAAGGGGAGAGGGTGCAGCAGCGCGCGCAGCTCCACCTACTTCACCAACTCACACCCGCCCTCCGCCAGCGGGCGGAACGCCTGGTCCGCGGGAATCGTCGAGACCAGCTTGTAATAGTCGTAGGGGTATTTCGACTCCTCGGGCTTCTTCACCTCGAACAGGTACATTGGGTGCACGACCCGGCCATCCTGACGAATCGTGGTGTCGCCGAACAGCTTGTCCTTGTCCCTGAACTTCTTCATCTCGGGCACGACGTTCTTGGCATTATCGCTGCCCGTGGCGGCGACGGCGTTGAGATAGGCGAGCGTGGAGGCGTAGACGCCGGCCTGATTGCCGCTTGGCATCTTGCCGTTCATGCCGGGCCGCGCGGCGAAGCGCTTGGCGAAAGCGCGGGTGTCGTCGTTCATGTCCCAGTAGAAGGCTTCCATGAGCTGGAGCCCTTGCGCGACCTTGATGCCCATGCCGTGGACGTCGTTGATGAAGAGCAGGAAGGCAACCAGCTTCTGGCCGCTCTGCTGGATGCCGAATTCGGCGGCCTGCTTCACTGCGTTGATGGTATCGCCGCCGGCATTGGCAAGGCCGATAACCTGCGCTTTTGAGCTTTGCGCCTGCAACAGGAAGGACGCGAAATCGGAGGTCCCGAGCGGATGCTTGGACGAACCCACCACCTTGCCGCCATGCGCCTCGATGTATTTCTGTGCCTCAGCCTCGATTCCCTTGCCGAGCGCGTAGTCGACCGTGAGGAAATACCACTCCTTGCCGCCACGCGACATCATCGCGGCCGCCGTGGTGTTACCGGTCGCCCAGGCGTCGTTGACCCATTGAATGGTGTTGGGCGAGCAGGCCTTGCCGGTGAGATCGGAGCTTGCCGTCGAGGACGCCAGGAACGTCATGCGGCTATCGCGCAAGAGCGAGTTGATGGAGAGGCCGACCGCCGAGTTCGGCACGTCGACGATGGCATCAACGCCTTCGACGTCGAGCCATTTGCGCGCGATGGCGCGGCCGACATCGGCCTTGTTCTGATGGTCGGCATAGACGATCTCGACCTTGATGCCCTTGCCGCCACCGTTGAAATCCTCGGCCGCCATGCGCGCGGCCTCGACTGAGCCCATGCCGTTGGTGTCCTGGAAGATGCCGGAGATGTCGTTGAGCACGCCGACGCGCACGACATTGTCGGATATCTCGGCGCTTGCCGCGCCGACCATCAGGCTCGCAGCCAGTGCGAGCGTCCACTTCAGATGCTTCATCGTTCCCTCTCCTGTTGAATGTGTTGCCACGCCGACCGTTGCCGGCGCGGCACAGATTTCAGACCTGCCGCTCCGGCAGCCTCACGATGAGCCCGTCGAGCGCGGGCGTGATGTGGATCTGGCAGGACAGCCGACTGTTCGGGAGCCGCTCGCTTGCGGTGCCCTCGAGCAGCGCATCCTCCTCGTCGGCCATTGCTGGCAGGCGCGCGAGCCAGCTCTCGTCGACATAGACGTGACAGGTCGCACACATGGCGTTGCCGCCGCATTCGGCCAGAATGCCGTCGACGCCGTGGCGGGTCGCGGCCTGCATGGCGCTTTCGCCATCACTGGTCTCGACACGATCAGACCTGCCGTTGGGATGGATGTAGGTGATGGCGGGCATGAAACTCCTCGTCAGGCCGGGGTGATGGTGACAGGCAGGCTGTCGAGCCCGCGCAGCGTGTTGTTGAAGCGTCGCTTCGGCTCACCCGCGATCTCGATTCTCGCGATACGGCGCGCCAGCGCGGTCAGCATCACCTCGCCTTCGAGGCGGGCGACGAGTTGACCGACGCACATATGGATGCCGGAGCCGAAGCCGACATGGCCCGAGGTGCGGCGGGTGATGTCGTAGCTGTCGGGCTTGTCCCAGCGCCGCGGATCGCGGTTGGCGGCGGCGAGGAACATCAGCACCTTCTCACCTTCGCCGATCTTCGCGCCGGACAGCTCGACCTCCCGTGTGGTGGTGCGGAAGAAGGTCTGCACCGGGCTTTCGAACCGCACGGCCTCCTCGAAAGCGCCACGCGCGAGCGAGAGATCCTCGCGCAGGCGCTGCCATTGATCCGGGAAGCGCGCGAGGCAATAGACCGCGGCGCCGATGCCGTTGACAGTGGTGTCGAGGCCGGCCGACAGCAGCGAGCGCACCAGCAGCGGCGCTTCGGTCGCGGTGATCTCGCCGTCATCGACGCGGTCATGAATGCAGGCGCCGAATCCGCCGGGTGCCAGATTCTCGCGCTGGCACTGCTCGGCGACATAAGCCTGGTGCGGCGCCGAACGTTCGATCGCCTCCTGGCGCAACTGGTTGGGGGGGCCGAAGGCGTTGAACACGACGCTCGCATAGCGAATCAGATGCTCGCGGCCTTCCGGCTTCAGCCCGAGCGCATCCGGAAAGATCGAGAGCGGATAGGCCTCGGCAAGATCCGCGATCGCATCGAAGCTGCGCTTCTCCAGCAGCGCATCGACCCGCGCCTCGGCCGCTGCGGCAAAGCGGTCGCGCACCTGCTTCATCACGGTGGGGGAAAGCACCTTTGACAGCACGGCGCGGGTGCGGGTGTGCGCTGGCGGATCGGCCTCCAGGATCAGGCTCGGCGGCCGCCACGGCGTCTCCTTCTTGAAATCACTGAGGCCGACACCGCGGCTGGAGCAGAAGGTCGCGGGATCGTTCAGCACGGCATGGACCTCGGCGTAGCGGGCCACGCCGTACACGCTCCATTTGTCGAGATAGACGACCGGGCCTGCCTCGCGCAGCAGCTCATGTGTGGGGTAGGGATCGGCAAAAAAGCTCATCGCGAAGGGATCGACGTCGAGATGCGGCACGGCCGCGACGTCAGTTGCTACAGGGGAGCCGGATGCGGTCATGGAAGACCTCTCTCATTTTGATCTTGTGAAAGGGCGGCGCTTACCCTTAGGTCATGGGACAAGCCGCGACTCAGAACCCCGATATGCCGCCGTCCTTGACCAGAGCCCGCCAAAAGCCTGCGCCCGCCGAATTCGGGCCGACGCTGGATCTCGACCGTTACGTCCCGGCCTTCATCACCTTCATCGCCAACAAGCTCTCGAACAGCGCGACCTCGTTCTATCAGCGGCAGTTCGGCGTCAACGTCACGGAATGGCGGATCATGTCGCTGCTGGCGATCGAGCCCGGAATTCCGGCGTCGCGCATCTGCCACGTCATCGGCTTCGACAAGGGCCCGGTGAGCCGGACGCTCGCGGGGCTCGAAAAGCGCGGGCTGGTGTCGATCCGCACCGACCCGAACGATGGCCGCACCCATTCGATCTCGCTCACGGCGAAGGGCCGCGCCACCCACGACAAGGTGATCGTCGCGGCGCTCGAACGCGAGCGGCGCCTCCTGTCCTGCCTCAGCAAGGACGAGCGCGAGGTGCTGATCGACCTGCTCCGTCGGCTGCACGAAAATCTCGGCGCGGTGACCGGCAGCACTGAGCCCTGACAGATCGCGCGCGAGCTGTCTGCTCCTCTCCTGCCCAGGCATACGCCGGCACCTGCCGACGGTGCCATTCCTGCCGCGCATGGTGTTCCTCCGAAGCGGATGCGGCGGTTGCCCCGCCGTCCTCCCTGCCGGAAACGGTTCGCATAAATTAGTTGCTTGGGCAACAAAAAGAATTGGCAAGATATTGCGACAGAATGACTGGCCTATTGGCCAAGCCGTTTAGTTGGATTTCGCCGGAAGTCCTTCCACGGGGACAGTCTGATTTGCTTCGTCGCAAGGGTCCCTCTGCACAGCAACGACGACGTGGAAAGAGCGTGCCTGACTTCGTCTCGACCAGCAGATAGCTACAAGCCAACCCACTCGCTCGACGCATCATCATTCAGCCGCGCCACCGCATCGGCACGACGCGTCAGCACGGCGCGCTGGTTGATGTAGCCCTTGTCGGTGATCTCGCCGCCGTCGACCGAGGCCGGCTCGGCGAGCAGCAGCGCGCGCGTGGCATGGCCGGAGGAGTTGCTGCTCTGCTGTTTCAGCCGCGTCAGAGCCTGCGCGATCGCGGTCCTGACCTTATCATGCGCCAGCACGTCGTTCACAGCCGCCGTGTCGCCCAGCCCGGCATGGGCGCGGCAGGCAGCAATATTCGGAAACACCAGGAAGCGCACCTCGTCGCCGCCATGGCCGGTAACGACGATATCCTGCGCGAGCGGCGCCAATGCGGCGATGCCGGCGACACGCAAGGTGCCGACACTGACCCAAGTTCCGGAATTGAGCTTGAAATCTTCCGCGACGCGCCCATCGAAGAACAAGCCGCGCTCAGGCCGCTTCGCATCGGCAAACTTTACGGCATCGCCGATGAGATAGAAGCCTTCGTCGTCGAACGCCTGCTTCGTCAGCTCCGGCGCCTTCCAATAGCCCGGCGTGACGTTGGGGCCGCGCACGCGAACTTCCAGCTTGTCGCCGGCGGCGACGAGCTTGAGCTCGGTGCCGGGAATCGGCACGCCGATATTGCCCGAGCGTTCTGCGAGGAAATGGCAATCGGTCGCGAGCGGGGACGTCTCGGTCGAGCCCCAGGCCGAGACCATCGGCAACGCATGGCCGACGGTCTTGATCGAGAGATCTTCGAGTGCATCCCAGATATTCTGCGGCAGCGCCGCGCCGGCATAGAAAGCGAATTTCACCTCGCCGAAGAAGCGGCGGCGCAGCTCCTCGTCGCCGCGCAGTGCCGCGGTCAGCATGTCGAAGCCGCGCGGCACGTTGAAATAGACCGTCGGCATCACGCTTCGTAGATTGGCGAGGGACGTCGCAAACAGACCCGGCGCGGGCTTGCCGCCGTCGATATAGAGCGAGCCGCCGTTGCGCAGCACGAGGTTGAAATTGTGGTTGGCGCCGAAGGTGTGGCTCCAGGGCAGCCAATCGAGGATCACGAGATCGCCGCGGCCCGGTTCGAGAAACGTCCAGGTCTGCGCCTTGGCCTGTTGGCTCGAGGTCAGCATTCGCTGGGTGTTGATGACCGCCTTGGGCGTACCGGTCGAGCCCGAGGTGAACAGGAATTTCGCGATCGTATCCGGCGTCACCGCGGCGAAGGCTCTGGCGACGTCGAGCGTCTCTACGGTCTCCGCAATGGAGCGGAACGACAGCGCATCGGCGTCGTCGGCATGGCCGCTGATGATCTGCGCCGTGTGCAACGGCCTGATCGCGGCCAGCGCCGCCGCAAATGGCTTGGTTGCGGAGACATAGATCGCGCCCGGCGCGAGCAGCGCGATCATGCTCCTGAGCTTGTCGAAATCTTTCGACACCAGCGAATAGGCGGATGAAACGGCCGCTGAGGGCACGCCGACATGCTGCGCGGCGAGCGCGAGCAGCGCGTGATCGATGCTGTTGTCGGAGAGAATAGCGAGCGGTCGCTCGGCACTGAGGCCCTGCGCCAGGATCCAGGACGCGGCCGCCCGCACCTGCCGCAGCGCCTGCGCATAGGTGACGGTAGTCCAAGGCGCATCGGCACTGCCGCGCTCGGCGAGGAAGATCGTATCGGATGTTTGCCGCGCCCATTGCTCCAGCCAGTCGCCGGTGCAGCGCGCGCTCGCGCCAAGTGGCTCGGGCGAGCGCAGCACGATGCTGCCGTCGGCGCGATGCTCTGCGACCGTCCTTGGCGTTGCGAACAGGCTTGCAGCGTCACCGCGTGGGGCGGTCGTCATGGGGTTTCCTCCTCCGCCCGGATTCGGGATCGGCTGCCGCCTCGTTCCGGGCTGCTTGGCCACAATGTTGGGCGGGACAATTGTTGTCGTCAACAACAATCTTTCGCGCCGCCCGTCGAGGCGCTAAGGTCGCGCCGAGGGAGACACGATGTGACAAGCAGCGCAGCCCAGACGTCCCCACGCAAACGCGCCGGCAACGGCGCAGTGCAGCGGAGTGACTCCGACGAGGTCGGCCTCGATGCGTTAGTCGGGCATGCCGGCTACGCGGTGCGGCGCCTCCAGATATGGATCTTTCAGGACTTCATCAGGACGCTCGGTGAGGTCGACATCAGGCCGACGCAATATTCGGTGCTGACGGTGATCGGTGCCAATCCGGGCCTGTCGCAGATGGCGGTAGCCAAGCGCCTCGGCATCGAGCGCGCGCGGCTGGTGCATCTGCTCGACAGCCTCGAACGGCGCAGATATGTGAAGCGGGTCAAGTCGAAGACGGACCGGCGCTCGCACGCGTTGCACCTCACGGCGCAGGGCGCGACGGCACTGGCCAAGTTCAAACGACTTGCCGCGGAGCATGAGCGGCATGTCGAGGCGAAGATCGGAAGGGAGAACCGGCAACACCTGCTTCGGATTCTCGCCGACTTCACGTGACCCCGGCTGCTCATAATTTAAGCAGATGCCCCCTAACCAAGCGCGTGCGCTCGACCCCCAGCTCGCTGCAAAGCCCTGATATCACGATATTATCCTGGGTATTTGCCCAACCTCGATGCTGTACACAATGGCACATCGCTTGCTTCGAGCCGGGTGAACCAGTTGCCGGAGTTTTGTCGTCATGGGGGCTGAGCAGCCTGAAACGATCGCCGCGATTGTGGCCGCGCATCGCGCGGGCACGCTGACGCCGGCGCAGACGGTCGCACGGACCTACCAGCGCATTCGCGACCACAACGATCCTGAGGTCTTCATCAGCCTGCGCGACGAGAAGGACGCGATCGCGGAGGCCGAGAGACTTGCCACGAAGGATGCCGCGAGCCTGCCGCTCTATGGCGTGCCGGTTGCGGTGAAGGACAATATCGACGCGCTGGGATTTCCGACCACCGCGGCCTGTCCGGCCTTCGCCTATACGCCAACGCGCGACTCCAGCGCCGTGGAGCGCCTGCGCGCTGCGGGCGCCATTATCATCGGCAAGACCAATCTCGATCAGTTCGCGACCGGCCTGGTCGGCGTGCGCTCGCCCTACGGCATTCCCAAAAATTCGATCCATGAGGATCTCATTCCCGGCGGATCGAGTTCGGGCTCGGCAGTCGCCGTCGGCGCCGGGCTCGTGCCGCTCTCACTCGGTACCGACACTGCCGGCAGCGGCCGCGTGCCGGCGATGCTCAACAACATCGTCGGGCTGAAGCCGAGCCTCGGCATGATCTCGACCGCAGGTCTCGTGCCCGCCTGCCGCACGTTGGACTGCATCTCGGTGTTCGCACTGACAGTCGATGACGCCGCGCTGGCGCTCTCCATGATGGCCGGCCCGGATCAGGCCGACCCGTTCTCGCGCGACCGGCCGCTTCAGCAGCTCACGCCGTTCCCGGCGAATTTGCGCCTCGGCGTGCCACGCAACGGGCAGTTGATCTTCTTCGGCGACAAGACGGCGGAAGCCGCCTACGGCGATGCGCTGAAACGCTGGAGCGCGCTTGGCGCGGATCTCGTCGAGTTCGACCTCGAGCCATTCTACGAGACGGCGCGGCTGCTCTATGAGGGCCCGTGGGTCGCCGAGCGCTACCTCGTGATCAAGGATCTGCTCGCGTCCGCACCCGATGCGATCCACCCCGTGACGCGCGAGATCACGGCGGGCGGCGCGCGGTTGACGGCCGCCGAGACCTTCTGCGCGCTCTATCGCCTGCAGGGCCTGCGCAAGATCGCCGAGCGCACATTTGCGAACATCGGCGCGCTGGTGCTGCCGACCGCGCCGAGCGCCTATACGACCGCGGAGGTGCTAGCCAATCCAATCGAGCTCAACAGCCGGCTCGGTACCTACACCAACTTTGTCAATCTGCTCGACCTCTGCGGCCTTGCCGTGCCGGCGTCGATGCGCGCCGACGGCATTCCGTTCGGCATTACGCTGCTCGCCCCCGCAGGGTGCGATGCGTTGCTCGCCAGCATCGGCCGTGTGTTCCATGCGGATACGCAGCTGGGTCTCGGCGCAAAGAACGTGGCGCAAGCACCGCTCGCGCCGCTGCCCGCAAGCAGCGGCGAGGAGATTCCGATCGCAGTCGTCGGCGCCCATCTCTCCGGCATGGCGCTGAATGGCGAGCTCAAGGCGCTGAACGGACGCCTGATCGAAGCGACCAAGACCGCGCCGGACTACAAGCTCTATGCACTCAAGACGACGCCGCCCAAGCCGGGCATGCTGCGCGTCGAAGCCGGCAAGGGCGCCGCAATCGAGCTGGAGATCTGGTCCCTGTCGTCGTCTGCCTTCGGCAAGTTCGTCAATGCGATTCCTTCGCCGATGGCGATCGGCACGATAAGGCTTACTGACGGCCGCAGTGTGAAAGGGTTTCTCGTCGAGCCGGAGGCGTTGCCCGATGCACGCGACATCACGGCGTATGGCGGCTGGCGGAAGTATATGGCGGAAGCCGCGACGACGTAGGTGCGGTAGGGTGGGTAAAGCGAAGCGTGCCCACCATCCAACATCATTGCGGATGGATGGTGGGCACGGTGCTTCGCACCTTTTGCCCACCCTACCGCACCGAGCGAGTCGCCCTACACCGACACCGAATAGATCTCATACTCCCCGCGGACCAATTCGATATGCGCGCGCATGGCTGCCGCGGCGCCCTGCTTGTCACCGCGCATGATGGCGACGACGACGCGGTCGTGCTCAGCTTGCGACTTGGCGAGCCGTCCGAGATTGCGGAACTGGGCGCGGCGGAACGGCTGCACGCGGACGCGGGTGGCGAGCGTGATCTCGGCGATGTAGCCGTTCTGCGATCCCGCATAGATCGCGTTGTGGAAGCGCTCGTTGACCTCGTGGAAACGCTCGGGATTGCCGGCATAGCTCAGCACCCGTAGCTCCTCGTGGACGGCCTCCAGGCCGTGCCGCTCGGCGGCCGACATGCGCTCGGCGGCAAGGCCGGCGCACAATGCCTCGAGCTCCGCCATCGCCTCGAACATGCTCTTCAGCCGCTCGATCGAGGGCTGCGCCACCACTGCCCCACGATGGGCGCGCGCCTCGACAAGACCGCTCGCGACGAGCTGGCGCAACGCCTCGCGCACCGGCGTGCGCGAGACGCTGAAGCGCCGCGCGATGTCGGTCTCGTCGAGCGGCGCACCGGGAGCCAAAGTTCCACGCACGATCTCGTCGGCGAGCTGAAGACGCAGCTCTTCCGCGCGCGTGACCTTGTGCAGCGACGGTGAGGGACGGTCGACGCGCGGCACCACCGGCTCGGCTGGCAGCGCTCCCGGCGGAAAGTCGTCAAGCCTCATACGGTCTCTTTCGGCTCGTCGATGATGCTGACATGGGCGGCGACGACGCGCCAGCCCTCCGGAAAGCGAATCCAGGTCTGCATCTGCCGGCCGACCTTGCCGGGCGCGGTGTCGCGATAGAACAAGGTGGAGGCCACGGCCGTGTCGCGGCCATAGCTCGTAATCACGGTCTTCGCGGTGCGCCGGTTCAGGCCGACCGGCGAGCGGCCGGCGCGAAAGCCGGAGATCGCCTCATAGCCGTAGAGGTTCTCGCCGATACCGTAGCGCAGCGTGCGGGGGTCGTTGCGGAAGAGCTCACCGAGCACGGCGACGTCGTTGCTGACGAGGGCCTGCTCATAGCGCTCGAACGCGGCTCTGACTTCGGCGATCACGTCGGGAAGATCGATCTCCATCTCAAAATCCTCTTAAAGTCCCCTTGGCGACGGCGCCGATACCACGCCCATTTTCTCCAGTGCGTACGCGACGCGCAAGGCGAGGTCCTCGCGCCAGGGCGCGGCGATGATCTGCACGCCGATCGGCAGCGGCTCGAGCGGCACCGGCACGGCGACGACCGGCAGGCCGATAAAGGAGATCGGCTGGGTGTGGATGCCGATATTGGCGCGCACCGGCAGCTCGACGCCGTCGAGCGTGAAATTGATCTGGCCAAGCTTCGGCGCGGTGCACGGCGTCGCCGGCGCAAGCAACACGTCGACAGACTTAAAAATCTCGGCGAGCTGGCCGCGATACCAGCGTCGGAATTTTTGTGCGCGGTCGACCAGCGGCGCCGGTACCATGGCGCCCGCAATCAGCCGGTCGCGCACGGCAGGATCAAAATCGTTCGGGCGCTTGCGCAGGCGATCGAGATGCAGCGAAGCGCCTTCGGTAGTGGTGATGACGTAAGCCGCCGCGCGGGCGCGCGAGGCTTCGGGAATGTCGACGATCTCAGTCGCGCCAAGCGCCTTGGCAACGCGGCTGACGGCTTCGACGGCTTCCGGAAACACGTTCTTCTGAAAGTGACCGCCGGCGATCGCGATGCGCAAGCCCGAGATGGACTGGCCGAGCAGCGGCGCCACCTGTTCGACGCCACGCGTGGTGCAGGCGCCATCGTCGGCATCCGGTCCCTGCATGACGTCATAGGCGAGCGCGAGGTCGGCGACGGAGCGTGCCAGCGGGCCGAGATGATCGAGGCTCGCGACAAACGGGAACGAGCGCGCCCGCGACAGCCGGCCGTAGGTCGGCTTCAAACCAAAGATGCCGCAGAACGAGGACGGCACCCGGATTGAGCCATTGGTGTCCGAGCCCAGCGCGATCGGCACCAACGCGGCGCCAACGGCGCTGCCCGATCCACCCGAGGAGCCGCCGGTCATCCGCGTGGTGTCATGCGGATTGCGCGAGGGACCGTCATGGACGTTCTCGCCGGTGAAGTCGTAGGCGTATTCACCCATGTTGAGCGCACCGACCAGCACGGCGCCGGCTGCTTCCATCCGCTCGATCAGCGCGGCGTCGCGCCTGGCTGGCGAGAGGTCGCGGTTGATCTTCGAGCCCGCGCGCGTCACGAGGTTAGCTACGTCGAACAGGTTCTTCACTGCAAAGGGCACGCCGGCGAGCGGGCCGACTTTCTTACCCGCGGCGATCTCGGCATCGATCGCGCGCGCCTTGGCACGGGCGCGGTCGGCGGTGACATCGGTGAAGGAATTGAGGATGGTGTCGTGCTGCTTGATGCGCGCGAGAGCTGTTTCCGTGGCAGCGAGCGCCGACATCCTGCCGCCCGCAACCGCGCTCGCGATCTCGGTGGCGGTCATCTCTGGCTTTGTGATCATGGCGACATCAGGCCGTGAAAATCGGCGCCGGCTCGGTCTCGTCCGGCAGCGCGAATTCGTCGACGAGGCGGCCAAGCCGCAGCGAGACTTCGAGATTGGCGCGAACGGCGGGTCTCCAGGCCTCCTCGACCGGTAGCGCAAGCGCCTTCGATACGGCTTCGATATAGTCGTCCAGCGGCTCGGCCATCACGCTCCCAAACTATCTCAGTGAACCTGCAACGGCGGATGCGGGATCGCCATCAGCAGTTCCTTGGTGTAGGCGTCCTGCGGATCGCTCAAGACCTTCTCGGAAGAGCCTTCTTCGACGATCCGTCCCGTCCGCATCACAATGACACGATCGCACAACAAGCGCACCACATTCAAATCATGCGAGACGAACAGATAGCTCATACCTAGGCGCTGCTTCAGGTCCTGAAGTAGATTGAGGACAACGGCCTGCACCGACACGTCAAGCGCCGCCGTCGGCTCGTCCAGGATGATGAGTTTTGGATGCAGGGCAATGGCGCGGGCGATGCCGACGCGGGCCTTCTGGCCGCCGGACAATTGATGTGGGAAGCGATCGAGCAGGTCGTGCGGCAGGCCGACCATCGTGGCCAGGTCCTCGCAACGGGCGCGCAGCGCGTCGCGCCCCCTGATGTCGCCGAGATGCATGATCGGGTCCGCGATGGCGCGCGCGGCGGTGAAGCGCGGGTTGAGGCTGTCGGTCGGGTCCTGGAACACCATCTGGATGCGGCTGCGCTGCGGCAGCCGGGCGAAGGCGGCAGGCGCGATGCTGCCGATGTCATCGCCGCCGAATTGGATCAGGCCCGAGGTCTGGTCGAGCAGGCGCATCACCATCATCGACGTCGTCGATTTGCCGCAGCCGGACTCGCCGACCAGGCCGACGCTCTCGCCGACGCGAATCGAGAAGCTGATGCCGTCGACGGCGCGGAACACGTCCGGCTCGACGGGCGGCTTGCGGCCGAACAATTTGCCGAGCACGGCGGTCGCGCCCTGGCGGGGGTATTCCTTGACGAGCTTTTCGACGAGGAGAAGGGGCTTTGTACTCTCGTCACCCCCGGGCTTGACCCGGGGGTCCATCGACTGAGGGTGGTCTTTCGAAGTGTGATGGATGGCCGGGTCAAGCCCGGCCATGACGGATGGGGATTGCGCCGCTCCAGCCCCCTCCTCCGGCAGCAAGTCTCGCAACGATACACCCAGCCGCGGCGTCGCGCGCATCAGCTTCTTGGTGTAGGGGTGCTGCGGGCTCGCGAAGATGTCGGCGGCCTTGGCGGTCTCAACCACCCTTCCCTTCTCCATCACCACCACACGGTCGCAATAGGCGGCGGCGAGGCCGAGGTCGTGCGTGATCAGGATGGTCGACATCGCACGTCGTTTGGTCAGCTCGACGATCAGGTCCATCACCGCCTTCTGCGTGGTGACGTCGAGGCCGGTGGTCGGCTCGTCCGCGATCAGGAGCTGCGGATTGCAGGCCAGCGCGAGCGCGATGACGACGCGCTGGCACATGCCGCCTGACAGCTCGAACGGATAGGCGTGGTAGCGCTCGCGCGGCCGGGCGATCTTGACCTGCTCCAGCGCCTCAATGGCTTTTTCACCATGATCGGCGACCTGGGCCTGCTGCACATGGGTACGCAAGACGTCCTCGATCTGGTCGCCCACCTTGCGGATCGGATTCAGGGCGGCGCGCGGATTCTGGAAAATCATCGAGACCTCGCGGCCGCGCAGATCGCGCATCTGGTCCTCGGTCGCGGCCTTGACGTCGATGCCGGAGAACATGACCGAACCTTGGGCGATCCGCCCCGCGCGATCGAGGATGCGCATCACCGCATAGGAGGTCACCGACTTGCCCGATCCGGACTCGCCGACGATCGCCAGCGTCTCGCCCTTGGCGAGGCAGATGCTGACGTGCTGCACCGCTTTGACGATGCCGCGACGGGTGGTGAATTCGACGGTGAGGTCCTGGACGTCGAGCAGGGGTTGGGCCGTCATGACGCGGTCCCGCCGCTCAAAAAACGCGAAAACAACCCCATGCACAGTAGAATGGCGTTGGAATCGCTGGGGAATTTTTGACGGATTTTTGCGCGTGAGGGAGGTTTGGCTCTCTCATTCCCTCCCCCCTTGCGGGGGAGGGGCAGGGAGGGGGGTAGCCACGAACTCCGACGTCGCTTGGGGCTACCCCCCTCCCCTGCCCTCCCCCACAAGGGGGGAGGGAGCGAGAGAGACGTGCCCTCCTCACGACTTCGCTGCACGAATCCGACCACCATCACGTCCTCCGCTGCGGGTCGACGATGTCGCGCAGGCCGTCGCCGAGGAGGTTGAAGCAGAACACGGCGATCATCAAAGCAAGGCCGGGGAATAGCGCGATCCACCACTCGCCCGAGACCATGAAGCCCGCACCTTCGGCGACCATGATGCCCCATTCGGCGGTGGGCGGGCGGACGCCCAGGCCGATGAAGGACAGGCCGGCGGCGTTGAGGATGGCGTAGCCCATGGTCAGCGACATCTGCACGATCATGATCGGCATGATGTTCGGCAGGATGTGCACCAGGAGGATGCGGAATTCGCCGTTGCCGGACAGACGTGCCGCCTGCACGAAGCCGGCATTGCGGCGGACATTGGCCTCGGCGCGAGCGACGCGGGCATAGAGTGGGAAGTTCACGATGGCGGTGGCGAGGATGATGTTCTGCACGGTATTGCCGAGCGCAGCGACGATGCCCATCGCCAGCACGAACAGCGGGAAAGCCATGATCGTGTCGGCGATGCGGCCGACGATGCGGTCGGTCCAGCCGCCGAAATAACCGCCGGCGATGCCGGCGAGCCCGCCCATCAAGAACACCAGCGCGACGGAGGCGACCGCGATGAAAACATCGAGCCGCGTGGCGACGATGACGCGGCTAAAGATGTCGCGGCCGAGCTGGTCGGTGCCGAACCAGTGCGCCGCCGACGGCGGGTTCAGCGCGACGGCGGTATCGGAGGCGAGCGGATCATACGGCACGACATAGGGGCCGAAGATCGCGGCTGCCAGGATCAGAATCAGCAGCGCGAAGGCGAAGCCCGTGACCTTGTTCTCGCCGAGCACGTAGCGCGTCTGTTCGAGGATTGCGACCAGGCCCGAGGTGCGGGCGGGGCCGACGGGTTCGGCGGCTGATGCAACGGTGCTCATGATGTCGCCCAGATAGCGCTTGATTGAGCTAACGCGTAGCGGAGGTGCTTCACCTCTCCCGCTTGCGGGAGAGGTCGGCGCGGAGCGCCGGGTGAGGGTTCTCTCCTCTTGGGGGTTCTCGATTGTGGAGACACCCTCTCCCCAACCCTCCCCCGCAAGCGGGGGAGGGAGCCCACCTTCCTTGGGGCTCGCAACCGACGAAACCTCATGCGCTATCCCTCCAGCCTGACGCGCGGATCGATCACGCCGTACAAAATGTCGATCACGAGATTGAGCAGCACGTACATGACGGCCATGGTCAGCACGAAGCCCTGCACCGGCGCGAAGTCGGACGAGATCAGCGCTTCCACCGCATAGGAGCCGATGCCCGGCCAGGCGAACACTTTCTCCACCAGCACGTTGGCGCCCAAGAGGAACGAGAACACCATGCTCAGCGTGGTGATGACCGGAAGCATGGCGTTGCGGAAGGCGTAGGTGACGATGACGGTCCCCGGCGACAGGCCGCTGGCGCGGGCCGTTCGCACGAACTCCGAAGCCAGCACCGCCAGCATCGAGGCGCGCGTCATGCGCGCGATCGGCGCCAGCGAGAAGATCGCGAGCGTCGTCGCGGGCAAGATCAGCTGGCTCAGCGCGGAGCGGAACGCCTCAATGTCGCGCGCGAGCAGCGTGTCGATCAGGTAGAAGCCGGTCACTGTCGGCGGCGCGCTGTAGAACACGTCGAGCCGGCCGAGCGGCGCCGGCGACCAGCCGAGACGGAAATAGAAGAGATAGACCAGCACGAGGCCGGTGAAGAACACCGGCAGCGACACGCCGGCCGTGGTGGTGACGCGGCAGAGATGGTCGATCCACGATCCCGGCCGCGTTGCCGCCAGCACGCCGAGCGGAATGGCGATGGCGATCGAGACGAAGAGGCCGAGCAGCGTCAGCTCGGCGGACGCCGGCAGGCGGTTGCGGATCTCGGCCGCGACCGGCTGGCCGGTGGTCAGCGAGTTGCCGAAATCGCCATGAGCGAGATCGTTGGTGTAGCGGAAGAACTGCTCGATCAGCGGCCTGTCGAGGCCGAGCTTCTTGCGGATCTGTTCGACGGCTTCCTTGGTCGCGGCGGGGCCGGCGAAGTAGGCGGCGGGATCGCCTGGCAGCGCGCGCGTCAGCAGGAAGGTGACGATGACGACGCCGATCAGCGAGGGGATCGCGAACATCAACCGCTTGCCGATCATGGTCAGCATGCGGTGCTCCTGGGCGTGTTGCGCGCGCTGCTGGCCGCACACTCCACTGCGTTCCCTCCCCCCTTGTGGGGGAGGGCTAGGGAGGGGAGTGGCTCCGGGAGAGGTCGGAGTTTGTGGCTACCCCCCTCCCCGCCCCTCCCCCACAAGGGGGGAGGGAGTGAGAGAGCAGTGGCCACCTCACTCGGAAACGCAGCCAGAGTCGCGACCATATCGCGCGCGCCGACCATGCCCCCTCACCCCTTCGCCATCGCGCGGTAATCCAGGCGGCGGTGGAACCAGTACTGGTAGCCGCTGATGTTCTTCTGCATCGCGACGTTGACGAAGGGCTGGTACAGCGGGATGCGCGGAAGGTCGGAATAGGCGAGATCGACGAAGCCTTTTACGTCGGCCTCATAGGCTGCCTTGTCGCCGGTGGCTGCGGCCGTGCGCGCGCCGTCGATGAGCTTGTCCATCTCCGCCGACTTGTAGCTCATGGTGTTGAAGACGGAATTGTTGCCGTGATAGCACCAGTAGAAGAAGTATTCGGGGTAATCGAGCCAGCCCGAGAACACGTTGGTGAAAAGCGGCATCTCCTTCTTGTTCAATTCGGTGCGCCAGTTGGCGCCGGGCACCTTGTTGATGGTGGTCTTGATGCCGAGCTGGGCGAGGCTCTCCTGCACCAGCACGCAGAGCGGCTCGTTGACGCCGGCGAAGTTGAGATCGAATGAGATCGTGGTCTCGAAACCGTTGGCGTAGCCGGCTTCGCTGAGCAGCGCCTTCGCCTTGTCCATGTCGGTGTTGAATTTGTGCGGCTGCGGCCAGGCGACTTCGGTCGGCTTGTCCTTGGGCGCGCCGAACATGGGATTGCCGAGCCCGAACAGCACCGCTTCCATGATCTTCTGGTACGGCAATGCAAAGGCGATGGCCTGCCGCACCTTGGGATTGTCGAACGGCGGCTTGGTGACGTTCATGCCGATATACTGGATGCCGTTGGAGAACGGCAGCGATACAACGTTGAGCTTGCCGTTCGCCTTCATCTCCCCAAAATCCCTGAACGGCAGCTCATAGGAGATGTCGGCATCGCCGCGCTCGAGCAGGGCCCGGCGGTTGCCGGCCTGCGGCACCATGCGCCAGATCACGCGCTTGATCTTGGGCAAGGGACCGCCGACCCAATCCTCGTTGCGCTCCATGATGACCTCGGTGCCGGCCGTCCACTTCGTCACCTTGTAGGCGCCGGAGCCCGCGGTCTGCTGCTTGGTGAATTCGAGGCCCCAAGGGTCCTTCTCGCTGGCGTTCTTCTTCACCAACTCGGAATTGACGATGCAGGGCACGATGACCGCGAGATCGGGAATCGTCAGCTTGTCCTTCTTCAGGAAATCGACGCGCACCGTATGGTCGTCGATGACGACGAACTGCTCCGGCTTGGTCAGCGAGCCCGCGCTCATCTGGAAGGTCGGGAAGCCGCCGACGCTGACGGCGCGGTCGAGCGACCATTTCACGTCCTTGGCGGTGACCGGCGCCCCGTCGTGGAATTTGGCGTTCTTCTTCAGCTTGAAGGTGACCGACATGTCGTCGATCTTGAAGTCCTCGGCGAGCTCGCCCTTGAACTTGTCGCGGTCGTAATAAGGCACGCCGCCGGGACCGCTCTTCATCTCGTGGCTGATCAGGCGGTCGTAGCAATTCCAGGACACCTCATAGCCGGGCACGTTGGTGCCGACGCCGTGGATGTCGAGATTGTTGGGGCCGCCCTCGGAGACGATCAGCAGCGTCTCGGAGCGCGCATCGGCTTCGGCCGAGGAGATCATCGAGGGCATGGCCGGGAGCGCCGCGCCAGCGGCCAATCCGGAAACGGACTTGAGGAAATCGCGGCGCTTCATGAAATCGCTCCAACACAAAGTTTTTGGTTGGAGCCGGATTCGCAAGGTTCGTGCCAAGGCTTAATGGAGGCTTAGCCTGATCCTAAGACATTGGTATTCCACGAAAATGAAGGCAGGAGGCCTTTCACAGCCGATGCGGCACGCTCCTCTTCTGCATACAAGGACAGGAAATTGCCTAAATATTAGCCGGAGCGCAGAGGCCCATTCAGAGGCGATAGCAGAATCCCTTGAGCAGGTAGCGTGGCGACCTGCTGAAGCGATGAGGATTGGCCGTCATTCCAGGGCGATGCGCAGCATCGAGCCCGGAATCCATCCAGCCGCAGAATGCGCGGGACAATGATTCCGGGCTTGCCGCTCCGCAGCGCCCCGGACTGTGGGGCGGGATCACCCAGGCCAGATCAGCTCCTGCAATTCGACCAGATCATTCGCCCTCTCCTGCCAGCCTTCGACACAGATGTGGCTGTTGAGGTCGCTGGCCCGGTGCAGCAGCATCAGCGCCATCAGGCGCCGCTTGAGCGCGAAGTCGAGCTTTGCATAGCCAAAGCCGTCGAGCAGGCTGCGCACCCTGCCCGGCCGTCCCGCCGCCATGAAAGCGCTGGGCCCGAGCAAATCGTAATCGCGCCACCCCGTCAGGACGTCGCCGAAGTCAAACAGGCCGGCGAGCGACCATTGGCCGTCATCACAGGCGAGCAGAAAATTCTCCGGAATGTATTCGCCGATCAGGATCACCGGCGGCGCATCCATTGGAATGAGTTTTGCCGCATCGCGCAAGAGATCTTCGAGACCTCCGAGGAATTTCGGCGCAAGGCCAAGGCGTTCGTGCCTGGCACGGCAGCCCTGCATCTGC
This sequence comes from Bradyrhizobium sp. 137, assembly GCF_023074095.1. NCBI lineage: Bacteria > Pseudomonadati > Pseudomonadota > Alphaproteobacteria > Hyphomicrobiales > Nitrobacteraceae > Bradyrhizobium > Bradyrhizobium sp. 137. The sequence continues at coordinate 118,300 of NZ_JADPKU010000055.1, forward strand.
CTGCGCATGAAATCATCCCAGCGCGGCTCGATGTGCGCGAGCTCTCCGAGCGGGGCGCGCTGCACAGCAGCGATGGTCTCGCCGATCTGGTGCAGCACGCGCTCCTTCTGGTCTTCGGCCAAGTGCGGCCAGGCCTCCGAGCCCAGCGTGCCGGCAAGGCGCGTGATGATGAGGTATGGCCAGCCGTCGCGCATCCCCTCCGCGACGATCTCCGGAATTGGCAGATGCAAGCGGCCGGCAAGCTGCGTCAGCGAGCGGCGCTCGGAGATAAATTGCGCGCGCAGCAGCGGCGGGAAGATTTTGAGGATGAGTTTTTCACCGAGGCCGATGACGAGATTGGTGCCGGTGGAAAATACCTGGGGCTCGCTGGCATCGAGACCGTGGCCGCGCGTGATGTCGAGCGCGATTCCCAGCCATTGCGCGGGAGCGGAGCGAAAGGCGTGGAAGCTTGCGGCATCGGTGAGGTGAGGCAGCTGTTGCGACGGACCTTTGGTCATCCGCATTCACTCAGCAAGAGAAGCTTGATTGACTCAGTGCAAACCGAGCAGGCGGTGCACCTCTCCCGCTTGCGGGAGAGGTCGACGCGAAGCGTCGGGTGAGGGTTTTCTCCTCTAGGGGATTGTCCCGTTGCGGAGACAACCCTCTCCCCTGCCCTCCCCCGCAGGCGGGGAGGGAGCGCACCTTCTTTGCGACGGCACCGAGGTGCCTACCGCTCCGGGCTGGCACGCTCGAACTGGCGCAAGAGCTTGTTACCGCGCTCGACTGCCGAATCCAGCGCGGCTTGCGCGCTCTTGTGGCCGGAGAAAGCCTGCTCCAGCTCGTCCTCGATCACGCCGCGGATCAGAATGAAGGAGCCAAGCCGGACGCCCTTGGAGTTCTCCGTCGGCGGATGCAGCGTGATCTGCTCGAACGAGATCGCCGAGCCGGGATTGCGCTCGTAGAATCCCTGCGCCCGCGTCAGCTCGAAGGCGGCGCGGGTGATCGGCAGATAGCCGGTGTTCTGATGCCAGGCGGCCTGCACGCCGGGCTGCGACAGATAGGCGAAGAACCGCGCCACGCCCTTGTATTCCTCGCGCGGCCGGTCGCGCAGCACCCAGAGCGTGGCACCGCCGATGATCGAATTCTGCGGCGCGCCGTTCACGTCGGGCCAGTACGGCATCATGCCGTAGCCGATCTCGAACTTCGAATTCGCCTTGATGTCGGCCCGCGTTGCCGAGGAGCCGATGAAGATGCCGCATTCGCCGTTCTGGAAACGCGGCTCGGCCGCTTGTCCGCGGCCGCTGTAGTCGAACAGCTTGGTCTTCCGCCACTCGCTGAGCACTGCGATGTGATGCACGAGAGACGGATTGTTGATGGTCAATTCCGCATCCAGCCCGGCAAAGCCGTTCGCCCGCGTCGCCAGCGGCAGATTGTGAAAGGCGGAGAAATTCTCGACATGGATCCAGGACGGCCAGGACGTGGTGAAGCCGCAAGGAGCACCGCGCTCGCGCAGGCGCTTTGCAGCTAGTCCCAATTCCGGCCAGGTCTTCGGCGGCGTTTCCGGATCGAGGCCCGCATCCCGGAACATGGTCTTGTTGTAGTAGAGGATCGGCGTCGAAGAATTGAACGGGAATGACAACAGATTGCCGGCTGCATCGGTGTAATAGCCGGAGACGGCGGGGAGGTAATCGCTCAGCGAGAACGGCTCGCCCTGGTCCCGCATCAGGCTGAACACCGGATAGATCGCGCCCTTCGCTGCGGTCATGGTGGCGGTGGCGACCTCATTGACCTGGACGATCGCGGGCTGGCTGCGCGAGCGGAAGGCGAAGATCGCCGCCGTCACCGTTTCGGTGTAATTGCCCTTGTACGCAGGCACGATGCGGTAATCGGATTGCGAAGCGTTGAAGTCAGCGGCAAGCTTGTCGAGCTGCCGGCCGAGTTCGCCGGACATCGCGTGCCACAGCGCGATGTCCGTGGCGGCACGCACCGGAGTGGCCCAGGCGACAGCCGCAAAGACGGCGGCGACCTGCAAAAAGCGCAATGCTGAAATCACGATGGCTCTTCCCGGCGCGCGCGACAAAAGGCGGCTGCCCTGCTTAAGGCGCGGCGTTGGCAGTTTCAACCGGGAATGCGCGGCGGCCGCGCCGCACAATCGGCCCACCGCCCGGAGCGGGATGGCCTTCCCTTTACCATCTGCTAGATTGCGTTGAACCTTTTCCTTCCCCCATAGACTGCACCACTGAGGGGTTGAGTGTGCCAGTGCTGAGCCGTGCCGAACTCTCGCGGACCGGGGTGATCTTCGTCGCGCTTCTGCTTGCCGTCTGTGCGACGGACGCCGTTGCGCGCGAATTTCGCGCCGCCGATACCCAGACCGAGGATTACCCGACCGTCCAGGCGCTGCGCTACATGGGGACGCTGATCGCCGAGCGCACCGGCGGCCGGCACGAGATCAAGGTGTTCCACTCCCGCCAGCTCGGTGAGGAAAAGGAGACCATCGAGCAGACCCGCGCTGGCGCGATCGACCTCAACCGGACCAACGTGGCGCTGATTGGCAATTTCGTTCCGGCGATGAATGTGCTGGCCATGCCGTTCCTGTTTCGGTCCATCGAGCACATGCAGAAGGTGCTGGACGGGCCGATCGGCAGCGAGATCCTCGGCAGCTTCGAGCCCTATGGGTTCGTCGGGCTCGCCTTCTACGATTCCGGCGCGCGGTCGATCTACAACGCTCTCCGCCCGGTCCGAAGCGTCGCCGATCTCAAGGGAATGCGGATCCGGGTACAGCAGTCGGAGTTGATGAGCCAGATGATGCGCGCGCTCGGCGCCGAAGCGGTCGAGCTGCCTTACGGGCAGGTGCTCACCGGGCTTGCCAACCACCTGATCGACGGCGCCGAAAACAACTGGCCATCCTTCGTGACGACAGACCATTACAAACACGCCGGCCATTACACGCTCACCGAGCACACGATGAGCCCGGAAGTGCTGGTGATCTCGCTGAAGGCCTGGAAGAGCCTCTCGGCGGAGGAGCAGGTGATCTTCAGGGAGGCCGCGCAGCGCTCTGGCCGCTTCATGCGCGAGAAATGGCGCGATCTCGAGGAGCAATCGCAGCGCAAGGCCCAGGACGCGGGCGTCACGGTCATCAAGGACGTCGACCGCAAGCCGTTCGAGGAGGCGATGGCCCCAATCTATGCCAAGGCTGGGCGTGATCCGGCCGCGGCCGCGCTGATCGAACGCATTCGCAAGGTGGAGTAGAGCTTCTTGGCTGGGCTCGGACACAGCGAGACCGCAGAGAGGTCGCCCGGCCCGCTCGGACGGGTGCGCGCGCGCATCGTCGCCGCGCTCCGGGCGGTGCCGATCCGCTGGCGCATCCTGTCAATCGCGGCGCTGAACTCCGCCGTGGTGGTGGTGCTGGTCGCGATGATCTGGAACGGCGTGCAAGTGCTGGGCTCGGCCTGGGACGACGTGCGCCAGGTGCGCGAGTCCGACCGGATCCTGGCGCTGCTCGAAAGCGAGACCGGGCGGCTGCAAAACCTGATCCACCGCTACATCAACCAGCCGAGCCCGGACCTGTTCGCCGAGATCCTGCTGCTGCGCGAGGCGGTGCTGGGCACGCTGACGGGCCGCGCCACCAAGGACCCGATGCTGTCAGGCTCGGTCGAGGAGCTCGAGCGCACCACCGACCGCTTCCTCAACGGCTTTGGCGAGCTGCGCAGCGTGCAAGCCACCATCGCCAAGACCTATGAGGAGCAGGTGCAGGGTCCCGCCAGGGACATGGCCGGCCTCTATTCCATCATCGAAGGCGCCACCGGCCATCGCGACGCGCTGATCTGGCCCTCGCTCGGAAAATCCCGCGAGGCTTTCACCGCGATGCTGGTCGCGGCCAATTCGTACTATCTGTCGCTGTCGTCAGGCGCGGCCGACGACGCGCGGCGCAACACCGAGACGATCGAGAAGACCATCCCGGTCATGATCGACCTCGCCGACAACGATCTCCAGCGCATGGCCTTGCGGCGGCTCGCAGACCGCACCGCGTCCTTGCGCGAGGGCTTTGCAAAGCTGTCCGAGCAGCTGGCGAGCCGCACCGAGCTGTTGCGCAACACCATCGACGCCAGCCAGGCCGAGGCGATCGGCGCCATCGACGACCTCTCGACCAAGATGCGCCACCGCGAGCAGAAGGCGCAGGAGACTTTCGACCGCACGCTGGCCGACATCTCTCGCCGCGTGCTCTCCGTCGCGGTGATCTTCCTCGGCATCATCCTCGCCGCCGGCGTCTTGATCGCGCTGTCGATCCGCCTGCCGCTCCAGCAGCTCATGACGGCGATGCGCGCGATCACGCTCGGCGACCTCGGCCGCGAGGTGCAGGGCACCAAGGCACGCGACGAGGTCGGCGCGATGGCGCGCGCCGTGGAAGTGTTCCGCGAGAACGCCATCGCCAAGCGCCAGACCGAGGACGAGCTGCGCGCGTCGAAGGAAAAAGCCGAGAGTGCGCTGCTCGAGCTCAACACCGCACAGCAGAATCTGATCGACGCCGAGCGCCTCGCCGCGCTCGGTGGCTTGGTTGCCGGCGTCGCCCACGAGGTCAACAATCCGATCGGCATCAGCCTGACTGTGGCCTCGAGCTTTGCCCGGCGAAGCGAGATCTTCGAGGCGCAGCTCAAGGGCGATGGGGGCCTGCGCCGCTCGCAGCTCGAAGAGTTCGTGCAGTCCTCGCGCGAGGCCTCGCAGCAGCTGGTTGCCAACCTCCAGCGCGCCGGCGAGCTGATCCAGTCGTTCAAGCAGGTCGCGGTCGACCGCTCCCATGCCGAGCGTCGGCAGTTCTCGCTCAGCGAGGCCACCGAGCAGATCATCGCCAGCCTGCGCCCGGTGCTGAAGCGCTCGCCGATCACGCTTCAGGTCGATGTGCCCGAAGGGCTCCTGCTCGACGGCTATCCCGGCTCCTATGGCCAGATTCTGACCAACCTGTTCCTCAACGCCGCCAACCACGCCTTCGCCGACGGACGTGCCGGCACCATCATCATTTCGGCGCGGCCGCGCGGGACCGACGACATCGAGATCAGCTTCACCGATGACGGCGCCGGCATGACCCCCGACGTGCAGCGCCAGGCCTTTGACCCTTTCTTTACGACCCGGCGCAATGAAGGCGGCACGGGACTTGGCCTCCATATCGTCTATAACCTCGTCACCCAGCAGCTCGGCGGCCGCATGATGCTGGAATCCAAGCTGGGACAAGGCACTACTTTTCGCATTATCATGCCGCGCATTGCCAAGGGCGGCGCGCAAAGCACAGAAAGTGACGGGACTTCTCAATGGCCGAACAGGACGATGTCCTCCACCTGATCGACGACACCGGTACCGCGTCGGAGGATGCCAACACCCGGAAATGGAAGATCGCCGTCATCGACGACGATCCGGCCGTGCATGACGGCACCCGTTTCGCGCTGTCCGACTACAGCCTCAACGGCCAGAGCCTGGAGATCCTGTCGGCCTATTCCGCGGCAGAAGGTCGCAAGCTGATGGCCGAGCACGTTGACATCGCCGCCGTGCTGCTCGACGTCATCATGGAGACTGACGTCGCAGGCCTCGAGCTCGTCGAATTCATCCGCAACGAGATCAAGAACGAGACTGTCCGCATCATCCTGCGCACCGGGCAGCCCGGCCAGGCGCCCGAGCGGCGCGTGATCGTGCAGTACGACATCAACGACTACAAGGCCAAGACCGAGCTCACCGCAGACAAGCTTTTCACCTCGCTGACCGCGGCGCTGCGCTCCTATCAGCAGCTCGAGCGCATGGTGCAGACCCGGCGCGGGCTCGAGATCATCATCGACGCCGCTTCGACACTGTACGACTTCAAGTCGATGCAGCGGCTCGCCGAGGGCGTGCTGACCCAGCTCGCCTCGCTGCTCAACGTCGACTGCGCCGGCATCCTGGTCTTGCGCGACAATGGCGGCATCGACCCCGAGCTCTCGGTGCTCGCCGGCAGCGGCTGCTACAGCCGCTTCATCGGCAGCACGACATCGAAGGCGCTTGATCCCGATCTGCGCGAGATGGTGGAAGCCGCGTTCCAGCGCCGCAAGAACGAATTCGCCGACCACCGCAGCGTGATCTACTTGCGCACCGGCAGCGGCCGCGAGGTGGTGGTGCTGCTCCAGGCCGAGCGCGAACTGTCCGAGACCGACCGTTCGCTGGTCGAGATCTTCTCCAGCCGGCTCTCGATCGCCTTCGACAATGTGATCCTCTATCAGCAGCTTCAGGACGCCAACACGCAGCTGGAGGATCGCGTCGCCCAGCGCACCCGCGCGCTGATGCAGGCCAACCGCCGCCTGTCCGCGCAATGGCTGCGGCTCCAGCGCGCCAACGGCTTCAAGAACGAGATTTTGGGCACCGTCGCGCACGATCTGAAGAATCCGCTCGGCGTCATCCTCGGCCGCACCGAGATGCTGAAGGAGCTGATCTCGACCGGCGCATCGGAAAGCGGCGTGGTTGCTCAGGTCGATCACATCCGTGATGCCACCAAGCGGCTGACCACGATGGTCGATCACCTGATTTCGGACGCGATGGCCGATGCTTTCGACATCACCATCCGCCGCGAGCCGGTCGACGTCGCGGCCCTGGTCAAGGAGGTCGCCGATGCCAACCAGCCGCTCGCCGTCAACAAGCAGCAGACGATCAGCGTCGCCGCGCCGCCCAACATCGTCACCATGTGCGATACCGACCGCATCCGCGAGGCGATCGACAACCTCATCAGCAACGCCATCAAATACTCGCCGATCGGCGGCAAGATCACCGTCGCCGTGACCCATGAGGGTACCGAAACCACCGTCCGGGTCAGCGACGAGGGTGCCGGCCTGTCGCCGGAGGATCTCGGCCGCTTGTTCGGTCGGTTCCAGCGCCTGTCCGCAAAGCCGACCGCCGGCGAGAGCTCGACGGGGCTTGGGTTGTCCATCGTCAAGCGTATTATCGACATGCATGGCGGCGAGGTGACCGCCAACAGCGACGGCCCTGGCAAGGGCTCGACCTTCACCATCACCCTCCCCGCGACCGAAATGCCGTGATCTCAAGACCATGACCCAAAGCCAGCACATCATGATCGTCGACGACGAGGCCCCGGCCCGGGAGATGGTCGGCGATTACCTCAAGATGCACGGCTTCACCGTGACGCTGTGCGACGGCGGCAAGTCCTTGCGCGCCGCGATCCAGGGCAGCATGCCCGACCTGGTCGTACTCGACCTCAACATGCCCGAGGAAGACGGGCTCTCGATCATCCGCGATCTCAAGAGCCGCATCAACGTGCCCGTGATCATGCTGACGGCGACCGCGAGCCCGATCGACCGCGTCGTCGGGCTCGAGCTCGGCGCCGATGATTACGTGGCAAAACCGTGCGAGCTGCGCGAGCTGATGGCGCGCATCCGTTCGGTGCTGCGGCGAAGCGGGCCGGCCAAGGCTGCCGCGCCGGACGCCGCGGCCGCAAAGTCCGACAAGGACCAATTGGTGCGCTTCGGCACCAAATGGCTCGATCTCGAAGCGCAGGCCTTGCGCGACGACGAGGGCAACGAGCATCCGCTGACCGCCTCCGAGTTCGGGCTGCTCAAAGTGTTCGCGGCCAATCCGAAACGCGTGCTGTCGCGCGAGCGCCTGCTGGAGCTCGCCAACGCGCGCGACGCCGAGGCCTTCGACCGCGCGGTCGACCTGCGCATCATGCGCATCCGCCGCAAGATCGAGCCCGACCCGGCAAAACCCGCCGTGATCCGCACCATCCGCGGCGGCGGCTATCTGTTCTCGCCGGCCGGCGAGAAGGCGTAGGGCTCCGGTCATTCCGGGGCGCCCGAAGGGCGAACCCGGAATCTCGAGATTCCGGGTTCGATGCTATGCATCGCCCCGGAATGACGGGTAACGGCGCCACCAAACGCAATCCCCCGAAATTCGTTCCGCGGCGTGCCCGTCCGGCCCCGAATCCCCATTCCCGCATTTTCCGCACATTGAAATTCCACGACTTTTTGCCCCGAATATTTCGTCGCCCCCCTTCCGAAGAAACAATTTGGCGATGCACGAAACCATTTTCTCCTTTTCGTGCAGACGTCCCGAAACGTTGGCTCATTAACACTCGGCTCAAGGAAACGCCGCTCGGTTGCGGCGCTACGGGGAGCTAAGTCCATGCCGAACGTCATTGCCATCAACGCCCAAGCCAGCCACAGCATCATTGCCGTTCAGGCGACTTCGGACGATATGCTTCTCGAAAGCATCGCCGACGGCAACCGGACGGCCATGCACATGCTGTACTGCCGCCATAACGTTCGGGTGTACCGCTTCATCCTGCGCATCGTGCGCGATGCCACCACGGCGGAAGACCTGGTCAGCCAGGTGTTTCTGGACGTGTGGCGGACCGCAGGCCAGTTCCAAGGCCGCTCGCAGGTCTCGACCTGGCTGCTCTCGATCGCCCGCTTCAAGGCGCTGACCGCGATGCGCCAGCGGCGTTTCGAGGACATCGACCAGGAGGACGTGCGCCAGATTCCCGACGATGCCGAGACGCCCGAGACCTCGCTCGATCGCAATGACACCAGCGCCATCCTCCGCGCCTGCGTGCAGAAGCTGTCGCCCGCCCACCGCGAGATCATCAATCTCGTCTACTACCACGAGAAGTCGGTGGAGGAGGTCGGCCAGATCATCGGCATCCCCCAGAGCACGGTGAAGACGCGGATGTTCTACGCCCGCAAACAACTGGCCGATTTGCTTAAGGGCGCCGGCGTCGATCGTTTCGCCGCCTAAGCTCAATGGATTCAATGGGATAGGACCGCTCCTTTGGCCCCATCCCCGGACACGGAAGTGTTACCGCCGACGAAACAATTGAAACAAAGCACAACATCAGGCGGAAAAACTTCCCTCCTATAAAACTCACATACGGTTTTGCTTAAACCTCCCAAGGACCTCCAGCGACCCGGACGGGATGCCCCCCTCCGGGTCGTTTTGTGTTTGGGGCTAGACTCGTGCCGCGCGCTCCGGCCTCTCCCGCTTGCGGGAGAGGGGGCGCACCGCCGTCGTGGTGCGCAGCTCGCTCGTCACGAAGGCGTGACGCCGCGTAACGTCTGACACATCCATCCCGAACAACCCTCGTGACCTCATGCACGAGTGCTCCATGCTCGAACTTCTCTTCGCCGTCCTTGCCGGAATCCTGACTATCGCCGCGCCGTGCACGCTGCCGATGCTGCCGATCCTGCTCGGCGCCTCGATCGGGCGCGCGGGGCACTTGCGCCCCGCCATGATCGCGCTCGGCTTCGTCATGTCGTTCTCGGCCGCCGCGCTGCTGCTCGGAGCAATCACGCGGCTATTCGATTTCGATCCGAACGTGTTGCGCGAGGCCGCGTCCATCCTGCTGCTCGGCTTCGGCCTGTTGATGCTGTGGCCGACGCCGTTCGAATGGCTGTCGATCCGGCTCAATGGCTGGCTCGATCTCGGCAGCTCCAGCGCCACCGAGCGCGAGGGCGCACTGGGTGGGCTCGTGCTCGGCACCACGCTCGGCCTGGTCTGGACGCCCTGCGCCGGTCCGGTGCTCGGCTCGATCCTGACGCTGGTTGCGACCTCCAAGAATCTGACCTGGGCCGGCACGCTGCTGGTCGCCTACGCCATCGGCGCGGCGATCCCGATGCTGGCGATCGCCTATGGCGGCCAGGCCGCGAGCACGCGGGTGCGCAGCCTCGCCCGCATCTCGCCGCGGCTGCAGCAGGGCTTTGGCATCGTTGTGATCGCCTTCGCGGTTGCGGCCTATTTTCAATACGACACGCTGATCGTGGCGTGGCTCACCGGCTTCTATCCCACCAGCCAGATCGGCCTGTGATCATCGCGCATCTCAACCGGAGGACTCGTTCATGACTTTCAAACTGCTCGCCGTGGCCACCGCCCTGATCAGCATGACCATGTCAGGCGCCGTCATCCCCGGCATCTGCGACGAGGCCGCACGCGCTGCGCCCGTCGTCACCGCGGCCGCGAGCCAGCAGACCGCGCCCGACTTCACCGGCATCAACACCTGGTTCAACTCGAAACCGCTGAGCATGGCCGAGCTGCGCGGCAAGGTCGTGCTGGTCGACTTCTGGACCTATGGCTGCGTCAACTGCGTCAACACGCTGCCGCACGTCACCGACCTCTACGCCAAGTACAAGGACAAAGGCCTTATCGTTGTCGGCGTGCACACGCCGGAATTCCCGTTCGAGCGTTCCGCCTCCAACGTGCAGGCTGCGCTGAAACGCCACGGCATCACCTATCCGGTGGCGCAGGACAACGATTCCAAGACCTGGAACGCCTACCGCAACCGATATTGGCCGGCGCAGTACATCATCGACCAGACCGGCAAGATCGTGTTCCAGCACGAAGGCGAAGGCAGCTACGACCAGATCGACCGCACGGTGGCGCGGCTCCTGAACGTGAACAGCTGATGCCGCGCCGGCATCGCCCGGCCGGCTTCATCTGTCGTCCTTGTTGCTTGACTCCACGGAGCCGTCCGTGGAGTTTCGCAGCCCCGGAATCAGCCGCCCGCGATGGACGACGCGACCACCAGCACCGACATCCGCCTTCGTGAAGGCTCCTCGATCGCGCAGCGGCTGATCATGGCCGGCTCTGCGGCCGCGGTTGCGCTGTGCTTCACGCCGGGCCTGTTCACGCACGACGCACTGGAAGTGACCATCTCGGTGGCCGCTCTCCTCCTGGGCGCGGCATTCGTCTGCGGGATTATGCTGGCGCCGGCGGTGGTGTGGATCATCACACCGAACGAGATCCTGATCGGGCAACAGCGTCCTTTCGGAAAGCTCCGCACGCGGGTCGTCCCGAAGGACGACATCAGGGAATTGCAGGTTCCCGGCAGTAAGAGGGCGAAAGCCCGCTTCCAGCTGGCCTTCACGCTGGCCTCCGGGGAACGCCTAACGTCCCCACCGATCTCCGACGTCACGCATGTGCGCGATACCGTGGCCCAGATCGCCGCGCAATTCGGCGTTCCCAACGTCGAGGCACCTAGCAATCCACTCGATGCCAGCAATCCCGAGATGCATCTCGGCGAACCCCTCGAGCCGTTTTCCGCGCGCGACATCCGCATCGTGGCGTTGATCGCTGTCGCACTGTGCGCCGTTCCCTACGCCTACAAACTCTGGCGCGGACTGCCGCCCGGACCGATCGACATCATGCTGCTGCCGGTTGGCGCGATCGCCGCGTTCGCCGTGCACAGATACGCCAATCTCGTGACCGGCGCTTTCTGGATCATCCGGCAACGGGATATTCGCGTCGAACGCCTGTGGGGCGACGGCACGCCGCGCGCCGACCATATCGAGGGCGGCGACGTGAAGGCGATCACGGTCGAGCGCCGCGGCCGATCCGAGGACGAGCACTGCATCGTCGTGATCCGGTTGCACTCCGGGCGGCGCTTCCGCAGCCCCCGCATCGGCTCGCGGCTCGAGGCCCGCGCCGTGGGCGCCGAGATCGTCCGGCGGCTGGGGATCGCGGCGGAGAATAACCGGATTTAGCTCTCACCCTGCTTGCGACAGAGCGGTCGCATCTGGAGAGGAGCTGACAAATCGCCTGCGGCCATCCTTCCAGACGCCCGCCTCCGGCGGGCGCTCAGGATGAGGAACGGAGTCCGCGGCAGCAATTTGAGTGATGCCGCGATGCCTCTTAGCCTCATCCTGAAGAGGCGCGTGAGCGCCGTCTCGACGGACGAGGCGCGCGCTTAGGCCGCCGGGAAGTCCTATGCGATCCCCTTCTCCACACGCGGGGAAAGCGAGTGCGCCGACCTGCCGCGACAATATATGCTTTTCGCGCCATCCCCTGTTTGTGGCATTGCGCCGCCCGTCAAAAAACCAAAGCATTCTCGTGACATACTAGGGCGGCGCGCCATCAACTTGCCATGAACCTGCCCCTCAGGTTTGATGGTTCTGAAATGATTTGCGCTGTGGCAGCGGGGAGAGCTTTTACATGACGGATTTTCGTCGCCTGACCGGGATGTTTGTGGCTGCGATGGGCCTGATCCTGTCGGCTCCCCACGTCTTCGCGCAGCAGCCTGATCGCGGCGACGAGCCGGGCTTGATCGCCGATGACGGCTACCAGCTCGACCAGGAATGGCAGAAGCAGGTGGTCTACTTCCGCACCACCGAGGCGCCCGGTACCATCATCATCTCGACGGCCGAGCGGCACCTTTATCTGGTGCAGCCCGGCGGGCGCGCGATCCGCTACGGCATCGGCGTCGGCCGCGACGGTTTCCAGTGGCAGGGGCTGGTGAACATCACCAACAAGAAGGAATGGCCGGACTGGACGCCGCCGCCCGAGATGATCCAGCGCCAGCCCTATCTGCCGCGTTTCATGGCCGGCGGCCCTGGCAACCCGCTCGGCGCCCGCGCCATGTATCTGGGCACCACGGTCTACCGCATCCACGGCACCAACCGTCCGGATACGATCGGCACCAAGGTGTCCTCGGGTTGCTTCCGCCTGGTCAACAATGACGTCGCCGATCTCTACGATCGCGTCCCGGTCGGGACCAAGGTTGTCATCCGGCAGAAGCCTGAGCTCTGATCTTCCTCGCCTTAGCGAATATTCCTTTTCCCGATTTTTCGAGAGAGCAACATGATGCGCACTTTTCGAGGCGGCCTGCTGATCGGGCTCGCGGTCGCCGTGCTGGTCGCCGTTCTGGCCATCATCTATGAATTCTACGACACCCGCACCCTGAAGCGGACCGTGCGCCGTGGCGAGGTGCTGTGCGGCGTCAACAAGGGCCTGCCGGGCTTCTCGATCCCGGACGACAAGGGCAATTGGACCGGCTTCGACGTCGATTTCTGCCGTGCGGTGGCCGCGGCGATCTTCAACGATCCGGGCAAGGCGAAGTTCGTCGCGCTCGATGCCAGCGAGCGCTTCAAGGAATTGCAGAGCCGGAAGGTGGACATCCTCTCCCGCAACTCGACCTGGAGCATGGCGCGCGAGCTCGACTACGACCTCTATTTCCCGGCCGTGGCCTATTATGACGGCGCAGGTTTCATGCTGCCGCGCTCGCGCAACAAGGAGACGTCGCTCGACCTGACCGGCAGCAAGGTCTGCGTCCAGTCCGGCACCACCACCGCACTCAACGTCGTCGATTACTTCCGTGCCAACAACATGAAATATGACGAGGTGAAGTTCGACAAGCTCGACGACGTCGTGAAAGCCTATGACACCGGTAAGTGCGACACGCTGAGCGCCGATGTCTCCCAGCTCTATGCACTCAGGCTGAACCTCTCAAAACCCGGCGACCACATGATCCTGCCGGACATGATCTCCAAGGAGCCGCTCGCCCCGGTCGTGCGCCAGCGCGACGACGACTGGATGATGATCGTGAAGTGGACGCTCTATGCGATGATCAACGCCGAGGAGTTGGGGGTGACCTCGGAGAACATCGACGAAGCCCTGAAGTCGAAGAAGCCGGAAGTGATGCGCCTCGTCGGCACCGAGGGCAATTACGGCGAGCAGCTCGGCCTCACCAAGGACTGGGCCGCCCGCATCATCCGCCATGTCGGCAATTACGGCGAGATGTACGACCGCAACATCGGCGAGAAGTCCAAGCTGAAGATCCCGCGCGGCATGAACCAGCTGTGGAATGCCGGTGGTGTGCAGTATGCACCGCCAATGAGGTAGGAGATCCCTCCGCCGTCATTACGAGCGAAGCGAAGCAATCCAGAATCTTTCCACGGACGCAGTCTGGATTGCTTCGTCGCAAGGGCTCCTCGCAATGACGAGCTTGGGGCAAGCTTTCACACTCTCAACTGTCGTCGCCCGGCTTGACCGGGCGATCCAGTATTACGAGATGTCAATCGTATCCGGAAAAACCGCGGCGTACTGGATCGCCCGCCTTCGCGGGCGATGACACCGAGGGTGACGTGACGGTGCGCCTAATATCCCCGCGCCCGTGCCAGTTGCTCAGTGTGGTAATTGGCGTCGCCGAACAGTTCCTCGCAGACCCGTGCGCGCTTCATGAAGAAGCCGATGTCGAACTGGTCGGTCATGCCCATGCCGCCGTGCATCTGCACGCCTTCCTGCACCGCGCGCGTCGAGGTGGTGCCGGCGCGGGCCTTGGCGACCGCCACGGCTGAGGCTGCTTTGGCGACATCGGCATCCAGCGCCTGAAGCGCCTTCATGACGGCGGCGCGGGTGATCTCGATGTCGATGTAGAGTTCGGCGGCGCGGTGCTGGAGCGCCTGGAATTCGCCGATCAGCTTGCCGAATTGCTTGCGGCTCTTCAGGTACTCGACGGTGCGATTGAACACCTCTTCGCTCAATCCCACCATTTCGGAGGCGACGGCGCCCCGGCCGATATCGAGCACGCCGTCGAGCAGGCCGGCGGCCTGATCGACCTCGCCGAGCACGCTGTCGGCATTGACCTCGACATTGGCGAATTCGACCCGCGCCGCATTGTGCGCATCGACCATGACGGTGCGTTCGACCGCGATCCCTTTCGCCTTGGGGTCGACCAGGAATAGCGTCAGGCCTTCACGCTCGCCGGCAGCACCCGCGGTGCGCGCGGCGACGATGAGGAGGTCGGCGACGTGCCCGTCGACGACCAGTGCCTTGGCGCCGGAGAGCTTGAAGCCGTTACCGGCGCGCACGGCCCGGAGGCTGGTCTGGAGCGGACGATGCTTTGCGCCTTCGTCGATGGCGAGCGCCGCAAGCAGAGAGCCGCTCGCGATTTTCGGCAAATATTCCGATTTCTGCGCGGCATTGCCGCCGCGATTGAGGGCCGAGGCCGCGACCACGCCGGTGGCGAGGAAGGGGGAAGGCATCAAGGTGCGGCCGATCTCCTCCATGACGACACCGGCCTCGACATAGCCGAGGCCAGAGCCGCCGAACTCTTCGGGGACCAGCAGGCCGGCAAACCCCATCTCGGCGAAGGAATGCCAAAGCTCCTTGGAGAAGCCGGTGGGATCCTTGCTGTCGCGCAAATGGCGCAGGTGCGACACCGGTGCCTTGTCGCTGATCAGCCCGCGCGCGGAGTCGCGGAGCATCGATTGTTCTTCGGTGAGGACGAGGGCCATGTGTCTAAGTCTCTAGTATCGCGCGGAATGAATTGTTGCTGTCATTCCGGGGCGATGCGCAGCATCGAACCCGGAATCTGGAGGTTCCGGGTTCGGTCCTGCGGACCGCCCCGGAACGACGGGACGTTACGCCCCCGGCAGATCCAGGATGCGCTTGGCGACGATGCCGAGCATGACCTCGGACGTGCCGCCCTCGATCGAGTTGGCCTTGGTGCGCAGCCAGGCGCGCGGGCGGGCGCCCTGCTTCGAGCGTTCGCTCTCCCATTCCAGCGCATCGACGCCGCCGGCCGACATCAGGATCTCGTAGCGCCGCTTGTTGAGCTCGGTGCCGTAATATTTCATCGCGGACGAGAACGCCGGATGCGCTTGGCCCGCCTTGGCGAGATCGACCGCGCGCTCGGCACAGGCGGCAAGCGCGGCTTCGTCGACGTCGAAGCGCGCGATCTGGCCACGCAGCATGGCATCATCGAGCCGCCCCAGCGCATCGGTGCCGACGGTGTCAGCCGCGATCTGGCCGAGTGGACGGCCGACGCCGCGCTCGCCCATGCCCGAGATCATCGCGCGCTCGTGCTGGAGCAGATACTTTGCGACATCCCAGCCGCGGTTGATCTGGCCGACCACGTGCGACTTCGGCACGCGGACGTTGTCAAAGAAGGTCTCGCAGAACGGCGAATAGCCGGAGATCAGGAGGATCGGCTTTGTGGAGACACCCTTCGAGGTCATGTCGAACAGGATGAAGCTGATGCCGTCGTGCTTCTTCGCGGTCGGATCGGTGCGGACCAAGCAGAAGATCCAGTCGGCGTAGTTGGCGTAGGACGTCCAGATCTTCTGACCGTTGATGATGAAGTCGTCGCCGTCGCTCTCGGCGCGGGTCTGGAGCGAGGCGAGATCGGAGCCGGCGTTCGGCTCGGAGTAACCCTGGCACCAGCGGATCTCGCCCGCGGCGATCTTCGGCAGATGCTCCTTCTTCTGGGCGTCGTTGCCGTATTTCAGCAGTGCCGGCCCGAGCATCCAGATGCCGAAGCTCGACAGCGGCGGGCGCGCGCCCATTTTTGCCATTTCGGCGCGCAGCACCTTGTGTTCGGCAGCACTCAAGCCGCCGCCGCCATACTCCTTCGGCCAGTCCGGCACTGTCCAGCCCTTGTCGCGCATGCGCTCGAACCAGACGCGCTGCGGCTCGGACGAGAATTTTGCGTTGCGCCCGCCCCAGAACACGTCGGCATCCGACGTCGCCGGCTTGCGCATCTCCGGCGGGCAATTGGCTTCAAGCCAGGCGCGCGTCTTGTTGCGGAATTGTTCGAGATCGGCGCTCTCAGTGTCGCTGGTCCTAGATTCAGCCATTGGTCGTTTCCATCAATCAAAATCGACTTGTTGGACGCGACTCTGGGCCATCGCACCGTGGAATTCAACCACTTCCGTGCCGCGCGCGCCGCGCTGCCTTCGGCTATAATCCGGGGCATGTCGGCTTGAAAACAAAGAGGAAACGAGGATGCGCCTGAAACTTCTTTCGCCTGGCGAAATGAACGAAAGCCAGCGCCAGACCTATGACGAATCCATTGCCGGCAAGCGCGGCAAGCCGCCGGCGCCGATGATGGCCTGGCTGAGCAGCCCCGAGATGGCGCGGCACGCCACGCGGCTTGGCGAGGTGCTCCGCTTCGACACCATATTTCCGGCAAGGCTTTCGGAGATCGCGATCCTGGTGACGGCACGGCACTGGACTGCGCATTACGAATGGTATGCGCATAAGCGCCTCGCGCTTGCCGGCGGCATGGATCCAAAAATCATCGAGGCGATCCGCGACCGCCGCACGCCTGAGTTCGACGATCCCCAGGGAAAGATGATCTACGACGTCGCGAAGTCGCTGCACGAAGGGCATGGCGTCGAGAAGGGTCTCTACGATGAGGCGGTCAAACTGCTCAGTGAACGCGGCGTCGTCGAGGTGATCGGGCTGTGCGGCTATTACACCATGGTGTCGATGACGCTGAACACGTTCGAATTCGGGTTGCCCGAGGGCGAAGTGTCGGAGCTGAGCTAGAGCGAGTGACCTTGGGCACGATCGCCGGACTTTGTTCACCTCTCCCCAGCGGGGAGAGGTCACCTCCGCCTGGGGCTGATACCGACACCATCAATTTCATCCCCGATTGGCTTCCCGTTTGGAAACAATGGGTTTCGGGATCGGCCCGTAGCGCGATCCCAAGGCAGGCCTTATGTGCATAGTGTGAACGGAGCACCAGCATGTCGCAAAGCCCAGCCATCGCCGCCGGCACCAGGATCGGCCACGTCCATCTCAAGGTCGCTGATCTCGATCGTGCGCTCGGCTTCTATTGCGGCGTGCTCGGCTTCGAGCTGATGCAGCGGATGGGCTCCGGCGCGGCCTTCATTTCGGCCGGCGGCTATCATCATCACATCGGCCTCAATACCTGGGAAAGCAAGGGTGGCTCGCCGCCGCCGCCAGGCACGACCGGGCTCTATCACACCGCGATTCTCTATCCGACGCGGCCGGCGCTGGCGGACGCGCTGCACCGGGTGCTGTCGGCGAGCATTGCGCTCGATGGCGCCAGCGACCATGGCGTCAGCGAAGCGCTTTACTTGCGCGACCCCGACCAGAATGGCGTCGAGCTCTATTGGGACAAGCCGAGGGAGCGATGGCCGTTCGGGCCCGATGGGAAGCTGGCGATGTTTACGAAGCGGTTGGATGTGGAAGCGCTGTTGCAGCAGCGGGAGGCGTGAGCTCCGCTCTCCCCTCGTCATTGCGAGCCTACGGGTCCGCGCGCAGCGCGGCCCGATGACAGGCTCCGCGAAGCAATCCAGGCTGTCTCTGCGGAAACAGTCTGGATTGCTTCGTCGCAAGTGCTCCTCGCAATGACGGAATTTTTTGGAAACGCCGTCGCGTCTCTATGACTTGTTCGCGCGCCTTCCGCGCACCATGATCAGCGCGGCGGCGATCACTTCCAGCGCGATGCAGAGATAGAACGGCAGCGAGTAGCCGCCGGAGAGATCGCGGAGGAAGCCGACGACGCCGGGGCCGAACGCGTAGGTGACCTGGTTGATCGCAGTGTTGAGGCTGATCAGCACGCCGAACGAGGCGGACTCGAACTCCTGCTGCACGATCAGCGACGGCAGCGTGATGAGGTTGCCGACCGAGAAGCCGAACACCGCGCAGGCCGCGATCAGCACGTAATCATTGTGAAAATTGATGATGACGAGGAGCGCCGCCGCCTGGCTCAGGAACGAGAGCGCCGATGCCGGTCGCTGGTCGAGGCGGTCGATCACCAGAGAGAACAGCACACGGCCGATCACCGCCATCGCCGTCAGCACCGCGACCGCGACGGCGGCGCGCTCGCGGCCGATCACGGGATCGAGGAACGAGATCAGATGCACGATGAAGCCGACCTGGGCGAACAGCACCAATGCAAACGCAATCGTCACGGTGAGGAAGCCGACGTCACGCAAGGCCTGCGCGCGGATCTGCGCCGACGATTGCGGCTTCGGCTTCGCAGTCGCATGCCAGCCGTGATCGGGCGGCCGGCCGACGAGAATGAGGATCACCGGCAGGAGCAGCACCAGCATGGCGCCGGCCGCGGCGTACATCGCGCTGGCAAAGCCGACATGACCGATCAGCGCCACCAGTAGCGGCACGCCGACGATGCCGCCGAAACTGGCGCCGTTCAGCGCGAGACTGATCGCCATACCGCGCTTGTGGTCGAACCACAGGCTGATCGTGTTGGTGATCATGGCGAGACTGGTTCCGGCCCAGCCGAAGGCGAGCACGGCGTTGGCGAGATAGAGCTGCCAGGGCTCGCGCACCGCGCCGATCGCCACTGCCGCCGCCGCCATCGCCAGCGTGCCGGCGATCAGGCAGAGGCGCGCGCCATGCTTTTGGATGGCCTCGCCAACGAAGACGACCAGCAGCGCACCGAACAGATAGAAGAAGGTCGTGCCCGACGAGATCAGCGACGCCGACCAGCCATGCGCGCGCTGGAGCTCGGCGACATAGACGCTCTGGCCGTAGAAGCCGAGCCCCCAGCCGAAGGTCGCGAGCAGGAAACAGACCGCGACGATGCGCCAGCCTTCGTAGCGGAGAGAGGATTCGTTGATTGGAGCAGCGGGCCGGGGATTGTCGAGCATTTGCGCTTGTCCTTTGTTTCCCCCGCGAGCGCCTTGCTTCACGCCCGTCTCTTCATGACGAGCATCATGTAACGACACCAGCTCCGAAAATCACTTCGACCGCGATCGAAGCATCAACGCTGCTGACAGCCTCCTGCCAACCTATTGACCATGGTCCGGAAAGCCGCTGCGCAGGTTCCGGATCATGCGTCAAATCGCATCCGGGAGCTCGCCCATCGCAGCGTCCAGCCGCGCCTTGCGGCGGCGGGCCCAGGATACCAGGGAGAGCACGGCGAGACCCAGAACCACCGGCGGGAACACCACCATGTTCACCGCGGACCAGCCGTAATTGGCAAGCAGCTGGCCGGAGGAGAACGAGCCGATCGCCATCATGCCGAACACCAGGAAATCGTTGAAGGCCTGCACTTTGTTGCGCTCCTGCGGACGGTGCGTCTCCAGCACCAGCGCGGAGGCGCCGATGAAGGAGAAATTCCAGCCGACCCCGAGCACGATCAGCGTCGCCCAGAAATGCATTGCGCTGATTCCGGAAAGGCCGATGCCGGCGGAGCCGGCCTCCAGCAGCAGGCCGGCCGCAACGATCTTCGGGGCACCGAAGCGCGCGATCAGCGCACCCGTGAAGAAGCTTGGCCCGTACATGGCGACGATGTGCCATTGAATGCCGAAATTGGAATCGGAAACGCTGAGGCCGCACATCTTCATGGCGAGCGGCGCCGAGGTCATCACCAGGTTCATCATGGGATAGGAGATGACGCCGCACAAAGCGGCCGCGATGAAGCGCGGCTGGACCACGATGCTGAGGAGCGGCCGGCCGCCATGCAGATCGGCCGGCGCGGGCCTTGGCATGTCGACGCCGGCGAGGATGCCCATCGCGGCCAGCGCCACCGCCGCCTGCACCAGGAAGCTGAAGGCGAACAGGTAAGGCGGCCAGAGGTCCATGGTCCATTGCACGAGCTGCGGACCGAGCACGCCGGCGAAGACGCCGCCCGCCATCACCCAGGACACCGCCTTGGGACGATAGGCCGCGCTGGCGCCATCGGCGGCGGCGAAGCGGTAGGATTGCGCGACCGCGCCGTAGAGGCCGCCGAGGAAAGTCGCGACGCAGAACAGCGCGAAGGAGGCGTGCAGGATCGCAAACGAGCCGGTGAGGCCAGTGAGCGTGCCGAGGCCGGTGCCGATGACGAAGGCGGCGCGGCGGCCGAAGCGGCGCGAGATCGCGCCGGTCGGCAAGGTGCCGGCGGCGAGCCCCAGCACGTACATCGACAGCGGCACGGTCGCGAGCGACATGTCCGGCGCGAGCGTCGCGCCGACGATCGAGCCGGTGGCGAAGATCACCGCCGAGTTGGCGCCGGTCAGCGCCTGCGCGGCGGCAAGGCGCACCACATTGGCACGCACGCGCGCGTCGTCGGCGATTTCGGCGGTAGAGATCACGTCTAACATCGGCATTTCCGCCCCAAGGGCGCTCAAGAAGCTCTCATTGATCCCGGCACTATGGAGGGGCGCGAGAGGGCGGGCAACCGGCGCAAACGGGCGCGGGCCATGCCTCTGGCGCAATCGGACGGATGATAGCGAGCGGCGCCCTTGACGCCTTGCGCTCGATTGAATCCTATTCGCCGCGATCTTCCTGGAGTTTCGCTCATGACCGTCGACGACAGGCCTACGCTCAGCGCTCCCGACGATGATCCGTGGCTCTGGCTGGAAGAGATCGAAGGCAAGCAGGCACTCGATTTCGTCGAACGGCAGAATCAACTGACGCTCGCCGCGTTCGGTGGCCCAGCATTCGTGCGCGACCGCGACACGCTCGCCGCGATCTACGACCGGCCCGACAACATTGCCTATGTCAGCCGGCGCGGCAGCGATCTGCACAATCTCTGGAAAGACGCCACCAATCCGCGGGGCCTGTGGCGGCGGACGACGCTGGCGGAGTTTCGCAAAGCCAACCCAGCGTGGGAGACCATGCTCGACATCGACCAGCTCGCCGCAAGCGAAGGCGAGGACTGGCTGCTGAGCCAGATCGCCACGATGCCCGGAAGCTCGCGGGCGATTCTGAGCCTGTCGCGTGGCGGCAGCGATGCCGTCACGTTGCGGGAGTTCGACCTCGACACCAAGAGCTTCGTGGCCGGCGGGTTCACGCTGCCGGAAGCGAAGGGCGGCGTGGATTGGCTCGATGCCGACACACTGCTGCTGTCGAGCGCGCATGGCGAGGGCATGGCCACGAGCTCGGGATATGCGCGCACCGTTCGGCTGTGGCGGCGCAGCCAGCCTGTCGATCAGGCAGAGATCATTATCGAGACCACCGCCGATCACATGGTGATCTACGGCATGGCCGACGACACCGGCGCGGCGCCGCGCGCCTGGATCGTCGACCAGATCGACTTCTTCAATCACGCCATCTGGCTGCGCGATGCGGCCGGCGCGATGACGAAGTTCGACCTGCCGACCGGCATCTGGTTGCAGGCGCATGGCGACTGGTTCGCGATCAAGCTGCGCAAGGACTGGTCCATCGAAGGCCGAACCTATACCGCTGACACGGTGCTCGGCATGTCGCTGTCGGCGTTCCTCGCCGGTAGCCGCAATTTCTCGGTGCTGTTCGAGCCAGCGCCGCGGCGCGCGTTGCAAGGTCTGTTCTGGGCCGCGGGCAAGCTCATGCTGTCGATTCTCGACGAGCTGCGCCCGTGCTTCGAGATCTGCACGCCATCCGCTGCGGGCTGGAGCCGCGAGATGCTTGGCGGTCTGCCGCAGATCGGCGTCGTCGACATCTGGCCGCTCGATCGCCATCCGTCCGAAAGCAACGGCGATCTGCTCGCCAATGTGCAGGATCCACTCACGCCGCCGTCGCTGCTGTTGATCGAACGCGGCGTCGCCAGCCCGACCGTGCTCAAGCAGGCGCCGAAAACGTTCACCGCCGATGGTCTCGTGGTGACGCAGCACGAGGCCATTTCGATCGACGGCGAGCGAATTCCCTATGTCCAGACCGGCCCTGCCGGCGAGACCGGCGATGCACCGGTCTATATGAGCGCCTATGGCGGCTTCGCCCATTCGGTGAAGCCGTATTACAATGCCGCGCTCGGCAAGCTGTGGCTGGAGCGCGGCGGCACGATTGTGCAGGCGAATTTGCGCGGCGGCGGCGAGTTCGGCACGCGCTGGCACGATGCCGGGCGGCTCGCCGGCAAGAGGCTGTCGCATGACGATTTCGCGGCCGTCGCCGCCGATCTCGTCCGCCGCGGCGTGACGACGTCAAAGCGCATCGCCGCACAGGGTGGATCGAACGGCGGCATCCTCATCACCAACATGCTGGTGCGATACCCTGAGCGCTTCGGCGCGCTGTTCTGCACCATCCCCCTGATCGACATGCGCCGCTACACCAAGCTGCTTGCGGGCGCGAGCTGGATCGCGGAATATGGCGACCCGGACAAGCCGGAGGAATGGGACTGGCTGAAGACCTACTCGGCCTATCACAACGTCAAGGCCGCTCAGCCCTATCCGCCGATCCTGATCGCCACCACACGGCGCGACGACCGGGTGCATCCCGGCCACGCGCGCAAGATGGCTGCCAAGCTCCAGGCGATGGGCTACGAGGCCTGGTTCTACGAACCGGCAGCCGGCGGCCACGGCTACGGCAAGGACAACAAGGAGCGCGCCGGCTTCGAGGTGCTGGGCTATCGGTTCTTGAAGGAGAAGATCGGGTGGCGGGACGGCGAGGCCTGACGGCCTCGCGCTCAGTCCCGCGAAAACACCAGCGTGAGATTGTTCGCTGGCATTTCGATCGTATCGATCAGCCGGAGGCGAACGCCCTGCGCCAGCGCCTCGACATCGCCGATGTCGCGCACGCCCCATTCGGGATTGCCCTCGCGCAAGGACGTGTCGAAGACGGCGTTGCTGAGCGCGGTGTGCTTGCCGCCGCGCTTGAACGGGCCGTAGAGGAACAGCTTGCCGTCGGCGCGCAAATAGCGCCCGGCGCCGGCGAACAGGCCTTCGGCCACGCTCCATGGCGCGATGTGAATGACATTGGCGCAGAACAATGCGGCAAGGTTGGTCGGCCCCTGCCCGCTTTTCATCTCCGGACACCAGTCGGGGTCGGTGAGATCGATCCGTAAGGGCGGGCGGACGTTTTGCAGGCCTGAATGAACGCGCCAGGCCTCGATGCTCTTGAGATGGCGCTGGTTGAGGTCGCTCGGCCACCAGATCAGGCCGGGCGTATGACGGGCGAAATGGACCACGTGCTGCCCGGTTCCGCTGCCGAGCTCGACCACGTCACCGGTTGTGCCGGCGAGATGCTTTTCCAGCGCCGCCCAGATCGGCTCGTGGTTGCGATGGAAGGCCGGCGCATCGAGCCGCCCATCGGGCGCGACCCGTCCGCCATCCCCGCCAAATTCGACGACATATTCAGCCAAGTGAGGTCCCCTTGAAAACACGAGAACGCGATGAAAACAGGATGGGCGCGAAAACGCCCTCGAAACAGCCGGCCCGCGCCCATTGTCCTTATTGTTGGCCAGATCGGCCGAACCAATAATGTCTTTAATTGCAATGCGGAAGATATTAACTCCATTTTGCTCCGTGCATAGTCTCGATTGTCAGGCGATGTCCTTTATGCTCTGGAACGCCTTTATTTCAGCGATCGCGACCATCGCCATAACGCCTCGGAATGACGCCTTGCCTGCTTTGTCCCGGACGCCTGTCCTGTTCCTCCTGCTGGCCGTCGCTGCCGGCCTCGCCAGCCCGGCGCAGGCCCAATCCGCGGCAAACGAGGGCCGGAAGCTCGCCTTCGACCGCAGCAAGGGCAATTGCCTGACCTGCCACGTTATCCAGGGGGGCGACCTGCCGGGGACGATTGGGCCGGAACTGAAGGACATCAAGGCCAGATACCCTGACCGCAACGAGCTGGCCGCGATCATCTTCGACGAGACCAAACGCAATCCGCAGACCATGATGCCGCCGTTCGGCCGGAACCGGATTTTGACCGAACAGGAGATCAACGCGATCGTTGACTTCCTGCAAACGCTGTAAACGGCCGGTAGGCCAGGAGACCTCCGATGACCACGACCACAGGCCCTCATCCGACGCGGCGCCTGATCCTTCTGGGCGCTGCCTCGGTCGCGCTGATCGGGCTCGGCAACCTGCCGTTCGCGGCCCGCCCAGCGAGCGCCGCGGCGAACGATAAATATCCGGAAGAGGCCTTCAAGCAGAAGAGCGAGGCCGACGCGATCAAGGCGCTCTATGGCAGGACCGCCGAGCCCTCCGACAAGGTCAAGCTGGACGCGCCGGAGATCGCCGAGAATGGCGGCGTGGTGCCGGTCTCAGTGACGACGACGCTCGACAAGGTGACCTCGATCTCGTTCTTCGTGGCGGAGAACCCGTACGCTCTCGCCGCGTCCTACAGGATCGCCGACGGCACGATTCCGGGCGTTGCCAACCGGCTGAAGATGGCCAAGACCACCAAATTGGTCGCCATCGTCGAGGCTGACGGCAAGCTCTACAGCGCGACCAAGGAAGTGAAGGTCACCGTCGGCGGCTGCGGCGGCTAGGAGGATCGGTCCGATGGCATCAAGCATTCGCGTGCGCGCAACATCCAATGGCGACATCACCGAGGTGCAGACGCTGATTCAGCACCCCATGGACACCGGCCTGGTCAAGGATTCCAAGGGCGAGCTGATCCCGGCCCACTTCATCCAGGAGCTGAAGTTCGAATGTAACGGCAAGGACGTCTTTGTCGCCAATTGGGGCACGGCGGTCTCCAAGGACCCCTACGTCAAATTCAGCTTCAAGGGCGCCAAGAAGGGCGACGAGCTCAAGATCTCCTGGACCGACAACAAGGGTGCGTCGGATACGACCACCGCGAAGATCGCGTGATGAAGACCCGCTTCTCCCTCCTGCTTGGCTCGGTAGGCGCCGCACTCGTTGCGTGCGCCCTCACCTCGCCGCGCGTCGTCGCGGCCGACAAGGTCGATCCCGTTGCTGATGCGAAGGCGTTCCAGAATTTCTTCTTCCAGAAATTTCCGAACGTGAAGCGCGAGGATTTCGTCAACGGTCCTTATTCCATGAACGAGGACATGAAGCGGCAGTGGCAGGAGAAGGAAGAATTCCCGCCTTACGAGTTCGCGCTCGACGCCGGCAAGGAAATGTTTGCGACCCCGTTCAAGAACGGCAAGACTTACGCCGACTGCTTCCCGAACGGCGGCATCGGCATCCGCCAGAACTATCCTTACTTCGACACCAAGGAAGGCAAGGTCATCACGCTGGAGCTCGCGCTGAACCGCTGCCGCGAGGCCAATGGCGAGGCGCCCTATTCCTACGTC
Organism: Bradyrhizobium sp. 137; assembly: GCF_023074095.1. Classification (NCBI taxonomy): domain Bacteria; kingdom Pseudomonadati; phylum Pseudomonadota; class Alphaproteobacteria; order Hyphomicrobiales; family Nitrobacteraceae; genus Bradyrhizobium; species Bradyrhizobium sp. 137. Next base: position 143,726 of record NZ_JADPKU010000055.1, read on the forward strand.
AAAGACGAGATGGCCTCGCTCACCGCCTACATGGCCTACACCTCGCGCGGCAAGCCGATGGACATCAAGATTCCCGATGATCCCCGTGCGCTCGAAGCGTTCGAGAACGGGAAGCGGTATTTCTACACCCGCCGCGGCCAGATGAACTTCTCCTGCGCGAGCTGCCACGTGCAGAGCCCGGGCGAGCGCATCCGCGCCGAGACTCTGGCGCCGGCGCTCGGCATTTTGAATGCGATGCCGATCTACCGCTCCGAATGGAGCGGCATGGGCACGACCAGCCGCCGCTTCGTCACCTGCAACAGCCAGACCCGCGCGGTTCCGCTGGAGCCGCAATCGGACGAATATCGCGACGTCGAATATTTCCTCTCCTACGTCGCCAACGGCCTGCCGATCTCGGGACCGGGAGCGCGGCCATGAAGCGGGCATGTCTCCTGGCCACATTGGTTGCGTTGACCATCGCGCTACCGTCGGCGCGCGCGGCAACGGAAGCGGACTACAAGGCGGCCTATGCCGCCGCCGAAGCCGCAGCCAAGGAGGCGGCCAGCCTGCGTCACCAATGGACCACGACCGTCTCGACGCTGACGGCGGCGAAGAAGGCGGCCGATGGCGGCGATTTCGACCGCGCATTTGCCGCAGCGAAAGAGGCCGAGGCGCTGGCGAAGGCGTCGATCTTCCAGGCTAATTCCGAAAAAGAGGCCTGGAAGGCGATGGAAATCCGCTAGACTGGGCTTGGCGCGCGAGAACATCGTGCTCCAGATCATTCTTTGAGCATGATCTTGTCGGAAAGCCGCACCAAACCTTGCGCTGACGCGGCCCTTCGGATCCGGATATGCTTGTAGAACAGTCGACAGCGTTGAGGGCGCGGAGAAGTTAAGATGGGCATCCGCCGCCGCGATTTCCTGAAGAGCGCGGGCCTAGCCGCCGCATCGCTCGGACTGCCGCGGCTCGCGCGCGGTGCCGACACCGCGAGCATCTATGACATCGAGCGTTTCGGCAATGCGCGCATCCTGCACATCACCGACACGCATGCGCAGCTCAATCCGGTCTATTTCCGCGAGCCCAGCGTCAATATCGGCATCGGCGAGATGGCGGGACGACCGCCGCACCTGGTTGGCCGCGCCTTCCTGGAGCGGTTCGGCATCCGGTCCGACAGCGCGGATGCCTATGCCTTCACCTGCTTCGAATTCGAGAAATCTGCGGGCCGCTTCGGCAAGCTCGGCGGCTTTGCCCATCTGAAGACGCTGATCGACCGCTTGCGCGGCGACGTCGGCGCAAAACATTCGCTGCTCGTCGATGGCGGCGACCTCTGGCAGGGCACCGGGCTTGCCAACGTCATGCAGGGCCGCGACATGGTCGAGGTCGCGAATCTGCTCGACATCGAGGCGATGACCGGACATTGGGAATTCACCTATGGCGAGCAGGTGCTGCGCGACAATCTCGAGCGCTTCAAGGGCGAGTTTCTGGCACAGAACGTCTTCCTGACCGAAGAGGCCGCCTTCAACGACGCCCCCGCCTTCGACAAGGCCAGCGGGCGCGTGTTCAAACCGTCTGTCATCAAGGAGCTCGGCGGCCATCGTGTCGCAATTGTGGGCCAGGCGTTCCCTTACGTGCCGATCGCGCATCCCAAGCGGTTCACGCCGGACTGGACCTTTGGCATCCGCGAAGAGGAGTTGCAGAAGCATGTCGATGCTCTGCGCGCCACCGAGAAGGTCGATGCCGTCATCCTGCTGTCGCACAACGGTATGGACGTCGATCTCAAGCTCGCGAGCCGCGTCACCGGCATCGACGTCATCCTCGGCGGCCATACCCACGACGCCGTGCCGCAGCCGATTGCCGTGAAGAACGCTGGAGGAACCACGCTCGTCACCAATGCCGGCTCCAACGGAAAATTCCTGGCCGTGCTCGATCTCGCAATCGGCAAGGGCAAGGTCAGCGACATTCGTTATCATCTGCTGCCGGTTTTTTCCGAGCTGCTGAAGCCGGATCCGGGGATGGCCGAGCTGATCGGCCGGCTGCGCGCGCCGCATGTGAGCGACTGGTCGGAGAAGATCACAACGCCCGATCGCCTGCTCTACCGCCGGGGCAATTTTTCCGGTCCCGTCGACGAGTTGATCTGCACGGCGCTGCGCAGCGAGCTCGATGCCGAGATCGCGCTGTCGCCGGGCTTCCGCTGGGGCGTCACGGCGCTGTCGGGCCAGGCGCTGACCATGGAGGATCTGCTCGCGGAAACCGCGATCACCTATCCCGAGACCTATGTGCAGGAGATGACCGGCGCACAGATCAAGGACGTGCTGGAGGACATCTGCGACAACCTCTTCAACGCAGATCCCTATTACCAGCAGGGTGGCGACATGGTGCGCGCCGGCGGGTTCAGCTACACCTGCACGCCGGAGGCTGCGATCGGCGGCCGCATCTCCGAGCTGAAGCTCAACGGCGGCAAGGCGCTCGGCGCCAGCCACCGCTACAAGGTCGCAGGCTGGGCCTCGGTCAACCGCCAGCAAGGCGCGCCGGTGTGGGACGTCGTTGGCAAATATCTGCGCTCGGGCCGGATGTTTCAGGAGCGGCTCGGCTCCGGCGTCACGCTGAAAGGGGTCGAGGGCAATCCAGGCATTGCAGGACAAGGATGATGCGGTCGCAAATCTCATCCGCGATGCTGCTGGCATTGCTCGTCTGGGCAGCGATCCCGCCGGCTTTGGCGCAGCAGGTGCCGCTGCAGGACAAGCCGTTCGCCGAGCACAAGGTCGTGCTTCAGCTCTCCGACGGCGATGCGAAGAAACAGGCACTGGTGCTCAGCGTCACCAACAACCTGCTGAAGGCTTACGACCCTGACAAGATCGCGGTCGAAGTGGTGGCGTTCGGTCCCGGTATCGATCTGCTGCTGTCCGGCAGCGAGCGTCGCAAGCAGGTCGAGAGCCTGATCGCACAGGGCGTGCGCTTCGACATCTGCCTCAATACGGTGGACACGATCGAGCGCGAGACGGGCAAGCGGCCGGAGTTCATTCCCGCGGCGACGCCGGTGCAGGTGGGCGTCGGGCAGATCCTGTTCCTGGCGGAGAACGGCTACACGGTGGTGCGGCCGTAGGAGCTGTCCGAGCTTGTCGCACGTCCGCGCAACACAATCGGTGTCATTCCCCGCGAAGGCGGCCCCCTCATCCCGTTCAGCGCCTCTGGAATACTGGATCGCCCGCCTGCGCGGGCGATGACAGGGGTGGGTGGGGACGGCCACCCGCGCAATAAAGATCTTCTAAAATTCATTCTCTACACAGTGATTTGCTTCTCTCTGGGGCCCGTCCCGTAGTAGAATCCTAGAAATCACCACACGTCAGGTCCCGCCATGATCTTCCGCCAGCTCTTCGACAGTGTTTCGGGCACCTACAGCTATCTGCTTGCGAGCCGCCCAGGCGGCGAGGCGCTGATCCTCGATCCCGTGTTGGAGAAGGTCGACCGCTACTGCCAATTGCTGCGCGAGCTCGACCTCAAGCTGGTCAAGGCGATCGACACCCATCTGCATGCCGATCACGTCACCGGTCTCGGCGAGTTGCGCGACCGCACCCATTGCATGACTGTGATGGGCGATCAGACCAAGGCCGACGTGGTGGCGATGCGGGTCGCCGACGGCGACAAAGTGACGATCGAGGGCCTGTCGCTCGACGTGATGTACACGCCGGGCCACACCGACGATTCCTATTCGTATCTGATGGGCGACCGTGTCTTCACCGGCGATACGCTTCTGATCCGCGGCACCGGCCGCACCGATTTCCAGAACGGCTCATCGCGCGCGCAATACGATTCGATTTTCAACCGCCTGCTCAAGCTGCCGGACGAGACGATGGTGTTTCCGGCGCATGACTACAAGGGCGATACCGTCTCCACCATCGGCGAGGAGAAGCGCTACAATCCGCGGCTCCAGGTCCGCTCGGTCGACGAATATATCGAGCTGATGGCCAATCTGAAGCTGCCCAATCCGAAGATGATGGATGTGGCGGTCCCTGCCAACATGCATGTCGGCCTGCATCAGGAGGAGCTCGAGAAAGAGGGCCGCGCGCTCAGCGCCGCCGAGGCGATCCGCATCCTCGGCCGGCCCGACATCCTGCTGGTCGATCTGCGCGAGAGCAACGAGCGGATGAAGCACGGCATGCTCGAAGGCGCGCTGCACACGCCCTATCAATCTGTGGAGGAGAGCCTGAAGCCCGGCGGCATGCTGCGGGAGGTCGCAGCCGCTACCGGCCGCCGCGTCGTGTTCTTCTGCGCCTTCGGCGAACGCTCGGCGATGGCGGTGGCCGCCGCCAAGGAGGCGGGGCTCTCCAACAGCGCGCACATCGCCGGCGGTCTGGATGCCTGGAAGAAGGCAGGCGGGCCGGTGGTGCACTGAACGGCCGAGTGCCGTGCTTGAGATAGATCAGGAAGTTCCCATATGTCGGGCTAGGACGGATGCAGCATCACCATCCGGGAGCCGCCATGGCCAAGATCGGCAAGCCGAGCGAGCCGCCCAAGATCGCGGACAACAAGATCGCGGACGATAAGCAAGCGCAAGACAAGGCGAAAAAGCCCAAGCCTCCGCGCGAGATCGACCATGACGATTACGAAGACGGCGACATCGCGACCCCGAAGCGCGACCGCTACGGGCCGGACGACGAGCCGTTGTGAGGACGGTGCTCGCGGGTTGAGCGCACGCTGGCGCAACATCCTCCAAAGTCGTTCCGGCGAAGTGGAGGCATAGCGACAACCTCATGCCGCCGCCCGCGCTACCTGCCATGCGCCCGCGTTCATGGACAAATAACCGCTCTGCCCGATAGTTTGCGCCTCCTTTGGGACGCAAGACGGAACTGCAATGGTCGACGTTCTCGCCGCACCGCAGCAAGGCAAGGCGGACAGCGCGCTGCGCACGCTGACGGGGATCTCGATCGCGCATTGGGTCAGCCATTTCCATCTGCTCGTGCTTCCGATGCTGTTCCCGTTCCTCAAGAGCCAGCTCGGCGTGGGTTATATCGAGCTCGGCTTCGCACTCACCGTGTTTGCGGTGGTGTCGGGATTGACGCAGGCGCCGACCGGCTATCTCGTCGACCATTTTGGCGCGCGACGAATTCTGCTGGCCGGGCTCGCACTCGGCGGCTTCGCGCTGATCCTGCTCGGCTTGCACCTCAGCTACGCCTCGCTAATCGCGTGCGCCGTGCTGCTGGGCCTCGCCAACAGCGTCTACCATCCCGCCGATTACGCGATCCTGGCCGCGCACATGGACGAGGCGCGGATGGGCCGCGCCTTCTCGATCCACACTTTTGCCGGCTTTCTCGGCGGCGCCGTCGCTCCTGCCATCGTCGCTGCGCTCGTCACGTTGTCCGGTGGCACTGGAGCGCTGATCGCCTCCGGCGCGATCGGTGTCGCGGTGGCGCTGCTGCTGATCACCATGAACATTCCCGACGCCGGCGCGCACAAGACAAAACCCGGCAGCGCGAACGCGCCAAAACAGGCCGTCATCACGCCGGCGCTGATCACGCTGACCGCGCTGTTCATGCTGCTGAGCCTCTCGGTTGCCGGCATCAACAATTTCGGCGTGGTGGCGCTGATGAGCGGCTACGGCGCCTCCTACTCCGCCGCCAACATCGCGCTGACGGCATTCCTTGGCGCCAGCGCCATCGGCGTGCTCGCAGGCGGCTTGCTCGCCGACCGAACCGAGCGCCACGGCCAGGTCGCCGCGGCCTGCTTTGCCGCGAATGCGGCGATCGTGCTGCTGATCGCACTCGCCACACTGCCGGGCTGGGCTCTCACCGCGGCGATGACGGCCGCAGGCTTCCTCAGCGGCGTGATCGCACCCTCGCGCGACATGCTGGTGCGCAACGCGGCTCCTCCCGGCGCTGCGGGGCGTGCCTTCGGCATCGTCTCCACCGGATTCAATCTCGGCGGCATCGTCAGCCCGCTGCTGTTCGGCTGGATCATGGACCAGAGCGCGCCGCACTGGGTGTTCGGCGCCTCCGTGATCTTCATGGCGGCGACGGTGGTGCTGTCAGGGTTCACGGAGCAGAAGCGGCGACCACAAAGCTAGTCGTCCGTTCCGGCGCCAAACATCGCCCCGCAGTCATGACCCCGGATCGGCGCGCCCTTGGGGCGCGCTTGTCCGGGGACGAGGGTGTTGCTTGGGCGTGCGCCGCCACCCTTACGTCGGCGATACCGCGCTCTTCAGCGCGCCCGCCTGCGGGGCGGCACCGCCCGTCAACCTGGCGCGTTCGGTGTTCGGCCAGAGCAGCAGCAGGCCGAGCAGGCCGGAGCCGACCATGATCGCCGCATTGATGGTGAAGCCGGTCATGTAGCCGTCGAGCATGCTGCCGGCGTGCTGGATCACGGTGCCCATCACGGCGGGTGCGATGATGCCCGAAAGCGTATAGAGCGCGCCGTAGATCGCGAGGATGGCGCCGCGCTGCGATGTCGGCGTGAACTCGCCGAGCATGGGCGGGCAGACGACATAGATCGCGCCGCACAGGCCCGTTCCGACCACGAGCAAAGCCAGCTGAAGGCCGGCGCCCTGGACATGCGGCATCGTCGCCAGGATCAGGCCGCCGACGACCAGCGGCACCGAGCCGAGCACGCCGCGAGCGATGCGCGTGGTCGAGCCGCGGGCCATCATCATTTGCGAGATCCAGCCCGTCAGGATCACGATGGTGGCGCCGAAGATCCAGGGCAGAGTGGAAATCCAGCCGGCTTGGCTCTGAGAGAAGCCGAGACCCTTGATGATGAAGGGCGTGAACCAGGTCAGCCCGAGCGACAGCGCCCAATAGGCCCCGAAGGTCGCGGCGACGCAGCCGAGAAAGGTGCGCGAGGTGAGAAGCTGAATGTAGGGAATCTTCGTCTCGGTGGCGGCGAGGGCCTGCGCATCCTCCAGCGGCCCCTCCTTGCCGAGCGCGAGCCAGGCACAGACCCAGACCAGGCCGACGACGCCGAGCGCGCCGAAGGCATAGTGCCAGGAATGGTTGACGATGATCCAGTTCAAGGCCGGCACTGCGATGATCACGCCAAAGGCCGAGCCTTGCGACAGGATCGCGGTCGGCAACGTGCGCTTCTCGTCAGGGAACCATTTATAGATGGCGTGCGCCGCGACCGAGAAGGCCGGGCCTTCGCCGGCGCCCAGCACGATGCGGCAGATCAGGAGCGTGGTGAAGGAGACGGTGCCGACCATGGGAAACTGCGCCAGCGCCCAAACCACCGCGAGCGACAGCAGCACCCAGCGCGTCGGCACCTTGTTGACGATGAAGCCGACCACGATGGCCGAGATCGAGAACAGGAAGAAGAACGAAGAGCCGAGCAGGCCGAATTGCTCCGGCGTGAGCTTGAGGTCCGCCATGATCGGCACGCCGGCAAGACCGACGACGATCTTGTCGGCAAAGTTCACCAGCATGAACAGAAACAGGAGAAAGGTGATGGTCCAGGCGCCCTTCGGCGTCGCTGTCGGCTTGCTCGCCGCGGACGGCGTTCCCTGAGCGCTCATGCTTCTATTTTCCCCATGTATCTTTTTGGCACTTTTTTGATTTGACCTTCTTGGAGCTAACAACGGCTTGGATGCCAACGCAACCCCGGCATTTCCGCAGCAAGTGTGCTAGGCAGCAATTCCGCTAATTCCGTCCGGCGCCATTAATCGTGCTGAACATCAAAAATCTCTCGAAGACCTTCTTCTCAGCCGGCGAGCCGGTCCACGTGCTGCGCGGCGTCGATCTCGACCTCGCGGCCGGCGAGCGGGTCGCGCTGACGGGAGAATCCGGCAGCGGCAAGAGCACGCTGCTGCACCTGATCGCCGGGCTCGATGCGGCTGATAGCGGCTCGATCCGGCTGGCGGACATCGAGGTCACGAAGCTGTCGGATGCGGGACGCGCCAGCTTGCGACGCGACCGGGTCGGCTTGGTTTTTCAGCAGTTCAACCTGATCCCGAGCCTGTCGGTCGCGGACAATCTCGCCTTCCAGGCCCGGATCGCCGGCCGGCACGATGCGGCCTGGACCAAAGAGCTGATCGAACGGCTCGGACTTCGCACTCTCCTCAAGCGTTATCCAGAGCAATTGTCGGGCGGACAGCAGCAGCGGGTCGCCATCGGCCGGGCGCTGGCGACGAAGCCTTCGCTGCTGCTGGCGGACGAGCCGACTGGCAATCTGGACGAAGCCACCGCCGAGGACGTGCTGGCGCTGACGCGCGATCTCGTGGCGCGCACGGGCTGCGGCTTCCTGATGGTGACGCACAGCCTGCATCTGGCAGCGACGCTCGACCGCCACCTTACTTTGCACGGCGGGCGCATCGCATGAGGCGCGCGCTGTGGATCCTCGCCGTGCTGCTCAGCCATTGGCGGCGTCACCAGATGCAGTTCGCAACGCTGCTGATCGGGCTGATCGCGGCGACCGCGCTGTGGAGTGGCGTGCAGGCGATCAACCAGCAGGCCCGCAGCGCCTATGACCGCGCCGCGGCGACATTCGGCGGCGCACGTACGGCGATGCTGGTCGCGCCGGATTCGGCGACCTTTTCCCAGGAGCTGTTCATAAAATTGCGCCGCGCCGGTTGGCCGGTCTCCCCGGTACTGGAGGGACGCGTCCAGATCAATGGACGCTCGGTGCGGCTGCTCGGCATCGAGCCGGTGACGCTGCCGACCGACGTCGGCAATGCGCCGCGCCTTGGCGCCTCGGATCTCAGCAGTTTCGTCGCGCCGCCGGGCCAGACGCTGGTGGCGCGGGAGACGCTGAGTGACTTCCAAGAGCAGGAGGGTGCGGTGCTGGTGATCAGCAGCGGCGCAAAACTGCCGCCGCTGCGCGTGCTGCCGCAGCTCGTGCCCGGCGTGCTGGCGGTCGATATCGGCGTGGCGCAGCGGCTCCTCAACAAGCCGGACCAGGTGTCGCGGTTGCTGATCGGCAAGGCGAAGGGTAAGCCCACGTCACTTCAAAGCGTCGTCGGCGATCAGCTGCAGCGGGTTGAGCCGGATGCCGAGACGGAGCTGGAACGCCTCACCGACAGTTTTCATCTCAATCTCACCGCCTTCGGCCTGTTGTCATTCTTCGTCGGGCTCTTCATCGTCAATTCGGCCGTCGGCCTCGCCTTCGAGCAGCGTCTGCCGATGCTGCGGACGTTGCGCGCCTGCGGCGCGTCGGCGCGGCTGGTCAACACGATGCTGGTGCTGGAGCTGGTGGTGCTGGCGCTGATCGCCGGGCTGATCGGGCTCGTCTGCGGTTATTTCATCGCGGCAGCGCTGTTGCCCGACGTCGCGGCGTCGCTGCGCGGGCTCTATGGCGCGCAGATCCCGGGGCAGCTGACGCTGCGTTCCGAATGGTGGCTGGCTGGTATCGGCATCAGCGTTGTCGGCGCGCTGGTCGCGGCCGCAACCAGCCTGATCAAGGCGATCAGGATGCCGGTGCTGGCAACCGCGCAACCACGCGCCTGGCAGCAGGCGCAGCGCCGCTGGCTGATCCTGCAAAGTGCAGGCGCCTGCGCCGTATTCGCCGTCGCGCTGCTGCTGCTTCACTATGGGCAATCGCTGATCGCAGGCTTCGGCGTGCTGGCCGCGCTGATGCTCGGTGCGGCCCTGATCCTTCCGACATTTCTCGAACTCATCCTGCTCGTTGGCCAGCGTTGGGCGAAAGGGCCGCTGGCGCTGTGGTTCTGGGCCGACAGCCGGCAGCAACTCTCCGGATTGTCGCTGGCGCTGATGGCGCTGCTGCTTGCACTCGCCGTCAATGTCGGGGTGTCCACGATGGTGGAGACGTTCAGCCGGACCTTTATCGGCTGGCTCAATGGACGGCTGGCGGCCGACGTCTACATCAGCGCGTCCGACAACACGCAAGGCGTTGCGATCCGGAACTGGCTGCGCGAGCGCAGCGATGTCCAGGCGATCCTCTCGGGCGGACGCGCGGAGGCGCAAGTTCAGGGCCAGCCGGTGGAATTGCTCGGCCTTCCCGACCACGCGCTCTATCGCGAACGCTGGCCGCTGCTGGAAGCCGCGCCGCGCGCCTGGACCCGGCTCGTGCCCGGCAATGCTGCCTTCATCAGCGAGCAGTTGAGCCGCCGGCTGAACGTCCGCATCGGCGACGTCGTCGAGGTGCCGGCGCCGGGCGGGACCTGGGAGCTCGACATTGTCGGCATCTATGCTGACTACGGCAATCCCAAGGGGCAGCTCGCCATCAATGTCGCGGCGCTGATCCGGCAATTTCCGCAGACGCCGCAGACGCGGATCGGCCTGATCGTCGACAAGAACGATATCCCCGGCCTGATCTCAGCGTTGCAGAAGCAATTTGCGCTCGACGATCGCAGCGTCGCCGACCAGGCGACGGTGAAGGCGGAATCGATCCGCATCTTCAACCGCACCTTTGCGGTCACGTCCGCGCTGAATGCCTTTACGCTTGGCGTCGCCGGCATCGCGCTGCTCACAAGCCTGCTGACGTTGGCCAACTCCCGCCTGCCGCAGCTTGCGCCGCTGTGGGCGATGGGCCTCACCCGGCCGCGCCTTGCCGCGATCGAGCTGACCAAGACGCTATCGGTGGCGCTGTTCACATCGCTCTTGGCCGTGCCGCTCGGCCTCTTGGTGGCGTGGTGCCTGATCGCGATCGTCAATGTGAAGGCATTCGGCTGGCGGCTGCCGTTCCATGTGTTTCCGCTGCAATTGGTCGAGTTGGTCGCGGTCGCGCTGCTCGCCTCGCTGCTTGCCGCATTGCTGCCGATGCTACGGCTGGCGCGGATGCAGCCGGCAAATCTCGTCAAGGTGTTCGCCAATGAGCGCTGAGAAAATCTCACGACGCGCGGTCATCGGCGGCTTTGCTGCGCTGGCACTCACACCTCGCGCGGGGGCGCAGGGCTATGCCGGGCTCGGCGAGACCGCGGACGGCTTTGCCAAGGTAACGGCGGGCAAGGTCTTCACCTTTCCGGGCGATCACGGGCCGCATCCGGAGTTTCGCATCGAGTGGTGGTATCTCACGGCCAACCTCGTCGATGCCAGTGGTGCTGCTTGCGGCCTGCAATGGACCCTGTTCCGCCAGGCGGCGCAGCCGGGCCCGCAACGCGAGGGCTGGGCCAATCAGCAGGTATGGATGGGACATGCGGCGGTGACGCGCGCCGACACCCACCGCTTTAGCGAGACGTTTTCACGCGGCGGTGTGGGGCAGGCCGGCGTCACGGCCAAGCCGTTCGATGCCTGGATCGACGATTGGGAAATGAAGGGGCTTGAGCGCACCGATGATCGCACGCTGGCGCCGCTGACGCTCAAAGCCTCCGCCACCGACTTCAGCTATGCGCTGACGCTGGAGGCCGATCGTCCGATGGTATTGCAGGGCGACCGCGGCTACAGCCGCAAGTCGGAGCGCGGGCAAGCATCTTACTATTACAGCCAGCCGTTCTACCGCGCGCGCGGCAGCATCACGATCGACGATAAGCCGGCCGAAGTGATGGGCCAGGCCTGGATGGACCGCGAATGGAGCAGCCAGCCGCTGGATGCCGATCAGACCGGTTGGGACTGGCTGTCGCTGCATCTCGGATCCGGCGACAAGCTGATGCTGTACCGGCTGCGGCAGAAGGACGGCCAAAACTATCCGTTCGGCAATTGGATCAGCGCCGCCGGCGAGACGCGGATGATTGCAGGTAGCGACATCCAGATGATGCCGAAGGCGACCGCGGATGTTGCGGGACGCAAGCTGCCGGTGGAATGGCACATCGCAATCCCCTCGCAATCGTTCTCGATCCTGTGCAAGCCGCTCAATCCAGGGGCCTGGATGGGGACCGGCTTCTCCTACTGGGAAGGGCCGATGAGCTTTGCCGGCACGCATGATGGCGTTGGCTATCTCGAGCTGACGGGCTATTGAAGCGCGATCTCGAAGGGACTAACGATGCATCATCTCACCGCCCTCGTCACGCTGCTGGCGATCGCATTTTACTTTTTCACCGCCGTCAACGTCTCTCGCTCGCGCACCAAGACCGGCGTCAAGGTACCGGCGATGTCCGGCCATCCGGATTTCGAGCGCGCCTTTCGCATCCAGATGAACACGCTGGAATGGATGCCGATCTTCCTGCCGGCGCTGTGGCTGTTCGCCATCTATATCAGCGACGCCATCGCAGCCAGCATCGGCGTGGTCTGGATCATCGGCCGCATCCTCTATTTCGTCGGCTATTCCAAGGCGGCGGCAAAGCGCAGCCTGGGTTTCGCGATCCAGAGCCTCGCCGCCATGGCGCTGTGGGCGGGGGCGTTAGGGGCGGTGGCGTTGCGGCTGATGTGAGGGCCCATCTGCGGCTCCAAATTCCGCCGTCATTCCGGGGCGGCGCATTGGCGCCGAACCCGGAATCTCGAGATTCTCAGGTGCGCAATTGCGCACCATAGTTCGATGCTTCGCATCGCCCCGGAATGACGCTGCGCGTCACTTCGTCAGCGGACAGCCGCTTTCCTTGGCGGCGAAGAATGCCTTGTCGCCGGGGACGGTAGCGAGCAGCTTGTAATAGTCCCAGGGCTTCTTGGATTCCGAGGGCTTCTTGACCTCGAACAGATACATGTCGTGGACCATGCGGCCGTTTTCGAGCACCTTGCCACCTTGCGCGAAGTCGTCGTCGACCGGCAGCTCCTTCAGCTTCTTGGCAACCGCGTCCGAATCCTTGGTTCCGGCGGCCTTGACCGCCTTGAGATAGCTCAGCGTCGCCGAATAGGTGCCAGCGTGGATCATGCTCGGCATCCGCCCGGTGCGCTTGAGGAAGCGTTCGCCGAGATTGCGGGTGCGATCGTTGAGATCCCAGTAATAGCCCTCGGTCAGCACCAGGCCTTGCGCAGCTTGCAAGCCGAGGCCGTTCACTTCAGCGAGCGTCATCAGCAGGCCGGCGAGCTTCTGGCCACTTGCGACGATGCCGAACTCGGACGCCTGCTTGATCGAGTTGGTGGTGTCGAGGCCGGCATTGGCGAGGCCGACGATCTTCGCCTTCGAGCTCTGCGCCTGGAGCAGGAAGGAGGAGAAGTCCGATGAGTTGAGCGGCACGCGTACCGAGCCGACCACCTTGCCGCCATTGGCGGTGACGATCTCGCTGGTGTCCTTTTCCAGCGCGTACCCGAAGGCGTAGTCCGCGGTGAGGAAGAACCAGGTGTCGCCGCCGGCCTTGGTCAGCGCACCGCCGGTGCCAACGCCGAGCGCGCGGGTGTCGTAGGCCCAGTGGAAGCCGTAAGGCTGGCAGGCATCGCCGGTGAGGCGCGAGGTCGCGGCGCCGACGACGATGTCGATCTTCTTCTTTTCCTTGGAGAGCTCGTGGATCGCGAGTGCGACCGAGGAGGTGGTCAGCTCCGTGATCATGTCGACATTCTCGACGTCATACCAGCGCCGCGCAATCGAGCTGGCGAGATCCGGCTTGTTCTGGTGGTCGGCCGTGATGAGCTCGATCTTCTGGCCGAGCACCTCGCCGCCAAAGTCCTCGATCGCCATCTTCGCGGCTTCGACCGACCATTTGCCGCCGTAGTCGGCATAGACGCCGGACTGGTCGTTGAGGATGCCGATCTTGACGCCCTGCGCGGCGGCCGGCGCCGTCAGCAATACGGCAGAGGCCGCTACGGCCAAAAATGTTGATTTCATATGTTAACTCCCAGCAGTCTTCTGTTGTGAAATCGCGCGGATAGTAGTGAAGAACCCCGCGCATGCCCATCCATTTCGGCGTAGGCCGTTAGTATGGAGGTGGGCGCTATTTTCTCCGCTTCGTCACCGGACCAAGCGCGCCTTGAGCGAGCGCGCGTCTCTGGGGGTGGGTCCGGATCTGCGCTTACGCTTGTCCGGGACGACGGCGCGGATGTGGATACGCCGGTGGCGACACTGACTACGCAACGACCCCTGGCTTCTTATCCCGCCGCCCCTCCGCCAAGTTCCTCACCACCACATAGAAGATGGGCGTGAACAGAAGCCCAAACAGGGTGACGCCGATCATGCCGAAGAACACGGCAACGCCGACGGCCTGCCGCATCTCCGAGCCGGAGCCGCTCGAGATCACCAGCGGCAGCACGCCGAGGATGAAGGCGAAGGACGTCATCAGGATCGGCCGCAAGCGCAGCCGGCAGGCCTCGATGACGGCCTCGAGCCGCGGCTTGCCCTCGTTCTCGATGTCGCGCGCGAACTCGACGATCAGGATCGCGTTCTTTGCTGCTAGTCCCACCAGAACGACGAAGCCGATCTGGGTGAGGATGTTGACGTCCTGGCCCATGATGCGCACACCGATGGTGGCAGCGAGCAGGCACATCGGCACGATCAAGATCACTGCAAACGGCAAGGTCCAGCTGCCATATTGCGCGGCGAGCACGAGATAGACGAACAGCACGCAGATCGGGAACACGTAGAGGCCGGCATTGCCACCGGTGACCTGCTGGTAGGACAAATCCGTCCATTCGAAGGTGAAGCCGCTCGGCAAGGTATCGTTGGCGAGCTGCTTGATGGTGTTGAGCGCGGTGGTCGAGCTGGTGCCCGGCGCCGGCTCGCCCTGCAATTCGGAGGCGGCGTAAAGATTATAGCGCGCGACGCGATCGGGACCCGAGACATCCTTGAACTCGACGACGCTGCCCAGCATCACCATGTCGCCGGAGGCGTTGCGCGTGCGCAGCCGCGCGAGGTCGCTCGGCTCCTTGCGGTACGGGAAATCGGCCTGCGCGGTGACGTGGTAGGTGCGGCCGAACAGGTTGAAGTCGTTGACATAGGTCGAGCCGAAATAGGACTGGATCGTGTCGTTGATGTTGGAAATGGGAACGCCGAGCTTCTGCGCCTTGGTGCGGTCGATGTCCACGAAGAGCTGCGGCGTGTTGGCCGTGAACGGCGAGAATACCGAGGTGAGAGTGGGTGCCTTGCGCGCGGCGGCGACCAGCTCGTCGGTCGCAGCGGCAAGCATTTCGGGCCCGCGGCCCTGGCGATCCTGGACGCGGATGGTGAAGCCGCCGCCGGTGCCGATGCCGGGCACGGCCGGGGGCGGAATCACGATGATGAAGGCACCCTGAATTGCGGTGAGGCGCTTGCGCAGCTCGGCCGTGATGGCGTTGGCGGACAGCCCCTTTTTCAGTCGCACCTCGGGCTCATCGAAAACCGGAAAGAGCGCCGCCGCGTTGCCGGCCTGCGTGCGCGTGGCGCCGGAGAAGCCGGCGAATGCCGCAACACGGACGATGCCCGGCGTATCCAGCGAGATCCGCTCGATCTCACGTACGACCTCGGTGGTGCGCGCCAGCGACGCTGCGCCCGGCAATTGCACGGATATGATGACGTAGCCGCGATCCTGCGCGGGAATGAAGCCCTGCGGCGTCGTCACGATCAGCCAGCCCGCGCTGCCGATCAGCACCACGTACACCAAGAGCATCACGACCGAATGCCGGATCACGAAATTGGCAAGACCCGCATAGCCGTGCGCCAGCCGGTCGAACGCCCGGTTGAACACGCCAGTGAAAGCATTCCAGCCGCGCGCGATGACGTTCCAGCCGGCCGGCGGCCGCTTCTCCTCGTGCGGCACCAGGATCTGCGACGCCAGCGCGGGCGATAGCGTCAGCGAGCAGAAGCAGGAGATCGCGGTCGCGACCGCGATGGTGACGGCGAATTGCTGGAAAAATTGCCCAGAAATGCCGCCCAGGAACGCGGTCGGGACGAACACTGCGCAAAGCACCAACGCGATCGACACCAGCGCGCCGCCGACCTCTTCCATCGTCTTCAGCGCGGCGTCGCGCCGACTCATGCCGTGCTCGAGATGCCGCTCGACATTCTCGACCACGACGATGGCGTCGTCGACCACGATGCCGACAGCGAGCACGAGACCGAACAGCGTGAGATTATTGATGGAGAAGCCCAGCGCCGCCATCACCGCGAAAGTGCCGACCAGCGAGACCGGAATAGCGATGATCGGAATGATCGCGGGCCGCCATCCTTGCAGGAACACCAACACCACGACGACCACGAGCAGCATCGCCTCGTAGATGGTCTTGATCAGCTCGTGGACGGACTGCGCGATGAACTCGGTCGGATTGTAGCCGATATTGTAGTCGAGACCTCTCGGAAAGCTCTCCTTGAGCTTCGTCATCGTGTCGGAAATGTTTTTCGCCGTCGCGAGCGCGTTGGATCCGGGTCGCTGCGTCACCAGCATGGCGACCGCGGATTTGCGCAGCAGGAAGCTGTTGGTGGTGTAGGACAAGGCACCCAGCTCGATGCGAGCGACGTCGCGCAGGCGGACAATCCGGCCATCGGGGCCGGCCTTGATCAGGATGTCCTCGAACTGCTTCTGATCCTTCAGGCGCCCCGTGAAGGTGAGGTTCGGCTGGAAAGCGCGGTCGGCGATCGGCGGCTCGGCGATCTGGCCGCCGGCGATCTGAACGTTCTGGGCACGGATCGCCGCCAGCACCTCGGCCGAGGTCAGGCCGAGATTGGCGATCCGGTCAGGATCGAGCCACAATCGCATCGAATAGTCGCGTGCGCCAAAGATCTGGATGTCGCCGACGCCGTCTAGACGCAGCAACTGGTCGCGGACCTGGAGCAAGGCATAGTTGGAGATGTAGAGCTGGTCGAACGTGTCGTCCGGCGACAGCATGAACACGACCATCAGGATGTCGGGCGAGTTCTTGCGTGTGGTGACGCCGTTGCGCTGGACCTCCTCCGGCAGACGCGGCTGCGCGATGGCGACGCGGTTCTGCACCAGCACCTGGGCCTTGTCGAGATCGGTGCCGAGCTTGAAGGTAACGGTGATGGTGAGCTGGCCGTTCGAGGTCGCCTGGCTGTAGAGATACAGCATGTCCTCGACGCCGTTGATCTCCTGCTCGATGGGAGCTGCGACCGTGTCGGACACGGTTTGCGCGGACGCGCCGGGATATTGCGTGGTGACCACCACGGTGGGCGGCACCACCTGCGGATATTCGGAGACCGGC
Source organism: Bradyrhizobium sp. 137 (assembly GCF_023074095.1). NCBI lineage: Bacteria > Pseudomonadati > Pseudomonadota > Alphaproteobacteria > Hyphomicrobiales > Nitrobacteraceae > Bradyrhizobium > Bradyrhizobium sp. 137. The sequence goes on from NZ_JADPKU010000055.1 coordinate 160,579, forward strand.
AACGTGGTGTAGGCGATCGCGCCGACGATCAGCAGCACGATCGACAGCACCATTGCCAGGATGGGCTGGTTGATGGAGAGGCGGCCAAGATTCATGACTTGCCACCGGCCGGCGCTTGCGCGGTCTGCGGGGCGACCTTGGCGCCGACCCGGGCGCGCTGGATGCCGTTGACGATGACGCGATCCTCCGCCTTCAGCCCCTCGCGGATGACGCGCAGGCCGTCATCGAGCGGCCCGAGCACCACCGGACGCGCCTCGACCGTGTCATCGGGCTTCACCACGAACACGATCTTGCGGGACTGGTCGGTTGCGACAGCGACGTCCGGAATCAGCAGCGCCTCATAGGGCGCGCTGCCAATTAGGCGGACGCGCCCGAACTGGCCGGGCAGGATCGACAGGTCGGTGTTCTTGACCACGGCGCGGCTGCGCAGCGTACCGGTCGAGACGTCGAGCCGGTTGTCGAGGAAGTTGACGGTGCCCTCATGCGACGGCTTGGTCTCACCGGCCAGCGTCACCTGCACCGGGTTCGCAGTGTCGCGCGAGCTTGGGCGCCGCCCCTCGAACCATAATTTGCTGTATTTGATGAAGGTCGCCTCATCCATGTCGAAATAGATGTAGATCGGATCCAGCGTGACGATCGAGGTCAGCAGCGTCGAAGCGCCGTTGTCGCTGCCCTGCACGAGATTGCCGGGACTGACGAGATGGCGGCTGACGCGACCGGTCAGCGGCGCCGTCACATGCGTGAACTCGATGTTGAGCTTGGCGGCCTTCAGCGCGCCTTCGGCCTGCATCTCGGCCGCATGCGCGGCCTGCAGGGCTTGGCGACGCTGATCGACGACCTGCTCCGAGACCGCATTGGTCTGCACCAGATTGAGGCCGCGGTCGAGCTCGCGCTTGGCAAGCTCCACCCTGGCGCGCGCATCCGACAGCTGCCCCTCCGCCTGCGTGGCCACCGCCTCGAACGGACGGGGATCGATCACGTAGAGCAGATCGCCCTGACGCACGATGGCGCCGTCCTGGAACTCGACCGAGTTGACGAAGCCGCCGACGCGGGGGCGCACCTGCACCTCCTCGACCGCCTCGAAGCGGCCGGTGAACTCATCCCAATCGGTGACGGTGCGCTTGACCGGCTGGGCGACTGTCACCGGCGCCGGCGGCGGGGCAGCGGCCTGTGACGCCGGCTTGTCGCAGCCGGAAAGGGCGAACGCCGCAGCGAGAAGCCCGGCAATTGCGCTGCGCTGAACGAAATCGTGCTTTTTGACGAACTGCTCGCTTCCGTCCGGTCCGCTCATCCCAGGTCCTCGCATCAAAGCCGCAGGACAGGGTACTCGTCTACCCGCGGGCGACACAAGATGTGTTGCGATGATGAACTCTTCAAGACGACGGCGGACGCAAGGCTGGGGAAGAGGCCCTGACCGGATGGTGGGTTGACAGAGACAGAGATGGTCGCACGGGCAGTGCGAGATGGGTGACAAAAAGCGATGCTCGCTACCCTCCCCTGGATGGCGACAAGCGGCCAGCGTCTTCGCGCATGACGAACGCCAGCGGCTCGGCTAGATTATGCTCATAAAACAAAGACGAATTGTCCAGGGAGGACAGGCGTGCACCAGGGACGTGTCGTTTACGGCGCGATCGAGGAGGTTGTGTTCGGCCATCCTGCGGCCGAAGCCATCGTCGCGCAGATGGACCGGCTGGGCACGCGCCGCGCCTTCCTGATGGTCTCGGGCACGCTCAACCGGAAGACCGATGAAATCAAAAAGATTACGCAGGCGCTCGGCGAGCGCTGCGCCGGCCTGTTCGACGCCATGCCGGCGCATACGCCGCGCGAGGCTGTGATCGCGGCCACCCATGCGGCGCGCGAGGTGAACGCGGATCTGATCGTCACCGTCGGCGGCGGCTCCATCACCGACGGCGCCAAGGCGGTGCAGCTTTGCCTCGCCAACGGCATCGATGATATCGGCGGCATCGAGCGCATCCGCGTCCACAAGGGCATCGCGCCCGAGCTGACCGCCCCGAGCGTGCGGCAGATCAGCGTGCCGACGACGATTGCCGGCGGCGAGTTCAGCGCCATCGCGGGCGTGACCGACCGCAGCTCGCATATGAAACAGATGTTGCGGCATCCGCTCACGGTGCCGCGCGCAACCATCCTCGATCCCGCTATCACCGTGCACACGCCGGAATGGCTGTTTCTGTCCACCGGCATTCGCGCCGTCGACCATTGCGTCGAGGCGATCTGCTCGCGCGAAACGCACCCTTACGCCGACGCGCAATCGGTGAAGGGCCTCGCCATGCTCGCCGATGCGCTGCCGCGGGTGAAGGCCGATCCCGCCGATCTCGACGCGCGGATGGATGCGCAGATCGGCACCTGGCTATCGATGGGCGCGCTTTCGGCCGGCGTTCCCATGGGCGCGAGCCACGGCATCGGTTACGTCCTGGGCGCAGCCTTCGACGTGCCGCACGGCTACACCTCCTGCGTCATGCTGCCGGCGGTGATGCGCTGGAATGCGCGCGACAATGCCGAGCGCCAGATGATCGTCGCGGCCGCCATGGGCTTCCCCGGCCAAAATGCCGCCGACGTGCTCGATGCCTTCATCCGCTCGCTCGGCATGCCCCGCAGCCTCGCCGAGGTGCGCGTATCGCCGGAACATTTCGACGCCATCGCCGAACAGGCGATGCGCACGAACTGGATCCCGCGAAATCCCCGCAAGATCGATGGCCCCGCGCAAGTGCGCGAAATCCTGCTTCTTGCCGCATGATCCAAAGCCGGAGGACTGATGTACCCAGGTCAGCATGCCCGCCTACGCCCGCTTCAGCCTGCCTTCATCATGGCGGCGACGGACGAGACCGTCACCTATCGCGAGCTGGAGGCGCGCAGTAACCGCCTCGCGCATCTGTTTCGTAGGCACGGCCTGAAGCGGCTCGATCATTATTCGATCTTCATGGAGAACAATTCGCGCTATCTCGAAGCCTGCGCCGCGGGCGAGCGCTCTGGCCTCTACTACACCTGCATCAACTCCTTCCTGACGCCGGGCGAGCTCGCCTATCTCCTCGTCAACAGCCAGTCCAAGATCCTGATCACGTCAATGGCGAAGCTCGACATCGCGCGCGAAGCCATACAGGCTTGCCCCGACGTCAGGCTCTGCGTCGTCGCCGACGGTCCTGGCGAGAGCGAGCGCATCGTCGGCCTGGCCGACGTGACCGCCGGTCTGCCGACAACGCCGATCGCGGATGAGTGGCTCGGCACCGCCATGCTGTATTCGTCGGGCACGACCGGACGGCCCAAGGGCATCCTGCGACCGCTGCCGGAGGAGCCGCCAAAGCACAATCTGCCGCTATTCGATTTCCTGACGAAACTTTGGTACTACCGCGAGGGCATGGTCTATCTATCGCCGGCACCGCTGTATCACTCCGCGCCGCAAGCTGCCGTGAACCTCACGATCCGCATGGGCGGGACCGTCGTCATCATGGAGAGTTTCGATCCGGAACGTTACCTCCAGCTCGTCGAACGATGGGGCATCACCCACACCCAGCTGGTGCCAACGATGTTCTCGCGCATGCTGAAACTGCCGGAGGAAGTACGCTATGACCTATCCTCGCTGGAGATCGCGATCCATGCCGCGGCGCCCTGCCCGGCCCTGGTCAAGGACGACATGATCAAATGGTGGGGACCGATTATCCACGAATATTACGGCGCCACCGAAGGACTCGGCTTCACCGCCTGCAACAGCGAGGAGTGGCTCGCCCATCGCGGCACGGTTGGCAAGGTGCTGCTCGGCGACCTCCACATTCTCGACGAGAACATGAGGGAGTGCCCGACCGGCACGCCTGGGCAGATCTGGTTCAAGACGGCCTCGCCGTTCGAATATTTCAACGATCCCGAAAAGACCCGGGAGGCGCGCTCTGCCGACGGCAGCATGAGCACGGTCGGCGACGTTGGCTATGTCGACAAGGACCGCTTCCTCTACCTCACCGATCGCGCGACTTTCATGATCATCTCCGGTGGCGTGAACATCTACCCGCAGGAATGCGAGAATCTGCTGATCACCCATCCGAAAGTCGCCGACGCCGCGGTGTTCGGCGTGCCCAATGCCGATCTCGGCGAAGAGGTGAAGGCGGTGGTGCAGCCGATGCCAGGCGTGGTGCCGGGCCCGGCGCTCGCGGAAGAGCTGATCGCGTTCTGCGCAAAATCGCTGTCGCGGCAGAAGGTGCCGCGCTCGGTCGATTTCGAAAAGGAATTGCCGCGACTGCCGACGGGGAAACTGTACAAGCGGCTGCTGCGGGACAGGTACTGGGGGAACAAGGCGTCGCGTATCGTGTGAGGCGCAGCCACAAACTCGGTTGTTGTCCCAGCGCGCACCGATTTGGGACAACGCTGGCGTTTGTTGGCTGCGCCCCGAAAGGAACCGTCCTTCGCACCGCACTGTGACATCGTGAGAGAACAGCGCCGCGGCCTTCCGTCATCCGAATTGTCGAGAGCGTGGACGGCCTTGCCGGTTGCCTCCCTTCACGCCCATCGCTATCGTCCCCTCAAACAGGCCAAAAGGCCGATGTCCAGGGAGGACGAGGATGCGGAGCGTGCGGGCGCTCGCCGCGACGGCGGCGCTATCTTTGCTGGCGTTTTCGACCATTGCGCTTGCCGGCGAGCCCAAGCAGGGCGGTATCCTGCGGATGTATCATCGCGACAGCCCGGCCAATGCGTCCATCCTCGAGGGCGCGACCTATTCGATCAACGTGCCCTTCATGGGGGTGTTCAACAATCTGGTCATCTATGATCAGCACATAGCGCAGAACAGCCCTGAGACCGTCAGGCCAGAGCTGGCCGAGAGCTGGTCCTGGAGCGGCGACAACAAGAAGCTGACGTTCAAGCTGCGTCAGGGCGTGAAGTGGCACGATGGCAAGCCGTTCACGTCGGCCGACGTCAAATGCACCTTCGATCTCCTGATGGGCAAATCGCAGCAGAAGCTGCGGCAGAATCCGCGCAAGGCCTGGTACAACGAGGTCAACGACGTCGCGCCGAACGGCGATTTCGAGGTCTCATTCGACCTCAAACGGCCACAGCCGTCGCTGCTGGCGATGCTCGCATCCGGTTATACGCCGATCTATCCCTGTCACGTCTCGCCGGCCGACATGCGCACCCACCCGGTCGGAACCGGCCCGTTCAAATTCGTCGAGTTCAAGGCCAATGAATCGATCAAGCTGACGCGAAACCCTGACTACTGGAAGAAGGGCCTGCCCTATCTCGACGGCATCGAGTACACGATCATCACCAACCGCTCGACTGCCATCCTCGCCTTCGTCGCCGGCAAGTTCGACATGACCTTCCCGACGCACATTACCATCCCGCTCCTCAAAGACATCAAGTCGCAGGCGCCGAACGCGATCTGCGCCGTCGAGCCGACCAACGTTTCGACCAACATCATCGTCAATTCGGCGTCCCCGCCATTCGACAACATCGATATTCGCCGGGCGATGGCGATGGCGCTCGACCGCAAAGCCTTCGTCGACATCCTGTTCGAAGGCCAGGCCGATATCGGCGGCACCATGCTCCCGCCGCCGCAGGGCATCTGGGGCATGCCCAAGGACAAGCTCGAGACCATTCCAGGCTATGGCCCGAACGTGAACGCGAGCCGGGAGGAGGCCAAGAAGCTGATGCAGAAGGCGGGCTACGGCCCCGACAAGCACCTCGCGGTGAAGGTCTCGACGCGCAATCTCGCGGAATATCGCGATCCCGCGGTGATCCTGATCGACCAGCTCAAGAGCATCTATATCGACGGCGAGCTCGACGTCGTGGAGACGGCGAACTGGTTCCCGAAGGTCGCACGCAAGGATTACATGCTCGGCCTGAACTTGACCGGCAATTCCGTCGACGATCCCGATCAGTCATTCTACGAAAACTACTCCTGTGGTTCGGAGCGGAACTACACCAATTACTGCAACAAGGAGATCGAGAAGCTATTCGACGTGCAGTCCCAAGAGATCGAAATAGGCAAGCGCAAGCAACTGGTCTGGGACATCGACAAGAAGCTGCAGGAAGACGTCGCCCGGCCGATCATCTTCCATGCGCGGGCCGGCACCTGCTGGCAGCCCTATGTCAAGGGGATCACGATCATGTCGAACAGCTCCTATAACGGCTTTCGTTACGAGGACGTCTGGATCGACAAGTAACGCCGACAGCTGACGGGTTCGACAGGAGGCGGTGCATGTTTGCCTATCTGGTGCGGCGCCTGTTCCTGATGCTCGTGACCCTGTTCGGGATCTCGATCGTCATCTTCTTTCTGCTGCGCATCGTCCCCGGCAACATCGTCGACATTCTGTTCGCAGCGGCTGGCTACGTCGATCCCGCCGACAAGGCCAATCTGGAGAAGGAGCTCGGCATCGACCAACCGCTGATCGTGCAATATTGGCACTGGATCGGCGGTCTTCTGCGCGGCGACTTTGGTTATTCCTACGTCTCGGAGAAGCCGGCGCTTCAGGAGATCCTGCCGCGGATTCCGATCACGGCGCGGCTTGCCGGCCTTGCGCTGTTGTTCTCGGCGTCCATCGGCATCCCGCTCGGCGTCATCAGCGCCGTGAAGCAGGGCACAAAACTCGACTATGCCCTGCGTGTCGTCAGCCTCAGCGGATTGTCGCTGCCCTCGTTCTGGCTTGGCCTTTTGATCCTGACCGCGTCGGTGGCGATGTTCGGGCAGATGCCGATCTTCAATCCAAATCCGCAGACCTGGCTCGAAGCGTTTGCCACCTATGCCGTGCCCGCGGCCGCCGTCGGCTTCCGCAGCGCCGCGCTGACCATGCGCATCACCCGCTCCTCGATGCTGGAGGTGCTGCGGCAGGATTATATCCGCACCGCCCGCGCCAAGGGCGCATCCGATGCTGCCGTGAACTATCACCACGCGCTGAAGAACGCGATCCTGCCCGTCATCACCGTGATCGGCATCGAGGCGGCGTTCCTGATCGGCGGCCTGATCGTCACTGAGACCGTGTTCAACATCCCCGGCGTCGCCCGCTTCCTGGTCGAGGCGATCCGCTGGCGCGATTACCCGATCGTGCAGAACCTCGTGATGTTCATTGCGGTCGTGGTCGTGTTCGCGAATTTCACCGTCGACATGCTTTACGCGGTGTTCGACCCGCGGATCAGGTATACGGACTAGGAGACCAGCTTGACTGCGATCGACTATGATCTCGAATTAAGGCGCGCCGGCGCACATGCGACCGGCGGCTGGCGGCGCGTGCTGTACATGACGCAGCGGCACGTGCTGGGCGCGGCGGGGCTCGTCATCATGACGGTGTTCGTGTTGACTGCGATCTTCGCCGATTTCATCGCGCGCTACGATCCGCTGACGGTCGATTCCGCCCGAGCGCTGGCGCGCCCGAGCCTTGCGCACTGGATGGGCACCGATTCCTTCGGCCGCGACGTGTTCAGCCGCATCATCCACGGGGCGCGGATCTCGCTCGCGGTCGGGCTTGGCTCCACGGCACTCGGCGGCTCGATCGGCGTGATCGTTGGCCTCACCTCCGGCTATCTCTCCGGCTGGGTCGATCTCGTGTTCCAGCGCGTCTCCGATGTTCTCCAGGCGCTGCCGCTGTTGGTGCTGGCGCTGGTGATGACGGCGGCGCTGGGTCCGTCGCTGCCGAACGTCATCCTCGCCATCGCCATTCCGCTGATCCCGACGGTCGCGCGCGTCATCCGCGCCAACACGTTGGCGCTGCGCGAACAGCCCTTCGTGGAAGCGGCAAAATCGATCGGTATGAGCGAGATGCGGATCGCGCTGCGCCACGTGCTGCCGAACACGCTGGCGCCGCTGATCGTGCTGGCGACCGCCCAGCTCGGCTCGACCGTCCTGACCGAGGCTTCGCTGTCCTTCCTCGGCCTCGGCATTCCCGAACCTTATCCGTCGTGGGGGCGTATGCTCTCGGAATCGGCTGCCGAATATGTCCGCACTGCGCCGTGGCTGGTGATCTTCCCGGGCATCGCCATCAGCCTCGCGGTGTTCGGCGCCAATCTGTTCGGCGACGCCCTCCGCGACATCCTCGATCCCCGGCAGCGCGGCTGATGGCTGACAAATTCGATCTCGTGCTCGACGTGAAGAACCTGAAGACGGTGTTCTTCACCAATTCGGGCCTCTTCAAGGCGGTTGACGACGTCTCATTCACAGTGCGGCGCGGCGAGACGCTGGCGATCGTCGGCGAATCCGGTTGCGGCAAGAGCGTCACGGCGCTGTCGCTGATGCGGCTGGTGCCCGATCCGCCCGGCCGCATTGTCGGCGGCTCAGTCACGCTCGAAGGCACCGATCTGCTAGCGCTGGATGAAGCGGAGATGCGTGCTATCAGGGGCAACCGCATCTCCATGATCTTCCAGGAGCCGATGACATCGCTCAATCCGGTGATGCGGATCGGCGACCAGATCGCCGAGGCGGTGCGGCTGCACCGGAACTTGTCGGCCAAGGAGGCCGGGAATATCGCAGTCGAGATGCTGCGGCTGGTGCGCATCCCCGAGCCGGCGCGGCGCGCACGGGAATATCCGCACCAGCTCTCCGGCGGCATGCGCCAGCGCGCGATGATCGCGATGGCGCTGGCGTGCCGGCCCGCGCTGCTGATCGCGGACGAGCCGACCACCGCGCTCGACGTCACCATCCAGGCGCAGATTTTGGCGCTGATTCTCGACCTTCAGAAGGAGCTCGGCACCGGGCTGGTGCTGATCACGCACGATCTCGGCGTCGTCGCGCAAACCGCGCAGCGCGTGATCGTGATGTATGCGGGCCGGAAGGTCGAGGAAGCCGGCGTCGAAGCGCTGTTTGCATCGCCAAAGCACCCCTATACGCGTGGGCTGATGGCTTCGATTCCAGCCGTGCCGGCGTCCGGCGTCGCCGCGCCGCCGCGGCTGAACGAAATTCCCGGCACCGTGCCGTCGCTGGTGCGGCTGCCGAAAGGCTGCGCCTTCGCGCCACGGTGCCCGCTCGCGATCAAGCGTTGCGAGGCCGAGTATCCGCCGCTGGCGGACTGGGGCGGCGGCCATCTCGCGGCGTGCTGGCGCGCGGCGGAAGTGGCGGAGGTGGCATGACCGAAGCGCTGCTCGAAGTCACCGACCTCAAAAAGCACTATCCGGTCCGCGCCGGCGTGCTGCGCCGGCAGGTCGGCACGGTTCATGCGGTCGACGGCGTGTCGTTTTCGCTCGGCACCGGCGAGACGCTCGGCCTCGTCGGCGAATCCGGCTGCGGCAAGTCCACGGTGGCGCGCAGCGTGCTGCGGCTGGTCGAGCCGACCTCAGGGCAAATCCGTCTCGAGGGCGAGGACATCACCCATCTCTCGAAGACGGCGCTGCGGCCGCACCGCCGCTCGATGCAGATCGTGTTTCAGGACCCCTTTGCCTCGCTCAATCCGCGCATGACCGCGGGCGACATCGTCGGCGAGCCGCTGGCCGTGCATGGACTCGCCACGGGCAAGGCGCTGGAGGGGCGCGTGGCCAAGCTCTTTGAACAAGTCGGCTTGCGGCCAGACCAGATGCGCAACTTCCCGCATCAATTCTCCGGCGGCCAGCGTCAGCGCATCTGCATCGCGCGGGCGCTGGCACTGGAGCCGCGGCTGATCGTCTGCGACGAGCCGGTCTCCGCACTCGACGTCTCGATCCAGGCGCAAGTGATCAATCTCTTGATCGATCTACAGCGGCAGCACGGCTTCTCCTATCTCTTCATCGCGCACGATCTCGCCGTGGTGGCGCATATCAGCCACCGCGTCGCAGTGATGTATCTCGGGCGAATCGTCGAGATTGCCGACAAGGACGAGCTGTTCCGCAATCCGCGCCATCCGTACACGCAGGCGCTGCTCGCCTCGGTGCCGGTCCCCAATCCGCTTGCGAAGAAACTTGCGCCGCTGGTCGATGGCGATGTGCCGAGCCCGGTCAATCCGCCCTCGGGGTGCGCGTTTCACACGCGCTGCCGGTTTGCAATGGAGCGGTGCAGAGTGGAACGGCCGGCACTGGTGGATGCCGCCGGCGGGCACCAGGTCGCGTGTTTGCTCAATGACGGAACCGGACGGCCTGTCTAACGTCGTCCCGGTGAAGTCCCATGGGCGTTAAGTTGGTTTGCCGCCGCTACCCCGGTTCGATCTCAGCCATGATCTTGCCAGTGGTCACCTGCTCGCCCTCGGCGACATCGATCGCTGCGACGACGCCGTCGATGCCCGCCTTGTGAACGTGCTCCATCTTCATCGCTTCCAGCGTGAGCACTGGCTGATCGGCGGCGACGCGATCGCCCGGCTTGACCAGGACGGCGACGACGCGGCCATTCAGGGCCGCGCGGACCTTGCCGTCACCGCCATTGCTCGCGGCAGCCTTCGGCGCGGCGAGGGTAAGATCGACGACCGCGAGAGGGATGCCGCGGCGCTGGACGTAGAGCCGGTCGCCATCGCGCAGGAATTTGGCGCTGTCAATCACGCCGTCATGGCGGAAGCGGATGGCGTCGGCATCGAGCTGGTCGATCTCGAATCGGTCTTGCCGACCATCCGTTGCGACAGCGTAGCGCCCGTCGCGCTCCCGCGTGATTTCGAGCTCATGCGTGTGGCCTGCGATCTCGACTTTTGCCGGCAGCGGAAACGTTGCCGCAAGGCTCCGTCCAGTTCGCCATGACGGCGCGCACGGGTTCGTGACGTAGAGCAGCAGGCCGGCCAGCGCCGTATCAAGTGCGGCGGCCGTCCGCGGCGCAAACAGTTCATCGCGGTGCGAGCCGATGAAGGCGGTGGTGGCCTCGCCCCGGGCAAAGCCAGGATGACGCAGGCAGGACATCAGGAACGCCTGATTGGTGGTCACGCCGAACGCCGTGAGCTGTTCGAGGCCGACGATCAGCCGGCCCCTCGCCTCCTCGCGCGTCGTGCCATGGCTGATCACCTTGGCGATCATGGAATCGTAGAACGGCGGGATCTCCGTGCCTGATTGCAGCGCATGCTCGACGCGGATACCTTCCGGCACCTGCCAGCGCGCCATGCGGCCGGACTGCGGCATGAAATCGTGTGCGGCATCTTCCGAGCACAGCCGCACCTCGATGGCGTGGCCTTCGAAGCGGATATCCTGCTGCTTCACCGGCAACGGCTCGCCGCGCGCAACGCGCAGCTGCAACTCGACGAGATCGAACCCGGTGATCGCCTCGGTCACGGGATGCTCGACCTGGAGCCGCGTGTTCATCTCCATGAAGTAGAACTCGCCGCTTTGGTCGAGCAAAAATTCCAACGTGCCGGCGCCCTCGTAGCGCAGCGCCTTCACGGCAGCGACGGCGACCTTGCCCATTTTCGCGCGCAGTTCCGGCGTCACGGCGGGCGACGGCGCCTCCTCTATCAGCTTCTGGTGCCGCCGCTGCACCGAACAATCGCGCTCGCCGAGATGGATGGCGTTGCCGTGGCTGTCGCCGAACACCTGGATTTCGATATGGCGGGGGTTCTGGATGGCCCGTTCGAGGATGACCGTGGGATCGCCGAACGCCGCCTTGGCCTCCGATCGCGCGCTGCGCAGCGCATCGGGAAAAGATGCTGCATCGGTCACGAGCCGCATGCCACGTCCGCCGCCGCCGGCGACCGCCTTGATCATCACGGGAAAGCCGATCCTTGTTGCTTCCGACAGCATCACGTCGTCGCTGTGATCTGTCCCCTGATAGCCGGGCACGACGGGCACGCCGGCCTTCTTCATGATCTCCTTGGCGCCCGCCTTGTTGCCCATCGCCTCGATCGCCTGCGGCGACGGGCCGATGAAGACGAGGCCGGCATCCTTGCAAGCGCGCGCAAACGCCTCGTTCTCGGCGAGGAAGCCGTAACCGGGATGGACAGCGTCCGCGCCGCTCGCCTTGGCGGCGGCGATGATCGCGGGGATGTTGAGATAGGATTGCGCCGGCAGCGCCTCGCCGATCCACACGGCTTGATCGGCTTGGCGCACATGGAGGGCGTCGCGATCGGGATCTGAATAGACCGCGACGACGCCAAGGCCGAGTCGTCGCGCGCTGCGCATCACGCGCAGAGCGATCTCGCCGCGGTTGGCAATCAGGACCTTGAAGAACGGCCGGTGCTGCACTGATCCGTTCCTCATGGGCGGGCCACGGAGAATTGCATGCGCTGGGGTGTGCGTGCATCACCCTCGCGGCAGATCGCGAGCACTTCGGACAGCACCGCGCGGGTGTCGCGCGGATCGATCACGCCGTCGTCGAGCACGCGCGCGCTGGTCGAGAACACGTCCATCTGACCGTCGAACACGCCGATGATCTCAGCCTTCATGGCCTCGAGCTTGTCCTTCTCGACCGGTCTGCCGCGGCGCGCGGCAGCCGCCTCGGTCACGATCGCCATGGTTTCTGCAGCCTGCTCGCCGCCCATCACGGCGGTCTTGGCATTCGGCCAGGAGAAGCAGAAGCGCGGATGGAAACCGCGGCCGCACATGCCGTAATTGCCGGCGCCGAACGAGGCGCCGCAATAGAGGGTGATCTGCGGCACCGTCGCCGAGGTCACGGCCTGGATCATCTTCGAGCCGTGCTTGATCATGCCGGCCTCTTCGTAAGCCTTGCCGACCATGTAGCCGGTGGTGTTGTTCAGATAGAGCAGCGGCGTGCGAGTCTGGCAGCAGGCTTGGATGAAATGCGTCGCTTTGTTGGCGCCGGCGGGATCGAGCGGACCGTTGTTGGTGATGATGCCGATAGCCTGACCCTCGATGCGGGAATGGCCGCAGACCGTGGCCGGACCATAATTCGGCGCCATCTCGGTGAAATCGGAATCGTCGACGATGCGCGCGATCACCTGCTTCATGTCGACCGGGCGCTTGTGGTCCATCGGCATGATGCCGAGGAGCTCGTCCTGGTTGTAGCGCGGTGGCTTGAAGTGCAGAGCCGCTTTGCCCGGCCGGTCCCATTGCAGCGCCGCCATGATTTCGCGTGCGATGCGAAGTGCGTCGCGATCGTCCTCGGCCAGATAGTCGCCGAGGCCGGATACCTGCGTGTGCATCTCGGCGCCGCCAAGCTCCTCTTCGGTCGCGATCTCGCCCGTCGCGGCTTTCAATAGCGGCGGCCCGGCAAGGAAGGCGCGGGTGCGGCCGCGGACCATGACAATGTAGTCGGAGAGGCCGGTCTGATAGGCACCGCCGGCGGTGGATGAGCCGTGCGTCACGGTGACGACCGGCAATCCCGCTGCCGAGAGCCGCGCGAGATTGCGAAAAATGTTGCCGCCGCGGACGAAATCCTCGACGCGGTAGCGCAACAGATTGGCGCCGGCGCTTTCGACGAGCTGGACGTAAGGCAGCTTGTTCTCCAGCGCGAGTTCCTGCACCCGCAGCGTCTTGTCGAGTCCGTAAGGTTGCAGCGCACCGGCATCGATGCCGGCGTCGTTGGCACTGACCATGCAGCGGACGCCCGAGACAAAGCCGATGCCGGCAATGACGCCGCCGCCGGGCACGCTCTTGTCCGGATCCGGCACGTCGAACCTGTAGCCAGCGAGCGTCGACAGCTCGATGAACGGCGCGCCGGGATCGAGTACCAGCGCGACGCGCTCGCGCGGCAGAAGCTGGCCGCGCTTGTGGAAGCGATCTTTCGCTGCCGCTGATGCCGCCCGCGTACGCTCTTCCAGCGCGCGCATACGGTCGATCAGCGCAAGCATGCCGTCGCGGTTGGCGTGGTAGGCTGCGCTACCGGGGGAAATGGTGTTTTCGAGAATGGACACAGTTTACTCCGTCATTCCGGGGCGATGCGAAGCATCGAACCCGGAATCTCGAGGTTCTCAGGTGCGCAATTGGGCACCATGGTTCGCGCTTCGCGCGCCCCGGACCGACGTTCAGCGCTTCGTCCCAAAGATCTTCCGCGCCTCGGCGGGGCTTGCGATCTCGCGGCCGGCACGCCGGGCACAGGCAGCGACGGCTTCGATCAGCTGACCGTTCGACGTCACCTTCTTGCCGTCGGCGAGATAAAAGGTGTCTTCGAGACCGGTGCGTAGATGGCCGCCGAGCTCGGCGCAACGCTGGTGCAGCGGCCAGATCTCCTCGCGGCCGATGGCCGTGACCTGCCAATGCGCTTCGGGCCGCTTCAGCTTGAGCAGGATCGGCAACAGCTCGAGATCAGACGGCATGCCTGAGGCGACGCCCATCACGAAGTTATATTCGAGCGGCCCCTTGTACATGCCGACCTGGTGGTACATGCCGACGCAGCGGACGATGCCGACGTCGAAGCATTCGAACTCGGGAATGGTGCCGACCGCGTTCATGACATCGAGATAGTCCTTCACCTTCTCGACCGCGTTGTCGAACATCATCGGCGGCCAGGCCCAGCTGTTGTCAGCCTTGACCTTCAGATAGTTCAGCGAGCCGGCGTTGCAGGCCGCGATCTCCGGCTTCGTCTCACGAATGCAATCGAGCGCGCCTGAGTAGTTCGGCCCTGACACGCCCGAGGTGTGGTTGATGATCACGCCGGGGCAGGCCTCGCGAATCGCTTGCTGGATCTCCTTGCTGACGCTCACCTCCCAGGACGGCAAGTGGCCCTTGTTCGGCGCCTGCTGGCGCAGATGAATGTGCATGATGGACGCGCCGGCGTCGAACGCAGCCTTGGCCTCGCGCGCCATCTCTTCGGGCGTCACAGGCACGTTGTGCTGCTTCGGATCGGTCAGCACGCCGTTCAGCGCGCAGGTGATGACGGCCTTGTCGTTCATGCCTTGACGCTCATGACTTGGATGTCTCGCACGTTGAGAATTCAACGCTTCCGATCATGTGACGCGCGGCATGCGGCTTCTTGCGCGGAGAAGCTGGAAAACGACGAGCTTCGTAGGGTGGGCAAAGCGAAGCGTGCCCACCTCTTCTATCGCGATCCGGGACAGGTGGTGGGCATGGCGCATTGCACCTTTGCCCACCCTACGAGAGGGACGCTAACTCGCCTCGGCCATCCGCACCGTCTCGGTGCTGCGATAGATCGCGAGATCGCGTGAGCCGACGAAGATCGCGCGCGGCTTCAGGCCGTAGAAGCGGCGTATCGAGTGGCTGAAGTGGGTGGAATCGGGATAGCCGATGTCCTGCGCGAGATGGGCGAGGTTGAGGTCCTGGTTGGCGTAGTGCAAGAGATGCCGCGCACGCTTCCAGGCGCGGAAGGACCGGAACGAGATGCCGGTCTCTTCCTTGAACAGGTGCAGGAAGCGCGAGGCGGACAATCCCGCTTCGGCTGCGCAAGTATCGGCCGTGACCGGCTCGCCGGAGAAGCGCTCGATGCGCGCGACCGCGCGCATCACGCGCGGATCGAGCACGCGGCGCGGCAGTGCCTCGCCAAAACACATCTCGTCGAACTCGGCGGTGGTGATGTCGCCGTAGCGGCGCTGGCGAAGTAGCGCGTAGGCGGCGAGGATCTTGCGGGCATAGGCAGTCTTGTCCGGTCCCCGCAGCCGCCCGGCCAAAGCCTCGATCACACCATCCGGCATGCTCTCAGGCTCCAACGTCACGCTGATCACGCTGCGATAATCGCTGGCGATGGTGTGCCGCTGGTTGGGCAGGGTCACGATCAATTCGTCGGAGGTATGGACGTCCTCGATCGTCAGATGCAGGCTGCCCTTCACCGCGACATAGATATGGCAGCAGCCCGGGGTCCGCTTGCGGGGGCGGCCGAGCAGGCCGGCATAGAATACCCGTTCCGGCGTGATCAGCATCAAATGGTCGGATTCGCGACCTGTATCTTCCATTGGGGTCCTCCTCGCGCGGCTCTCTGGCCGCTGCGGACGGAGGTCACCTTAGCGGAAATTTGGGCGCTGTCACGATAGGATAGCGCTGTCAAAAGACACAGCCAGTCATTCCGGGGCGGTCCGCAGGACCGAACCCGGAACCCCGAGATTCTCAGATGCGCAACGATGCGCCGTAGCTCGATGCTGCGCACCGCCACGGAATGACGGGCTGAAGCTTACGCCCGCACCCGCGGTGCGACGTTCTGCTCGACGCCTGCCCTCTGTTCCGCAGCAACCGCGCGCTTGAAGCCGTCGCGTTGCTGCAGGCGCCCCCAATAGGCTGCGACATTTGGCCCGAAATCCTTGGCCAGTCCAATATTGTCGGCAAGGCGGAGGGCATAACCAATGACAATGTCAGCGGCTGTGAAGCGGCCGGCGCACAAGGTTTCGGCATTTGCGGTGGCTGCCTCAACGGCGCGCAAGCGTCCCAGGAACCATTTCGCATAGTCTCCGGCGACCTGCGGATTGCGGCGCTCCTCCGGCTCGAGCTGGGTGTACCGGAGCACCAGCGTTTGCGGGAAGGTCAGCGTGGCATCGCTGAAATACATCCAGTTCAGGAACGCGCCGTAGGCGGGATCTTCGGGGCCGACCATCAGCGGCGCCGGACCATATTTCATGCCGAGATAGTGGCAGATGCCGGAGGATTCGGTCATCCGCGTCTCGCCGTCGATCAGGAAGGGGATCGTGCCGAGCGGATTGATGCCGAGATAATCCTTCGCGAACACCCGCGGCGGGAACGGCAGCATCTTCAATTCATAGGACAGCCCCATCTCCTCCAGCATCCAGAGCGGGCGGAACGAGCGCGCGGCCTCGCAGTGGTAGAGCGTGATCATCACGTATTTCCTTTACTGCCGGGCAACGTGCCCATCATCTTGCAGAGGACCATCAGCATGACCTCGTCGGCACCGCCGCCGATCGAGGTCAGACGGCTGTCGCGATAGGCGCGGCTGACCGGCGTCTCGTTGGTAAAGCCCATTCCGCCCCAATATTGCAAGCAGGCGTCGGTGAGCTCACGGCCGAGTCGCCCGGCCTTCAGCTTGGCCATCGTGGCAAGCCTGGTGACGTCCTCGCCGGCGACCAGCTGCTCGGCGGCCCGATAGATCAGCGCGCGCAGCAGTTCGACCTCGGTCTGCATCTCCGCGAGCTTGAAGTGCACGACCTGATTGTCGAGGATCGACTTTCCGAACGCCTTGCGGTTGCGGGTGTATTCGATGGTCTGATCGATGATGTATTCATGCGCCTTCAGGCAGGCCGCCGCGCCCCAGAGCCGCTCCTCCTGGAACTGGATCATCTGGTAGGTGAAGCCTTTGCCCTCCTCACCGATCCGGTTGCGCTTGGGCACGCGGACATCGTCGAAGAAAATCTGCGCGGTGTCTGACGAGCGCATGCCCATTTTGTCGAGTTTTCGCGCGATTGTGACGCCCTTGCTCTTCATGGGGACGCAGATCAGCGACTTGTTGCGATGGACGGGCCCCTCGCCCGTATTGGCCAGCAGGCAGATCCAATCGGCTTGCGTGCCGTTGGTAATCCACATCTTGCCGCCATTGATGACGTAATCATCGCCATCCGAGCGTGCATTGGTCTTGATCGAGGCGACGTCCGATCCTGCGCCGGGCTCGGAGACGCCGATGCAGGCGACATAGTCTCCCGAGATCGACGGCGCCAGAAACTCGTGCCGCACCTCGTCCGAGCCGAACCGCGCCAGCGCCGGCGTCGCCATGTCGGTCTGCACGCCGATGGCCATCGGGACACCGCCGCAAGTGATGGCCCCGAGCTCCTCTGCCATCATCAGCGCGTAGGAGTAGTCGAGACCTGAGCCGCCGAACTCCACGGGCTTGTTCAATCCGAGAAAGCCGAGGCTGCCCATTTTCTTGAACAGCTCATGCGCCGGAAAGATGTCGGCCTTCTCCCATTCATCGACATGAGGGTTGATCTCATTGGCGATGAATTTCTGCAAGGACCGGCGGATGTCGTCATGGTCGGCGGTGAATAGCATGTCTTTCCCTTCGTCATTCCGGGACATCGCGGAGCGATGAGCCCGGAATCCATTCCCCTCCGGTAGTCGCTGCCCGATGGAATCCCGGCTCGCTCCGCTGCGCTTTGCGCCCCGGAATGACAGCCTCAATCACAACCCCATCTGCCTCGATGCCAGATCCTTCATGATCTCCTCGGTGCCGCCGCCAATGGCATTGACCTTGACCTCGCGGTAGATGCGCTCGGCCTTGATGCCGCGCATGAAGCCGGCGCCGCCGAAAATCTGCACCGCTTCCGAAGCGCAGAAGGCCATGGTTTGCGTCGCCTGATTCTTCATCATGCAGATTTCTGCGACCGGGCTTTCGCCCTGCTCGAGCCGCCAGGCCAGCATCTCCAGCATCGCCTGGGAGGCGGCAACCTTCTGCGCCATGTCGACGATCTTGTGGCGAATCACCTGATGCTGGGCGAGCGGCTTGCCGAAGGTCTTGCGATCCTTGGCATAGGCAATCGCCTCATCCAGGCAGACCCGGGCGAAGGCGGTGCAGCTCGCGGCCATGCCCATGCGCTCGCTGTTGAAGTTCTGCATGATGATCTTGAAGCCCTGACCTTCCTCGCCGATCAGATTTTCGGCGGGCACGCGGCATTCGTCGAAATGCAACGTCGCGGTGTCGGAAGCCCACCAGCCCATCTTCTTCAGCTTCGTGCGCGACAGGCCGGGCCTATTGCCCTCGATCAGCAGCAGGCTGACGCCGCCGGCGCCCTCGCCACCGGTACGCACCGCAACGGTCAGATAATCCGCACGCATCCCTGAGGTGATGAAGGTCTTCTCCCCGCTCACAACGTAGTGATCGCCGTCGCGCCGCGCCCGGGTGCGCAGGTTCGCGACATCGGAGCCGCCGCCCGGCTCGGTGATGGCGAGCGCTGAAATCTTCTCGCCAGCGAGGATTTGCGGCAGCACACGCGCCCTGATCTCGGGGCGCGCCGCGCGGGCGATCGGCGGCGAGCCGATAGTGTGGCTCATCAGGCTGGCACTGACACCGCCGGCACCAGCCTGCGCGAGCTCCTGGCTCGCCACGATCTTCATGAACTGGTCGGCGGCGATCCCGCCATATTCCTCCGGGAATCCGAGCCCCAACAGGCCGATCGCGGCCGCCTTGCGATAGAGCGCGCGGGGGAATTCGCCGGCTTCGTCCCATTCATGGGCGAAGGGCGCGATCTCCTTCTCGACGAAGCGGCGCATGACATCGCGAAAGGCGTCATGCTCCGCAGTGTAGAACGGGCTCTTCATGGCACTCTCGCCTCGTACGGATTCGCCTCGGCCAGCATGGCCGGAACTTTGTTGGTTTCACTTGCGCCAAGTGGCTGGCCGGAGAGGGCCAGTCCTCTTCAAGCCGCCAGCAACTTGACGCAAGACGATTTTCGCTCCTCGCAGGCCAACTCCGGATCAAAAATATTGTGCACACAACTCCGGCTGGCCCAGCAAGGCCACGCCGGGCCTGGTGCATGGCAATAAATAACATAGCGACGCAAGAGCGCCGAGGGAGGGATATTTGGCCGTTCGTTACTACGACTGGATCGCTCATCATGGCCGGCGCACGCCCGGCAAGGTGGCGGTCATCGACCTCGCGAGTGAGCGCCGCTTCACCTATTCGCAGCTCGATGCCCGTGTCTCGCGCCTCGCCTCATTCCTGCGCCACACGCTCAACGTCTCGCGCGGTGACCGCGTCGCGGTGCTGGCGCTGAACACCACCGATACGCTGGAGGTGCAGTTCGCCTGCGGGCGGCTCGGCGCCATCTTCGTGCCGCTGAATACCCGCCTCACCATTCCCGAGCTCCAGTTCATCACGGGCGACTGCGCGCCGAAGGTGATGATCCACGACGCCGACCTGGCCGAGACGGCGCTGAGCGTGGCCAAGCTCTGCGGTGTCGCGACCAGCCTGCTGCTCGGCCCCGGCGGGTCCTATGAAGCTGGCATCGCCGCCGCCAAACCGCTCGACCGCGGCGAAGAAGTGACGCTCGATGACGTCTCGACCATCATGTACACGTCGGGCACGACCGGACATCCGAAGGGCGCGACCATCACCCATGGCATGACCTTCTGGAATTGCGTCAATCTCGGCGGCCCGGCCTGCATCGGACCGTCCTCGGTGCTGCTCACCGTGCTGCCGCTGTTCCACACCGGTGGTCTCAATTGCTACACCAATCCGGTGCTGCATGCCGGCGGCACGGTGATGATCATGCGCGCCTTCGATCCCGGCACTGCGCTCGGTCTCATCAACGATCCCGCGCAGGGCATCAACGTCTTCTTCGGCGTGCCCGCGATCTACCAGTTCATGGCGCAACACCCCGCCTTCGCGACCACCGATCTCAGCCGGCTGATCGTCGGCGGTGTCGGCGGCGCGCCGATGCCGGTGGCGCTGCTGAAAGTGTGGGAAGCGCGCGGCGTCGCGCTTCAGCAGGGCTATGGCATGACCGAGACATCGCCGGCCGTGCTGGTGCTCGATCGCGAGGATGCTGCGCGCAAGGCCGGCTCCGCTGGCAAGCCGGTGCTGCACACCGAGGTCCGCATCGTGCGACCCGACGGCAGCGATGCCGATGTCGGCGAGCTCGGCGAACTCTGGGTCAAGGGGCCCAACATCACGCCCGGTTACTGGAACAGGCCGGAAGCAAACAAGACGTCGTTTACGGACGGCTGGCTGCATACGGGCGATGCCACACGCGTCGATGAGGAAGGTTTCTACTACATCGTCGACCGCTGGAAGGACATGTACATTTCCGGCGGCGAGAACGTCTATCCGGCCGAGGTCGAGAACGTCCTGCATCAACTCAACGCCATCGCGGAAGCCGCAGTGATCGGGATTCCCGATCCACAATGGGGCGAAGTGGGCCTTGCCATCGTTGCGGTCAAGCCGGGCCAGAAGCTGACCGAGGTCGAGGTTTTCGCACATTGCGCCGCCAACCTCGCGCGCTTCAAATGCCCGCGCCAGATCCGCTTCGTCGAGGCGCTGCCGCGCAACGCCACCGGCAAGATCCACAAACCGGCCTTGCGCAAGGAGTTCTCGGTGGCTTCCGAAGTCGACGAGAAAGTCGCCACCGCCTGACCAAAGCGCGCCCTTCGTGGGCGCTTTTTCTTTTCGAAGTGCCTGCTCCAACCCACAAGAAAGCCCCAAGGAATTGCCATGAAAAACAAGAAACTTGCCCTGCTCGCCGCGGCAGCGGCACTGTCATTGCTCTCGGTACAAGGTGCCTACGCGCAAAAGAAATACGACACCGGTGCCAGCGACACCGAGATCAAGATCGGCAATGTCGAAGCCTATTCCGGTCCGGCTTCCGCCTACGGCATCATCGGCAAAACCGAGGAAGCCTATTTCAAGATGATCAACGACCAGGGTGGCATCAACGGCCGCAAGATCAACTGGATCTCCTATGATGACGGCTATTCGCCGCCCAAGACCGTCGAACAGGTTCGCAAGCTGATCGAGAGCGATGAGGTGTTCCTGGTCTTCAACGCGCTGGGCACCCCGACCCAGACCGCCGTGCAGAAATATCACAACGCCAAGAAGGTGCCGCAGCTCTTCCTTGCAACAGGCGCCAGCAAATGGAACGACCCGAAGGGTTTTCCCTGGACCATGGGCTTTCAGCCGAGCTACCGGGTCGAGGCCCGGATCTTCGCTAAGTACATCTTGCAGACGAAGCCCGATGCCAAGGTCGCGATCTTCTATGCCAATGATGATTTCGGCAAAGACTACGTCGCCGGCATCAAGGAGATCTTCGGCGAAAAAGCCTCTTCGCTGATCGTGGCGGAGGAGAGCTACGAGACCACCGAGCCGTCGATCGATTCCCACATCGTCAAGCTGAAGGGCACCGGCGCCAATGTCCTTGTCAATATCTCGACGCCGAAATTCGCGGCGCAGGCGATCAAGAAGATCGCCGAGCTTGAATGGAAACCGATGCATGTGATGACCGACGTGTCGATCTCGATCGGCGCGGTGATGAAGCCCGCCGGCCTCGATGCTTCGGAAGGCGTGCTGTCTGCGACCTATTTGAAGGACGCGTCCGACCCGCAATGGAAGGAAGACGAGGGCATGAAGAAGTTCATGGCCTTTATCGACAAGTACATGCCGGGCGCCAACGTCTCCGATACCAATCTCGTCTACGGCTACGCCGCCGCGCAGACCCTGGTCCAGACGCTGAAGCAGTGCGGGGACGAGCTGACCCGGGAGAACGTGATGAAGCAGGCTGCCAGCCTAAAGGGCTTTGCGCCGGATACGCTGATCCCCGGCATCAAGATCAACACCGGCGCCAACGATTTCGCGCCGATCGAGCAGCTCAAGATGATCCGCTTCAAGGCTGGTCAGTGGGAACTGTTCGGGGATATCATCAGCGCGGAAACGGGCGGCTAATCCGCATCAGCTCGACATGCCCAAGCAAGATAGCGGCCGAAAGGGCCGCTATCTTTGGCGCGAATGCATTCAAAGCGTGGCTACCCCGGCAGGAAGAGCGCGAAGCGCTCCTCCACCGCGCGTCGCAGGTGCTTACGATACAAAGCTTGATTGGCGTCATCGGGCCCGATCCTTCCCAAAGACGGCTTCGGGAGGTTCTTGAGCGCGGTTCTTGCGGAATGTTGCCGTTGACGACGCGATCGACATCAGCCGCCGGGATGGCAGGCACTTTCGCTATCGCATCGACTCAGCGGCGGTGGTGCATTTCGATGTATCGGGCATCGACCCCGCGACACAGCGCTTTGAACTGGTGCTGACCACATGTTGGCCGTTCGATGCCGTCGTGGCCGGTCCGGAGCGCTACATCCTGCACGCCGTCTTGATTGATGCCGGCAGCTAGATTTTCAATCCGCTCGAAGATGCTGCTAAGGTGCCGGCCCGCGATGCGTGGAGCAACCGACGGATCGCCATTCCGTCATACGGCATACCTTTCTGATGGTTGCCACTGCGGCGAACTCGCCATAGAAAAGCGTGACGCGCCACCAAAAACAAGAACAGGTGAGGTCACGCCATGGAAGCTCAGGTGTCCGCTGCGTCGGTTTGTCTCCATCGATGGTCTCCCCCACCCGACGCCAGCGACGTGGTCAAGGGCATCCATGCCATGCTGCACCCGCGCAACATCGTGCTGGTGGGCGCGACCGACAAGCCCGGCAACTATGCCGAGCGCATCTGGAACAATCTGATCAAGTACGGCTACGAGGGCGGGCTCTATCCGGTCAACGCCAGGCGCGACACCATCTGGGATGTCCCTTGCTACAAGGACTTTGCCAGTCTTCCCGAGCAGCCCGATCACGTCCTGGTGCTGGTGCCGGCGCGCTCTGCGGTGCAGGTGATCCGCGATGCCGCCGCGGCCGGCGCGCGTTCGGCCACCATCGTCACCTCGGGCTTCAGCGAGTTGCAGGACGACGACAGTCAGAAGCTCGCCGCCAAATTGCAAGCAGCCGTGCGCGAGACGGGACTTGCGGTCACGGGACCGAACTGTCTCGGCAATTTGAGTGCCGGCGAAAAGCTCTTCACCAATATCGACGATCGTATCGTCACCATGGAGCAGGGGCCGGTGGCGATCGCCGGACAATCCGGCGCCATCGTCATGGCGATCCGCCAGGCGCTGGAGGACCGGGGTGTCGGCGTCGGCTACATGGTGACGACCGGCAATGAGGCCGGGCTCGAGACGCCGGACCTGATGCGCTATTTCGCCGAGGACCCGAGCATCAAGGTGATCGTCGTCTATCTCGAAGGCGTGCGCAATACCAAGGCGTTCCGCGACGCGTGCAAGGCGGCGCGCGCCGCGAGCAAGCCCGTGATCGCGCTCAAGCTCGGCGCGTCGGAGGGCGGCCGCGCTGCGGCGATGGCGCATACCGGTGCACTCGCCGGGTCGATCGAGACATTCGATGCCATTGCAACCCGCGAAGGCGTGATTCGGGTCGGTGGGCTCGACGAGCTGATCGAGACCACCGAGTGCTTCGTCCACGCCGTGGCACCCAGAGGCGACCGGCTCGCCGCGGTCACCTTGTCCGGCGGCAAGCGCGGCATGCTGATCGACGCTTTCTATGCCGTGGGCTTGAACTTCGCGCCGCTGAGCCCCCATGTCAGCTCGGAGCTGGCAAAGATGCTCGGCCCGGGCTCGATCGTCGGCAATCCACTCGATGCAGGGTTTGCCGCCGTGGTCGATCCCTCCGTCTACATGAGGTCGATCAAGCTGATGATCGACGATCCCGATATGGACGTCGTCATCATCGACGCTGAGCTGCCGAAGGCGCCGCACGAGCTGCGCGAGCGCAATCTCCGCATCGTCAATGAGATGGCGAGCAGGGCCGCAAAGCCCGTGATCTATATCAGCGCGATGTCGATCGGCTTCACCGAGTTCACCAAAGCGCTGCGCAAATCGCTGCCGCATCTGGCGGTGATGCAGGGCATGGACCACGCGGTGACCGCGATCAAGTCGCTGCTCGATTACGCAAAGCTGCGCAAAGAAGTGCCGGACATCGTCTCACGCTCCAAGCCGGGCGCACGTGCCGTGCTCGAGAAGACGCTGAAGTCGGCGAGCGGCGCCGCGCTCGACGAGGTTGCCTCCAAGAAGCTCCTGAAAGCATACGGCATCCCGATCTCGAAGGAGGCAATTGCGCAGACGGCGGCGGAAGCCGTGACGATCGCCAAGCAGATCGGTTTCCCGGTTGTCGCTAAAGTCGTTAGCGCCGAGATCCTCCACAAATCCGACATCGGTGGCGTGGTGCTGAACCTCAACAGTGCCGCCGAGGTGAAGAAGGCGTTCGCCGACATCACGGCTCGGGTAGAGAAGCTGAAGGGCAAGCCCAAGCTCGACGGCATCCTGATCGCGCAGCAGGTCAGGGCCGAGCTCGAACTCGTCGTCGGCGCCTCGCTCGATGCCGAAATGGGGCCGGTCGTGCTGTTCGGCACCGGCGGCATCGACATTGAGCTGATGAAAGACGTCGCACTCGCCGGCGCGCCGCTGGACGAGGCCGAGGCGCGGCTCCTGATCGGTCGCACCAAGGCCGGAGTCAAGATGCGCGGCTATCGCGGCAGGCCGACGCTGCACGAGACCTCCGCAGTGAAGGCGCTCGTCGGCCTGTCCAGCCTGATCGCAGACGCCGGCGACCGGATCGCCTCGATCGACATCAACCCGTTCCTGATCAACACCAAGACGGGCGTGGCCGTCGATGCCCTCATCGTCCTGAACAACGCTGCGGCAAAGCGCGCGGCCGGGCATTGAGATGAGGTAGAGCCGGGTTAGCGGAGCGTAATCCCCCAATTTGCGCTCCTGCATGGGAGAGACGTGGCGGGTTACGCTTCGCTAACCTGCCCTACGTAACATGCGGCCAAAGTCCATCCGGGCTGCTTCCAACTTCTCCGCTTTGGCCGTAAAATCCTCCCTGCATGGCACGCGCGAGCAATCTCGTGATCGGAACGGCGACGCTGGCGGCGATCGCCGTGGCGTTCGGCGTCCTGCTCGGCGTGCAGAAATGGCGCACCATCCAAAGCCGCAGCCAGTTGCGCGTGGTGTTCGAAGGCGGCTCCGCCAGCGGACTGCGTCGCGGCGGGCCGGTCAATTTCGACGGTGTGCCTGCGGGCCAGATCTTGTCGATCAAGCTGGACAGTCCCGGCAGGATCGTGGCGCTCGTGATGCTCGACAACACCGCACCGATCCGCAAGGACACCGTCGCAGGCATCGAGTTCCAGGGTCTCACGGGCGTTGCCGCGATCTCGCTGATCGGGGGCGCCCCCTCCGCGCCGCCGGTGCCGCTGGACTTGGACGGCATTCCCATACTGACCGCCGATCTCAGTGACGCCGAGTCCATCGTCGATGCCCTGCACAGCGTCGACCGTACGATCGTGAGCAACGCCCCTGCAATCAAGGAGGGCCTGCGCACATTCGAGAACTACACCGCGGATCTCAGGGGCAAGGGCGGCGAAATCGACTCCGTCATGGCGAAGGTCGACAGCGCCTTCGCGGACTTCGACAAGGCCGTCACGAAGATCGAGGGCGTGGTGCCCGGCTTCGTCGACGGCAAGGCCGACGAGCTGTTCGAGAAGATACAGGGATTGCACGAGCTCGCCGACACCATGAAGAAGAAATCGGCAAGCTACCTCGAGGACATCCGCCGTTCGCTGCTCGACGTCAGCGAGACCGCCAACAAGATGGCGGGAACGCCCATGGCGCCGCGGCCGCCGCGAAGGCCTGAGCAGCAGAAGCGGTGACCTCTTCGTTATCCTTGCTGAAGGAAGGTCACCGCGACTGCTGCGACCAAGACTAATCTTGGCCAGAATGCCCGGCGAGTTGCCGTGACACTCCGACGCGAGCAACTGGCTCGCTCGTTGGCCGCCAGGCCAAGGCCCTTCCACTTAGCCGCGGCACCGCCCGATGGAAGGCCGCTTACATTCACGGCCGATCGTGTGACGTGCGCCTGTGACGGCCGATGCTCGGCGCGCCCTATACGGCTTTACAATCGTGGCGTGCCGCTGCTCCCGCAATCCCCTCACCCATACACAAACGCCGCATCGTCCAGGTCCGTCTTCGGAATCTCGTCCTTCTCGGTCCAGTAGTCCTGACTGTGCTGCCATTCTGGCTTGTCGCCGCGCTTCGGCAACAGGTCCATATTGCGTATCATGTATCCGGGGTTGAAGTTTTCCGGATCGATCCAGGGCAGGATCGGCATGTTGTGGTCTTCGGGGCGCAATCTCACCTCGACCTTCTTTGCGCCTTTGCCCTTCATATGGCTGAGCAGCCGACAGACGAAATCGGCGACAAGGTCGACGCGCAGCGTCCAGCTCGCGCGGAAATAGCCGAACACCCAGACCATGTTCGGCACACCCGTGAACATCATGCCGCGATAGGTGACGGTGTCGCCGAAGGCGAGCGGCTTGCCGTCGATCTCGAAGGCGATGTCGCCCAGGGCGGCCAGGTTGAAGCCGGTCGCGGTGACGATGACGTCGGCTTCGAGCAGCTTGCCGGATTTGAGCTGGATGCCGTTCTCGGCGAAGCACTCGATCTCGTCGGTAACGACCGAGGCCTTGCCGCTGGCAATCCCCTTGAACAGATCGGCATCCGGCACGAAGGCGATGCGCTGCCGCCACGGCCGGTACTTTGGCGTGAAATGGGTCTCGACGTCGTAGTCGGGGCCGAGGACCGCGCTGATTTGACCGATCAGCTCCTTCTTCACCTGCTCCGGCTTGGAGACGCAAAGCTTGGTGAATGCATCCTGCTCGAACAGAATCTTGCGCCGGACGATCTCATGAATCCATTCCTCGTCGACTTGAAGCCTGCGCAGCTCCTCCGCGATTTCGATGGCGTTGCGACCGAGCCGGAAATAGGTCGGCGAGCGCTGCAGCATCGTGACATGCGCGCACTTGTCCGCGATGTTCGGAACAAGTGTTGCCGCGGTCGCGCCGGAGCCGATCACGATCACCTTCTTGCCCGTGAGATCGACGTCGTCGGGCCATGTCTGCGGATGGACGATGCGGCCCTTGAACCGGTCCATCCCCTTCCATTCTGGCGTGTAACCCTCCGAATGCCGGTAATAGCCCTGGCACATCCAGAGGAAGTTTGCGGTGAAGGTCTTCGGCTCGCCGGTGTCGGTCGCTACCGCCTCGATGGTCCAGAGACTTTGCTCACTCGACCAGCTCGCGGAATTGATCTTGTGCTTGTAGCGAATGTGCTTCGCGAGATCGTTCTCTTCGATCACCTCGTTCATGTAGGCGAGGATCTCTTCGGCGGTCGCGATCGGCGGTCCGACCCAGGGCTTGAAGCGATAGCCGAAGGTGTGGAGATCGCTGTCCGAACGGATACCGGGATAACGATGTGTGATCCATGTGCCGCCGAAGCTCGCCTGCGTCTCCAGAATGACGAAGCTCGTGCCCGGAAGCTGCTTGGTGAGATGATAGGCGCTGCCGATGCCGGAGATGCCGGCGCCGACGATCAGCACGTCGAAATGTTCGGAAGCTTGCTTGGTAGCGGTGTGACCGCGAACAGCGACATTCATTGTTGCTTGTTGCCTTGCTCGTTTTTCGTGGCCGGCCTTGACTGGACGGCGCGTTTCCTCCGCGACAGGCAGTGTCGCCCATCGCGCTTCCGTTTCAACATGACATAGATCCGGTCGCGGTCAAATCACAGTGCCGCACCCCAGCTCCGTGCGGTCTGCAAGATCCAATCCCGGTAGAGCGTGAGCGGAGTGACCCCGGTCAACCCGCCGCAACCTGCGGCGCCGTTCGGCCCGGTCGACCAACTGACGACGCCAACGAGCACGGCACCGTTCGGCTTGTCCTCGAACACCGGTCCGCCGGAATCGCCGGTACAAGCGCCGATTCCGTCACGAACACCGTTGGTTAGGGGATCAACTAGCCGGATCTGCAGCGTGCCGGGCTGGCCGGTGGCGACCAGCGCAGCCACACGCGTAATGCCACCGCTCTTGCCATCACCGCGAACTGTGACGCCGACGCCGGCGATGGTAAAGCGGCTGCCGACGCGGATTGGAATATCCGGTGCACCGACCGGCACCGTCGATTTTCCCTTCAGTGGAATTTCCAGTTGCAGCAGTGCCACGTCGGCGGTCGCCCGATGCGCCTGCATCGCCTGCATGTTGAAATTCGGATGGATCGCGACAGAACGGACGTTCAGCAATTGCGGCTGGCCGTCGCCGCCGCGATCGACAATCTTGTAGTCCGCGCCGGGCTGCACGCAGTGAGCGACCGTCAGCACCAGCTTCGGTGCAATCAGGCTGCCGGTGCAAAAATTGCCGCGCGAGCCAACGATGGTGACGATGGCGCGCGCGACACCCTCCGCTTGCGGCGTGCCGCCGCCGACGATGGCGCGAGCAGGCGTGGCGAGCAGCAGAATGGCGGTGATGAATGTCGCAATTGTCTTCATGGGAACACGTCTGGCAGGCCCTTCGGTCAAGGGGCGGAGTTTGCTTCAGGCTGGCCCTTGCCGATAGCGCGTGCTAGCCGTCTTGTCAGCCATCCTGGCACTGAATTGACGAGGACGGGACCTTGACGATCGAGGCTGTGATCTTTGATTTTGGCGGCGTGTTGACGAGCTCACCGTTCGAGGCGTTCGCCCGGTTCGAGACCGAGCGTGGCCTGCCCATCGACATCATACGGCGCACCAACGCCGCCAACCATCTGGAAAATGCCTGGGCCAAGTTTGAACGCGCCGAGGTGGATATCGACACGTTCGATCTTTTGTTCGCCGAGGAATCACGAGCGCTTGGCGCAGAAGTGCGCGGGCGCGACGTGCTGCCGCTGCTCCAGGGCGATCTGCGTCCCGAGATGGTCGAGGCGCTGAAGCGCATCAAGGCGCAATTCAAGACCGGCTGCATCACCAACAACCTGCCGGCCAACGCCATCGGCAGCCTGACGGGACGCACGCTCTACATTGCCGAGGTGATGGCACTGTTCGATCACGTCATCGAGTCCGCCAAAATCGGCCTGCGCAAACCCGATCCACGCATCTACCGGCTGATGGTCGAGACGCTGAAGGTTGATCCCAACAATTGCGTTTATCTCGACGATCTCGGCGTCAATCTCAAGCCGGCTCGCGAGATGGGCATGACCACGATCAAGGTCACCAGCGGGGCCCAGGCCATCGCCGAGCTCGAGGTCGCGACGGGGTTGAAGCTCTGCTAGTCCAACCTATTCTGCAGCGGAGGCGATCCGCTCCGGAAACGCGGCCGCGAGCGAGGCGCGGTCGGGCTTCAGCACGCCGCGCTCGGTGATGAGGCCGGTCACGAGCCGCGCCGGTGTCACATCGAATGCATAATTCGCGACCGGGGAGCCCTCCGGCACGATGCGCACCGTCTCCAGTCTCCCATCCGCGGTGCGGCCGGTCATGTCGGTGACCTCAGAGCCACTGCGCTGCTCGATCGGGATGTCACGGATGCCGTCATGGACGGCGAAATCGATCGTCGGCGACGGCAGCGCCACGTAGAACGGCACACCGTTGTCGTGCGCGGCGAGCGCCTTCAGATAGGTGCCGATCTTGTTGCAGACGTCGCCATTGGCAGCGACGCGGTCGGTGCCGACGATGGCGAGGTCGACCATGCTGTGCTGCATCAGATGGCCACCGGTATTGTCCGGGATCACCGTGTGCGGCACGCCGTGATGGCCGAGCTCCCAAGCCGTGAGCGAGGCGCCCTGATTGCGCGGGCGGGTCTCGTCGACCCAGACATGGATCTTGATGCCGCGCTCATGCGCAAGATAGATCGGCGCCGTCGCGGTGCCCCAGTCGACCGTCGCAAGCCAGCCGGCGTTGCAATGAGTGAGAACGTTGACCGTATCGCCCGGCTTCTTCGCCGCGATCGCCTCGATCAGCTTCAGGCCGTTGCCGGCAATGCCGCGGTTGATTTCGACGTCCTGCTCGACGATCTCGTCGGCGCGCGCGTAGGCCGCCTCCGCCCGTTCAACCGGATCGATCGGTGCGAGCCTCGCGCGCATCTCGTCCAGCGCCCATTTCAGATTGATCGCGGTCGGCCGCGCCACGACGAGCGTGTCATAGGCACGCTTCAGGCCGGCGTCGGAGGCGTCCTCGCGCATCGCGAGCGCGATGCCGTAAGCGGCGGTGGCGCCGATCAGCGGCGCGCCGCGCACCAGCATGTCGCGGATGGCGACCGCCGCCTCCTCGCATGACGTCAGCTCCGCAACAACAAACTCGTGGGGCAACCTGCGCTGGTCGATCGCGCCGACCGACCAGCCGTCGCGCTGGCGCCAGATGCTGCGAAAATGCTTGCCGTCGACCTTCATGGCATTCTGCCTTTCGTCTCAACCGCGCAGGATGCGCCCCGCCACCGCATCGAGTTTCTTCAAAAGCTCGGGATCCCGGGCCTCGTGCGCCGTGATCAGGGCGGTGTCGAGCGCGCGATCCGAGCCGATCGGGCACGGCTCATGTTCGCGCGGAAAATCCCTTGCCAGCCGCGCGACCAGCGCCTTCGCCTTGTCGGCGTTCGAATTCAGCACACGGATGATGTCCTGCACGGTCACGGCATCGTGGTCGGGATGCCAGCAGTCGAAATCCGTCACCATCGCAACGGTGGCATAGCAAATTTCGGCTTCCCGCGCGAGCTTGGCCTCGGGCATGTTGGTCATGCCGATCACGGAATAGCCCAGCGTCTTGTAAGTCATGCTCTCCGCATAAGTGGAGAATTGCGGCCCCTCCATGCAGACATAGGTGCCGCTACGCGCGATTGCGATCCCCTCGGCTTCGGCCGCTGCGGCAAGATGGATTCGCAGCCGTGGCGAGACCGGATGGGCCATCGAGACATGGGCGACGCAGCCGCGGCCGAAGAACGAGCTCTCGCGCTTGTGGGTGCGGTCGACGAACTGATCGACCAGCACGAAGGTGCCGGGCGGAAGTTCCTCCCTGAAGGAGCCGCAGGCCGACAGCGAGATCAGGTCGGTGACACCTGCGCGCTTCAGGACGTCGATATTGGCGCGGTAGTTGATGTCGGAGGGCGACAGTCGGTGTCCCTTGTCGTGCCGCGGAAGGAACACGATCGGCAAGCCGGCGATGGAGCCGCGGCGCAGGGGCGCTGACGGCTCGCCCCAGGGGCTCTTGATCTCCTCTTCGTGCGCACCCTCTAGGCCCGGCAGATCATAGATGCCGGAACCGCCGATGATGCCCAATACCGCCTGCGTCATGCCTGCTCCATCCCATCCGCCACGTGCGACATGGTCAAGCTATGCCAGTTTTGCGCCAGATTTGGAACGGGGTGGTGGTGTGGTCAGGAAACGGGCGCTATCGCCACGCCATCGGTGTCGCCTTGGCGAAAGCAGGACCCATACTGCGACGTCTATCGGTTGCGAACGGTCTTTGTCCCGAACGACCGGTCTCCGCAAAACTGCTCCCTGGGAAATGGGTCTTGGCTTTCGCCAGAACGACCGCAGTGGTTCAACTAAGCTGCGTTCGCCGGCTGCAGCTGAGCTGCGATCATCCGCTCCAGCGTCTCGACGGTCTGGAAATTCTCCGGCGTGATTTCGGCTTGCGGGATGGTGAAGTCGAACTCGGCCTCGACGCCGAGCATCAGATTGACCATGTCCATCGAGGTCAGGCCGACATCGACGAGCTTCGCCGATGGCGTGATGTCCGCCGTGAGCGAGTTCTGTTCGATGATGCCCTTCACCAGCTTGATGATGCGATTGCGCATGTCGGTATTGAAAGCCTGCATCGGCAAATTCCCATCTGTCTATCGGAGGCGGACCGGACTGCCGGCTACGATGGGCACGGCCAGTCGATCCCGCAATGGGCGCGAGGATTACTTCGTCCTTCTTAGTAAACGATGACTCAGATTGACTAAAATTTGGAGGGCTCTTCCAGAATCCTAACGGGTCCGCTGAATTTCGGCCCCCTCCAACAACCTGACCTTAACTGTTCGTTCGGAATTGGGCTTTGTTTACCCTCTATTTCATCGACGAATTTGAATTAAATCCGTAGCCTCGTCTCACAAGCAAAGATGGTCGGAGGATCGCCGGCGGCATCGCGAATGATGGCGGCGATCTCGAACGGCGAACCGGAGGCGGACGAGCATGAACGTGCGTGAAGCAGTCCTCACTGTCGACGAAACGCAGACGAGCTTTCTCGAGCAGGGCCCCTCCCTGATCGAGCGTGCCGCCCGGACAGCCGCTGCCGCAGCGGCCGACGCAGACGGGGTCGATCGCGACGCCCGCTTCCCCCACAAGGCTTTCGAGGTTGCGCGCGAGCAGAAACTGCTTGGCGTCATGATCCCGGTCGAATTCGGCGGCTTTGGCGCCTCAATCTACGATGTCACCGACATCTGCTATACGCTCGGACGCGCCTGCGCTTCCACCGCGATGATCTACGCGATGCACCAGACCAAGGTTGCCTGCGTCGTCAGGCACGGCCACGGCATCCCCTGGATGGAAACCATGATGCGCCGGGTCGCGCGCGACCAGTGGCTGCTCGCCTCTTCCACCACCGAGGGACAGAACGGCGGCAACATCCGCGCCAGCGCCGCCGCCGTCGATCACGCCGGCGACATCGTGTCGCTAGTACGCGACGCCACCGTGATCTCCTACGGCGCCGAAGCCGACGGTCTCGTCACCATCGCCCGCCGCGCCACTGACGCTGCCGCTTCCGACCAAGTGCTGCTGGCACTCGCCAAGGACGATTATTCGCTGAAGCGCACGCTGGGTTGGGAAACGCTCGGCATGCGCGGCACCTGCTCGACCGGTTTCGAGCTGAAGGTGGATTGCCCCGCCGACCGCGTTTTCCCGGAATCCTATGACAAGATCCACGCCCAGACCATGACGCCATTCGCGCATCTATGCTGGTCGTCCGCTTGGGCCGGCATTGCCGCCGCCGCGGTGACCCGTGCGCAGGCCTTCATTCGCAAAGCGGCCCGCAGCTCCGGCGGACAAATGCCGCCGGCCGCGGCGCATTTCACCGCCGCGAAGATGTCACTCGCAAAGCTGCGCGCGCTGATCGCTGCCAACATCGACGCCTTCGCCGGCGCCGAGCATGACGAGCGCGCGCTGAGCTCGCTCGACTTCCAATCCTCGATCACGCTTTTAAAGGTGCAGGCCTCCGAGCTCGCGGTCGAGACTGTGATGCATGCGATGCGCACAGCGGGCCTTTCCGGCTACCGCAACGACGGTGAGTTCACCATGGGCCGCCACCTGCGCGACGTTCTGTCGTCGCCGATCATGATCAACAATGACCGTATTCTCGCCAACGCCGCGACATCGACGCTGATGAGCGGCGTTCCATTGAGCCTTCGTGACTAACGTGCCTTCATGACCGACTAGCCTTGGCGACTGAACCAACAAGAACAATTTGAGATAGCAGGACATCAACTCCATGAACATTGCCGTCCTCCCCAATTCGCCCGCGACCGCACCAGAGATCATCGATCCGCTCGATCATCTCATCGACAAGCTATTCCACCGCATGGGCTCGGACGGGGTCTACGCCCGCACCGCGCTCTACGAGGGCATCGTCGAGAAGCTCGCCACGCTGATCACTGGCCATCGCGAGGCCGGAACCGAGGTGATGCGCTTTCCGCCGGTGATGAGCCGGGCTCAGCTGGAGAAATCCGGCTACCTCAAGAGCTTTCCGAACCTGCTCGGCTGCGTCTGCGGGCTGCACGGCACCGAACGCGCGATCAACGCTGCGGTGAGCCGCTTTGATGCCGGTGGCGACTGGACCTCATCGCTCTCGCCGGCCGACCTCGTGCTGTCGCCAGCCGCCTGCTATCCCGTCTACCCGATCGCAGCAAGCCGAGGCCAATTGCCGAAGGGCGGTCTGCGCTTCGACGTCGCCGCCGATTGCTTCCGCCGCGAGCCGTCAAAGCATCTCGACCGCCTGCAATCGTTCCGGATGCGCGAATATGTCTGTATCGGCAGCCCCGATGACGTCGCCGACTTCCGCGAGCGCTGGATGGTGCGCGCGCAGGCGATCGCCCGCGACCTCGGCCTGACCTTCCGCGTCGACTACGCCAGCGATCCTTTCTTCGGCCGCGTCGGCCAGATGAAGGCGGTGAGCCAGAAGCAGCAGCAGCTGAAGTTCGAGCTCCTGATCCCGCTGCGCTCGGAGCAGCAGCCGACCGCCTGCATGAGCTTCAACTATCACCGCGAGCATTTCGGCACGACCTGGGGCATTCAGGATGCCAATGGCGAGCCGGCCCACACCGGCTGCGTTGCCTTCGGCATGGACCGGCTCGCGGTCGCCCTGTTTCACACCCACGGCACTGATACCGCTTCCTGGCCAGCCAGGGTGCGGGACGTCCTGGGCTTACAGCCGCATGTTGCGGCCGAGGCCCACGGCGAAGGCTGGCGCTAACGGAACTCACGAGGCTGACCATTTCCACGGGCAAGACGAGCGTGATCCACACCAAGGTCCGATGCCGCGAAATCACCGAGCCCGATGTCGAAGCCATCGCGGACCTGCTGACGGGCGGCTTCATCGGCCGCTCGCGGGACTATTGGATACAAGGCCTGCGCCGGCAGGCTTTCCGGACCGTGCCGGAGGGCTATCCGCGCTTCGGCTACATGCTCGAGGATGACGGCACACCGGTCGGCGTACTGCTATTGATCTACACGGCGCGCCAGCACGGCGAAGAGACCGCCATCCAGTGCAATTTGTCGAGCTGGTATGTCGATCCGGCCTACCGCAACTACGCGCCGCTGCTGACCAAGATCGCGCAGCGGCACAAGGACGTCACTTATCTCAACATCAGCCCGGCGCCGTGGACCTGGCCGATCATCGAGACGCAGGGCTTTCGCGCCTATTGCTGCGGGATATTCTTCTCGGTGCCTGCGCTGGCGCGCCCCCCGCGCTGGAGCACGATCGAGGTGATCTCGCCGCACGCCAAGGCGATCCAGGGGCTTGGCGAACCCGAGACCGAGTTGCTGACACGCCATGCGCGCTACAATTGCCTCAGCCTCGTCTGCCGCACACCGGAGGGAACGTTCCCCTTCATCCTGCAACCGGTGCGCATCCGCCGCGGCTTCATTGCGCCGCCTGCGATGAAGCTGATCTACTGCCGCAACACCGCCGAATATGCCACTTGCGCCGGCCGGATCGGCCGGCTGTTGCTGCGGCTCGGCAAGATTGCGGTGGCCGTCGATTCCAACGGCCCGCTTCCCGGCCTCGTCGGCCTCTACACCGAACGGCGCGGCCGCAAATATTTCAAGGGCCCGCACCGGCCGCAGCTCGCCGATCTCACCGACACGGAACTGGTGCTGTACGGGCCTTGAGCAGGCCGGCAGGCTGCGCCTTGGCCCGTCATCCGGAGGTGCTCGCCCTGTGCAGCGCGGCACGCCTCGAAGGATGAACCGGCCGCGATGCAGCCGGCCCGACGCCCTTCCAGATCTCAGCTATGCTCCGGCACCTCAGGATGACAGTGATACTCCGTGCACACGCATCTCTGCACCGCCGGTCACTCTCCGTAAACTACTGCCCTTAAGGGAATTTTCCGGCCTCTTCGCTACCCTCGGCGGCTGAATTACGTCGCGTTAAGTCTATTGCCCGCCGAGATCCACGACTCTCATGATGTCGACCCGCGAGAACGAGCATGGTGCACACCGCGAACAGGTCCCCGAGGCCCTGGTCGCGCTCAGCCAGCTTGCGCTCGACCACATGGAGCAGGGCGTCTGCGTCTACGATGCCCACAACCGGATCGTGCTGGTCAATCAGCGCTACCTCACGCTGTTCGACATGTCGGCCGATATCGTGCGGGTGGGCACGAGCTATCGCGAGGTGCTTGCCCACAGCGCGACGCGCGGAAACTTTCCGCAGGACGAGATTGATGCACTTTACTCGGCGCGGTTGGCGCAAATTGCAGGGGGCAAGCCATTCCGCACCGAACAGCGGCTTGCCAGCGGCCTCGTCATGGCGCTCGAGCTGAAGCCTCTCCCCGGCGGCGGCTGGATGACGATCTGCGACGACGTCAGTCGTCTCGCCCGACTCGAGGCGGAATTGCGCGTGCAGACGGAGCGTAGCCAGCACGCGCTCGCGAACATGTCGCACGGCCTCATCATGTACGATGCCGACAGCCGCGTCGTCGTCTGCAACGGCCGGTTCCTTGACCTTTACAACCTCGACTCCGAAATCGTGAAGCCGGGCATCTCGCACAGCACAGTGATCGAGCACTGGATGTCGCGCGGCAACCTGACGGGCATGTGGGCCGATGAGTTCCATCACACCAGGCTGGCTGACGTGCGCGCCAGGAAAGCGAAAACCCTGCTGGTCATGCGCTATGACGGGCGGATGGTGCAGGCGGTCTCCCGCTTCCTTCCCGACGGCGGCTGGGTGACGGTGCACGAGGACGTCACCGAGCGGCTGCAATACGAGGAAACGCTGAGGCAGCAGAACTTCATCCTCGATGCGGCGCTGGAGAACATGGCGCACGGACTCGCTTTCTACGATAGCGAGATGCGGCTTCGCGTCTGCAACACCACCTACCGCACGATCTGCCGACTGTCGCCCGAGGAGACACGGCCCGGCACGCATCTTTCCGAGCTGATCGAGCGGTCGATGGCGGCGCGATGGCGGTGCTGTGTTTCGACCTCGATAATTTCAAGACCGTCAACGACCGCCTCGGCCACGCGGCAGGCGACCGCCTGCTGCGCTGGGTTGCGGCGCGGCTGAAGGAGAATGTCGGCGAGCATGATACCGTCGCGCGGCTCGGCGGCGACGAATTCGCCGTGCTCCAACGCGGACCGCAGCCGCAATCGGCTGAAAAGCTCGCCCGTCGCCTGGTCGAGATCATCGGCCACCCCCCGCCGCTGGAAAACCAGTCGATCCATATCGGCGTCTCCGTCGGTATCGCGGTCGCGCCCGACCACGGGCTCGATGCCGACGAGCTAATGAAATGCGCCGACCTCGCCCTTTACCAGGCTAAGGCCAAGGGCCGCGGCGCCTATCAGCTGTTCGAGCCCGAGATGGAGGAAGAGGCGCGCAGCCGGCATGCGCTGGAGCACGATCTGCGCGGCGCGTTGGAAGCACGTGAATTCCATCTCGTGTTCCAGCCGCAAGTGCGGCTCGACAATTCCGAGCTGACCGGCTTCGAAGCGCTGTTGCGCTGGAAGCATCCCTCGCGCGGCTTCGTCTCGCCGGCCGAATTCATTCCGATCGCGGAAGAGACCGGGCTGATCGTCCCGATCGGCGAAAGGGTGCTGCGAACCGCCTGTGCGTCCGCTGTATCCTGGCCCGAGGTCACCATCGCGGTAAACCTGTCGCCGGTGCAGTTCCGCTCGCGCGGCTTGGTGACGATGGTCACGAGCGCACTTGCGGAAGCCGGCCTGTCGCCACAACGCCTCGAGCTCGAGGTCACCGAGACGGCGCTGCTCGACGACAGCGAGGCGACGATAGAGATCCTGCACCAGCTCCGCGCACTCGGCGTGCGGGTCAGCCTCGACGATTTTGGCGTCGGCTATTCCTCGCTGAGCTATTTGCGCAAATTTCCGTTCGATCGCATCAAGATCGACCGCTCTTTCGTCGGCACCCTCGGCGAGAGCCCCGAAAGCGTCGCCATCGTCCGCACCATCGCCAGCCTCGGCTCCGTGCTCGGGGTCGAGACCACGGCGGAGGGGGTGGAGACCGCGGAGCAACTCGACTTCGTGCGCGAATGCGGCTGCACCGCCGTGCAGGGCTATTATTTCGGCAAGCCGTGCCCGGCGGCCGAAGTCGGCGGCATCATCGAGACGCTGAGCGCAATCCGGCGCGTGGCGTAGCGGCTTCGCCCGCTCAAATTCCGTATCTCGGCACGCCGCCGAACGACCAATTGTCGCATGGATGGTTTCCGGCGGAAGTGCCGTCTCGCTCCTTGCCTGGCACAGACGCAATGGCGCTTTTCTTCTCTCGTGATTTCGGGAACAATCGTCCCACAAAATGAGAGACGGCGGCTTGAGCGAGGCCGCTGCGAGGGAGGCGTTTCTATGTCGCGATCCGGGCTGAAGACGATTGCCTTTGCCGCCATACATGCGGTCATAGGCGCAGTGCTCTCCACTGCCACCAGTGCGCAGGACTATCCTACCAAGCCGATTACGCTGATCGTGCCCTGGCCGGCCGGTGGTTCGACTGACATCTCGATGCGGGCGATCGCCGACAGCGCTTCGAAGGTCCTGGGTCAGCCCATCGTGATCGACAACAAGGCCGGCGGCGGCGGCACCGTGGGGCCTGCAACCATGGCCGCGGCCGCGAAGCCGGATGGCTACACCATCTCCCAGATCCCGATCACCGTCTTCCGCTTGCCCTTGATGCAGGAGGTGTCATGGGATCCGGCGAAGGATTTTACCTACATCATCCATCTCACCGGCTATACCTTCGGCGTCACCACCAACGCGGAGTCCCAGTTCAAGAGTTGGAAGGACGTGGTGGAGTTCGCCAAGGCGAACCCGGGCAAGGTGACCTACGCGACGCCGGGCACCGGCACCTCGCTGCACATCGGCATGGAGCAGATCGCGGCGATGTCCGGCATCAAGCTCACCCAGGTGCCGTTCAAAGGCGGCGCGGAAACCAACGCCGCGGTCCTGGGGCAGCATACAATGCTTCAGGCAGACTCCACGGGATGGCGGCCGCTGGTCGACGCTGGCAAGCTGCGGTTATTGATGGTGTGGACTGGTGCCCGCTCGCCGAATTACCCGGATGTACCGACGCTGAAGGAACTCGGCTATCCCATGGTCTATGACTCCCCGTTCGGCATCGCCGGCCCGAAGGGGATGGATCCGAAAATCGTCGCCAAGCTGCACGATGCGTTCAAAAAGGCGGTCGAAGACCCGGCCGTCGTGGCAACGCTCGCCAAATATGACATGGTGCCGAACTACAAGAACACAGAGGATTACAAGAAGTTCGTTGTCGAGGTCACGGAGTCCGAGCGCAAGGTGATCGAGACACTCGGGCTGGCGAAGAAATAGGCTGAGCCGCTTCCGTGTCCCGGACGCGGTGCAGCGCTTCTTCAGCGATGCACCGCAGAGCCGGAACCACCTTGCCACGAACCATCGGACCTCCGGATCTGCAGCGCACCACTTCGTGCTGCGCAGCGTCCGGGGAACGGCTGAGAGACAAGCGATGAACAACCAAACCAACGTCAAACTCCGCCTCAGCAACTCCGAACTCTGGGGCGGGTCGATCGGGCTCGCACTCGGCGCCTTCGTGATCTGGTCGGGGCTGAAGCTCAAGCTCGGCACCATCAACGATCCCGGCTCCGGCTACGTGCTGTTCTACACGGGCATCCTGATATGCGTGTTCGCAACCAGCATCATCATCTCGGCAATCACCGAGGGCGGGCCAACGCTGGCCTCACGCTGGGAAAATGTGCGTTGGAGCAAGCCACTTCTCGTCATCGCCTGCCTCACCGCGTTCTCGTTCGCACTGGAGCCGCTGGGATTCCTGTTGTCGTCGATCCCGTTGATGCTGCTGCTGTTGCGCCTGATCGATCCCGTGCGCTGGACGCTGGCGATTCCAATCGCCGTGCTTGTTCCGCTCGGCATGTGGTGGGTGCTCAAGCGCCTGCTCTTGATTCAGCTGCCCTCTGGCCTGTTCGGGATCGGCTGATCGCATGGATACGCTCGCCAATGTCGCGCACGGGTTCGGCGTTGCGCTGACCTGGATCAACCTGCTCTATTGCTTCATCGGTGTCTTCATTGGCACGCTGGTCGGCGTGCTGCCGGGCATCGGGCCGATCTCGGCGATGTCGTTGCTGTTGCCGGTGACGCTGTCGGGCACGCCGGAATCCGGCATCATCATGATGGCCGGCATCTATTACGGCTCGATGTATGGCGGCTCGACCACGTCGATCCTGGTCAACATCCCCGGCGAAGCTGCCTCCGTTGTCACCTGCATCGACGGCCACCAGATGGCGAAGCAGGGCCGCGCCGGCCCCGCGCTCGGCATCTCCGCCTTCGGTTCCTTCATCGCCGGCACTTTTGCGCTGATCGCGCTGATGCTGGTGGCGCCGAGGCTTGCCAGTATCGCCATCGCCTTTGGCCCGGCCGAGTATTTCAGCCTGATGGTGCTCGGCCTCGTCGTGCTCACTTTCCTGACCCAGGGCTCGATGCCGAAGGCGCTGCTGATGGCCTGCATCGGCGTCGTGCTCGGCCTGATCGGCCTCGACAGCATCACGGCGCAGCCGCGATTGACCTTCGGCCGCATGGAGTTGATCGACGGCATCGGCCTCGTGCCCGTCGTGATGGGCCTGTTCGGCGTCGCCGAGGTGCTGCTCAACACCGAGCAGGCGATCAAGCGCGACATCATCAACACCAAGATCACGCAGCTCTTGCCCAACAAGGCCGATTGGCAGGCGAGCGCCGGTCCCGTAGCACGCGGTACGCTGCTCGGCTTTCTGCTCGGCATCCTGCCGGGTGGCGGCGCCGTGGTGGCCTCGTTCGCGTCTTACGCGCTGGAGAAGCGGCTGTCGAAAACGCCGGAGCGGTTCGGCCAAGGCGCGATCGAGGGCGTCGCAGGCCCCGAATCCGCCAACAATGCGGCGGCCGGCGGCGCGTTCATTCCGCTGATGACCTTGGGAATCCCTCCGAACGTGGTGATGGCGCTGCTGCTCGGCGCGTTCGTCATTCACGGCCTGCAACCGGGGCCGCTGCTGATCACACAAAACCCCGGCCTGTTCTGGGGCATCGTCGCCAGCATGTATATCGGCAACGTCATGTTGCTGATCCTCAATCTGCCGATGATCGGCATGTGGGTGCAACTGCTCAAGCTGCCCTATAACATCCTCTTCCCCCTGATCATCCTGTTCACGATCCTGGGCGTCTACTGCTCCAGCAACAACGTGTTCGACGTTTACGTGATGATCGCGTTCGGGATCATCGGTTATTTCATGCGCAAGCTCGGCTATGAGCCCGCGCCACTGGTACTCGCCTTCGTGCTCGGACCGATGCTGGAGAACAATCTGCGCAAGTCGCTGATCCTGTCGCAGGGCGATCTCTGGACCTTCGTGCAGCGGCCGATCTCGGCGGCGTGTCTTGCGCTGGCGATGGTGCTGCTGATCGCACCACTGTTGCCCGCGCTGCGCAAGAAGCGTGAGCTGGTGGCGTTGGACGAAGGGGCGTGAGGAGGTTTATACTTACTGCCTGACGTATCCGCCCTCTCCCGCAAAGGAGAGGTGAAGCGAGATCCCCGCGCGACGAAAACGAAAACACCTACCCTGCCGCAGGCAGCGCATTGTCCGGCGGTGCGCCCCATGGCCGCTCGGCTGAGGCGAGGCCGATCAGACGACCCTGGATGTAGTCGCAGCCCCAGTCGCGCAGCATGCTTGCGGCCTCTTCGTCCTGCACCCATTCGGCGACCGTCTTGATTTCGAGGCGGCGGGCGAGGTCGATCAGGGTCTGCACGAAGGCGCGATCGTCGGCGGACCGCGTGACGTTCTGAACGAAGGCGCCGTCGATCTTGACGATGTCGACGCCGAGCTTGCGCAGGTTCCTGAAGGAGGTGTAGCCGGCGCCAAAATCGTCGATGGCAATGCGGCTGCCGAAATTCTTCAGCCGCGTGACAAAGCCGCGGACATCATCGATGTCCTGAATCGCGACCGTTTCGGTGATCTCGACGATCAGCCGCTCGGCGACGCCGGGATGAGCCAGCATCAGCGACTCGATCCCCGCCCACCAATCGGGATCCATGGTCGTATCGGGCGAGATGTTGAGGCTGAGGCAGATGTCGGGTGCAGCCGCGAGCTCGGCGACCACGAGCTCGAGCACGCGATGATCGACGAGGCGAATCAGACCGAGCCGTTCGGCGACCGGCACGATGTCGGGTGCGAGCAGCACCTGGCCATCGCCCTGATCCATCCGCACCAGGCATTCGTGGAACGCGCGTTCGCGCGAGGCGGCCGAGACCACCGGCTCATAGGCGAGCTTGATGCGGCGCTCGTTCAGCGCGGTGACGATCTCGTCGGTGACGCGGATGTTAACGCGGCGCTGCGCGTCGCGCGCGGGATCCGGGCGCCATGCGGCGAACGAGCCGACGCGGCGGCGCTTTGCGGCGTCGAGCGTCTCATGGGCGCGGTTGACCGCCTCGTCGGTGGTGCGGGCATAGCGCGGCACGCTGACCGCGCCGATCGACGCGGTGACCGAGACCGGGCCTGATTTCGTCGGTACCACCTCGTCCCGGATGCCGGCGAGGAAGCGCTCGGCGGCAACGTTCATGTCGTCGACGGTGCAGTTCTTCAGGATCAGGCCGAACTTGTTGCCGGAGAAGCGGCCGAGCACGTCGCCGCCGCGCAAGCGCGCGCGAATGCGCTTGGCGACGTCGAGGATCACCGCGTCGGCAACGTCGAAGCCGAAGGCGTCGTTGACGCGGGCGAGATGATCGATGCCGACCAGCATGAAGGCTGCGGTCGAGCGGAAGCGGGTCGTCTCCTCGATCGCCTCGGCCAGTGACGCGATCAGATGGGAGCGGTTGAGCTCGCCGGTGAGCGGATCGAGCCGGGCCAGCTTCGTCAATTCCTCGTCGCGGGCATGACGCTCGTTGTTGATGCGGACGGAGCCGATCGCGCGCGTGGGGCGGCCGTCGGGACCGGCAAACCAGCGGCCGGTTTCCTCGACCCAGATCACAGGATCGGAAGCACTCATGCGCACGCCGTACTCGACCCGATAAGGCGTGCCGCCGGCACCGTGCACGGCAGAGGTCTGCGCCAGCGCAGCGCTCCGTAGCGATTGCGCAGGCTCGATCAGCTTGGCAAATTCGGCCCCGGTGGCGAGCCGCTCGGCGGGAATGCCCGGGAAGACGGCGCTGACCTGTTCACCCCAGACGATGACGTCGCTGGCGATGTCCCAGGCGAACACGGCCTGGCCGAGTGCGGCCAGGATGTCGGAGGCTTGCGGCAATGCTGGGGTCAAAGTCGCCTCGTTTCGGGACAGCGGGAAGTCCTGAGCCGGCACAGGATAAAGCCAGATTCGGCCTCGACCCTAGGCAAAGTTGATAAACAATTTGGAAACCACGTTTGTCGGCACCCGGGAACCAATCCGGCCCGGCCGGCATAGGGCTTGCGAGTACATGGCACGCACCGGCGCCAGCGTCCCGAAACGCGACAATCCCGCCGGATCAACGGTGATTGCGATGTTGAGTACTGATCGAGCGGACGCAGGAGACAACGGGACAGGCACGGCCCTCGTGCCGCTGATGCCGACGTTGCAGTGGGTCCATAAGGCACCGCTGCCGCGACCCGATCCGAGCTTCGTCACCCAGCTGATCGCCAATGCCGAGCAATTGCCCCAGGCGAGCCGGCTGCGCCGCGCCTCGTCCGAAGATGCGCAGATGGCCTATGGCAGCAAGCGCCCGCTGCCGAGCGTCAGCGCGCGGACACGGCAGGTGGCTTGATCAGCGCGGCGGTGTATCCGGCGAGGAAGGCGTGCCGTTGCCCGGCTGAAGATGCGGCGA
The DNA here is from genome assembly GCF_023074095.1 of Bradyrhizobium sp. 137. Taxonomy (NCBI): domain Bacteria; kingdom Pseudomonadati; phylum Pseudomonadota; class Alphaproteobacteria; order Hyphomicrobiales; family Nitrobacteraceae; genus Bradyrhizobium; species Bradyrhizobium sp. 137. Next base: position 204,120 of record NZ_JADPKU010000055.1, read on the forward strand.
GGGGATTTCCGGCGACGGCGCGCTTTGCACCGGCTTCGGCGCGGGATGATCCGTCAGCACGGATTCGGCGACGGATTGCGCCGAGGGTGCGGGTGGCACGACCGGTGCCGGCTGTGGCGCGATCACCGGCTCGAATTTGCGCTCGGACGCCACATCGTCCGCCGACGCTTCGGCCTGGCGCTTGGCCTTGCGTGGCGCAGCCATCGTCGTCTCGGCGACATAGGTGACGCGACGGCGCGTGCGCTGGGCGATGCCGCCGAGGAAGTCGGCCATCGCGAGCAGCACAAGCAGGAAATAGGTGGAATTGCCGAATTTGGGCCACATCACGAATTCGGCGGCGGCCGCGCCGAACACGATCAGCGACAGCAGGTGATCCATCAGGAATTTCGAGCCGGGCCGCGCGCCTTTGACCACCTCGAGCAGCAGCAGCACCACCCCGAGCGCGAGCAGCAGATCGGCAAGCGTGACCGGCCAAGTCTCGCCGGACACCATCGGCACCTTAAACAGCACGTCCGTAAAGGACACCGTCGGCATCAGGAAGGCGATGATATTGTAGACCGCGAGCGGAATCAGAAGTAGCGGGAAACCGACCATCGGCAAGATGCCTTCTCGATCAAGATATCCGGACAGGATAATACAGCGGCGAAGCATTTGCTCCGCCGCCTCCCCGTCTATCTCATGGGGTGGCCGAAATCAGGCAGGCCAATCGGCCCGCCCGAAGAAAGGTCCTGCCCTCAGGACTCTTTCTTCTTCAGGACCTGGCGACCCTTGTACATGCCGGTCTTGAGGTCGAGATGGTGCGGACGACGGAGCTCGCCGGAGTCCTTGTCTTCCACATAGGTCGGCTTCTTGATGGCATCGGCCGAGCGGCGCATGCCGCGGCGCGACGGCGAGGTTTTTCTTCTCGGAACGGCCATTTCAGTTATCCTCTAGGGATTGGTGTCATCAGGGCATCGTCCGCGAAGGGACGGCTCAGCACCCGCAATACGAGGCGAGCTGAATGCCGATCAAGGCCGCGCTTATAGAGGAAGGCTGGCCGTAAAGCTAGGCTCTTGGGCCGGAAAATACGCCCGGAATGGGCCCGGAATCAGCGATTTTCGTGCCAGCAGGTCGCAAGCGAGCTCGCCTGCCCCCGCGCCACATAGGTTGCTGCCAGCCGCCTGACACCCGGTCCGGGGGTCCGGGCACTGCGTTTGACCGGATTGGGCAGGATCGAGGCCAGAAGGGCGGCTTCCCGGGAGGAGAGGCTGGCGGCCGACTTGCCGAAGGCATAGAGGCTGGCCGCCTCGACGCCAAACTGCCCCTGCGGGCCGAGTTCTGCGATGTTGAGGTAGATCTCCAGGATTCGCTGCTTGGGCAAGACGAGGTCGATCCACAGAGCCAAAGGGAATTCCAGCGCCTTGCGGACGAAGTCCCGCCCCTGCCAGAGGAACAGGTTTTTTGCGACCTGCTGGGTGATGGTGGAGGCGCCCCGGAACGGCGTACCGTCCTCCTGGGCGTCATCGATCGCCTCGCGCAGCGCCCCCCAATCGATGCCGTGATGCTTGCAGAAATGCGCGTCCTCGGCGGCCACCACCGACCGCGGCAGATACGGCGACATCGCCGCCAGATCGATCCATTGGCGCTGCATCGGCGCGCCCCGAAGCGAACGCCAGGCTATCAGCGTCGAAACCGGATGGCCGGTCCGGTAAAACGGCGCGATCACATAGGGCGCGAGAGCCACGACCGCGAGCACGACCAGCAGGATCTTGACGATGCGCAAATCGACCTTTCCGGCGCAAAATGAAACGCGGCCACGGGCCGGCCATTAAGTCTGTGATAATTCGGGCCTTTTCCAGCAGTTTTTAGGCCTTCCAAACGATTGACTGGGGCCGACTCATAAAGGATTGTCCCGCCGAATTTTTGTTCTGGAGCCTTTCTTGATGACCGGCACGTCCCCGTCCGATTTCGCCAAACGTCTGGACAAGACCGCTGACGACACCGAGGCCCTGCTCGGGCGCCTGTTGTCGGACGACATCCTGCCCGATGAGATCGCCCGCCCCAAGCGACTGATGGACGCAATGCGCTATTCGAGCCTCAATGGCGGCAAGCGTCTGCGGCCGTTCCTGGTGGTCGAAAGCGCCGCCGTGTTCGGTGTGCCGCGCGAAGCCGCGCTGCTCGCGGGCGCGGCGCTCGAATGCATCCACTGCTACTCGCTGATCCATGACGACCTGCCGGCGATGGACAATTCGGACCTGCGCCGCGGCCGCCCCACCCTGCACAAGAAGACCGATGACGCCACCGCAATCCTCGCCGGCGACGGCCTGCTGACGCTCGCCTTCGACATCATCACCCGCGACGAGATCCATCGCGACGCCAATGTGCGGCTGCTGCTGACACGGGCGCTGGCGCGCTGCGCCGGCATTGGCGGCATGGTCGGTGGCCAGATCCTCGACCTCGCCGGCGAAGGCCGCTTCGGCGACCGCGAGCCCGTCGATGTCGCGCGCCTGCAGCAGATGAAGACGGGCGCGCTTCTGCGCTATGGCTGCATCGCCGGCGCGATCCTCGGCCAGGCCTCGAGTGCGGAATATCAGGCGCTCGACGATTACGGCCGTGCGCTCGGCGAAGCCTTCCAGATCGCCGACGATCTGCTCGACGTCGAGGGCGATGCGGCAGCGCTCGGCAAGCCGTCGGGCCAGGACGCCGCGCTTGGCAAGACCACCTTCGTCACCCAGCTCGGCATTGAAGGCGCCAAGCAGCGCCTGCGCGACCTGCTCGCGCGAGCCGACAGCGCCGTGTCGATCTTCGACGACCGCGCTGCCGTGCTGCAAGCCGCGGCGCGATTCGTCGCCGAACGGAAGAACTGACGCGCATCGATGGCCGCCGGCGGCAAAGAGGATCCCGTCCTCGCCCGCTTCCGCCAGATGTCGCGGCCGATGCAGCTGCTTTATGCACGGCCGCGAACGTTTGTTGCGGTCGCTGTCGGCATCCTTGTCTGCCTGCTGCTGCCGGGCACGCACCGGCTGGTGACGCGGCTCTTGTTCGGCTGGGACGCGCTGATCGCGGTCTACCTCGTGCTGGTCTATGCGATGATGCTGTGCAACGACCACCAGCACATTCGTCGCGCCGCTGCGATGCAGGACGACGGCCGCTTCGTCATCCTGCTGGTGACGGCGACCGGCGCCTTCGCCAGCATCGCGGCGATCGTCTCCGAGCTCGGCACGTCGCATCGCGGCGTCATGGAGCTGACCATCGCGATCACCACAATCGCCCTGTCATGGGCTGCCGTGCACACGACCTTCGCGCTGCATTACGCGCATGATTATTATCGGCACGGTACGGCAGGAGGCCTTCAGTTTCCGAGCGGCGACAAGGAAGATCACGCCGATTATTGGGATTTCGTCTATTTCTCGTTCGTGATCGGCATGACCGCGCAGGTCTCCGACGTCGGCATCACCGACAAGACCATCCGCCGCACGGCAACGGCGCACGGCATCGTGTCGTTCATCTACAACACGGCGTTGCTGGCGCTGACGGTGAACATCGCGGCAAGCGCGATTGCGACCTGAACTCACTCCAAGGAATCGTGCTGGCATTCGCCAGGACGATTCCTTAGGGACACCCCGATCCTAGTAACAGACCTCGGCATTGGCGTCGTTGCCGGGGCCGCCTCCGCCGCGATATTCGAGATGGCAGCCGCGGTGGACCGGACGGCAGCCCCCGCTATTGCAGAACACCTGCCCGCCACCCTTAGCGCGACTGGCGCCAGCGGCGGCAGCAATGCCGGCGGCAGCACCGTAACCGTCCGCTGCGCCAGCGCCGGCGGACTGGCGACGCTGCCGTGCAGGACGTTCATCACCGTCGTCGCGCTTCGCAAGCGCAGGCTTGGCCGGCTTGGCGGCACGCTTCTTCTCGCACTCATTGTCGTCGTTGACCGCATAGCCGTCACGACAGACGATCTTGGTGCATTTATCACCGTCGACCTTGAAGCCGTGCTCACAGACCAGCGGGCAGACGCGCGACGGTTTCGACTTGACCGCATCGAGCGCTCCGGTGCTCGCCACCTTCACGTCGAGCTTGGTGCCGGCATAACGGTTGAACTGCGACAGGGAGCGCTGCGAAGACGTATTCCAATTGCCGTCGGCCTGCCCGGAGAAGCAGCCGACGCGGCCGAGCTCGGACTGCACCGTGCGAGTGAGATCAGCCGGTGCGGTGGCGGGGGTCAGCGAGGCAACGTTGGTGCCGGCCGGACCGGCCGTGCTGGCCGGCGCACCGCCGGGTGCCGCAGCGGCGAGGTTGACGCGCTGCTGCTCTGCCACGGCTGCCTGCTGCTGCGCCTGCTCCTTCGCTTTCTGGGCGGCAAGCTGCGCCTGCTCAGCGGCTTTCGCATCGGCTGCGGCTTTGGCCTGCGCATCCTTCTGCGCACCAAGGGCGGCGAGGCGGTCGCGCTCGGCCTCGGCCTGTTTCGCCTTCGCGATCGCCGCCGCATGGGCCTGCTCGGCACCGATCTTCTCGAGCTGGAGCTTGGCCAAGCTCGCATAGAAACCGTCGGGATGCTGGGCGAGGAAGGCATCCCACGCCGCCCTGTTGCCGAGCTGGAGCGCGAGCTCGTAATCGCGGCGGATATCGGCCTGCGGGTTCGCCACAGGTGCCGCCGGAGCCGCCGCCGTCATCTTCACCGGCACCAGCGGAACATCCTCGCCGCCAAGCGAGCCATAGACGAACGGCTCCTGCTTGTTGCCAGTCGACTTGAGCACGTCGTCGCGGACGAATCCGAAGGCGCGGCGGACGTCGAGGCCCGGTGTCGCCAGATGCTTGGACAGCGCGACCGTGAACGGGCTGTTAGCGCCGTCGCCGTCCTGCGCCGTGAAGCCGGCTTTGGCCGAATAGGCGATCAACGTGTTGGGACTGGTCGGCTCGACCTGGGCGAGGCCGCGGCCGATGCCGCGCGAAGCGATTGTGCGCTTCATCCTCTTGCCGAACGGATTGTCGCGGCAGGCATCCAGGATCACCAGGCGGAGCTGCTTGGCGGGCTCGACTGCAACCAGGACGCGGTCGAGCGAGAGCGCCTCGTCGTAGACGTCGGTGTCGCGCTCGAGCCTGGCGTCGACCGGGATCAGATAGTTCGACCCCTCGACCTCGATGCCATGACCGGCATAATAGACCACGGCGATATCGGCATCGCGGGTCGCGTCCGCGAAGTCGCGGAGCACCCTCCGCGTGTCCAGCGCCGACAAATCGTGCCGGGAATCGACGATGTCGAAGCCGGCCTCCTTCAGCGTCTTGGCCATCACCGAACCGTCGTTGACCGGGTTGGCCAGCAACGGCGCATGCTGATAGGCCGAATTGGCGAGCACCAGCGCAACGCGCTTGCCGGCGAAAGCCGGATCAGTGCCAAACAGCAGCGCGAAGGCAAGGAGAAGCGGACAAAGTCTGAGCAAATTGCGCATGACACGACTTCCGAAATTCGGGCCGCTGGGCCCTTTGGGACCGCTTTAGCAGGATCCGCCACCGGCGCTTGTGATGGAGGTCACGAAGGCGGCGCCCGCAACCGGACGAAATACCCCTTTGTTGGTCGCGCCAGCGCGGCCGTGGTTCGCCGGGAAGCAGATCGGGCCGGGTTCCCTCAGTCAACCCCGATATGCTCCCGATATTGCGGCAGGTCATCCGTGATCTCGTGCCAGGGCGCTTTCGAGCCCACGAAAATATGGGCGCTGGGCCGGATCGAGGGGGTGTCGATCAGAGCTCCCATAGCGACATGGGCCCATTTTCCCTCACGCACCTGGGAATAGAGCAAGGAGCCACAATGGGCGCAATGCACATCGTGGGTGATATCGTCGCCGAAAATAGTCCGCTGGTCGCCGCCCCTGACGATGCGGAGCTTGTCTCGCGCGATACCGGCGAACGGCTTGAAGGCGGAGCCGGTGGTGCGGCGGCAGTTCGAGCAATGGCAGTTCATCGCATAAGAGAATTCGTCGGCCACCTCGAAGCGCACTGCACGGCAATAGCATTCGCCGATCAGGATACGAGCGTTCGAAATCTCTGATCCAGTCATCATGATGTCCTTGCGCAAACGGTCTGGACATTCCATAGCGCATTTTGATGTGTACGACTAAGCTCGCCTCAAGCCATCATTCAAAGGGATGACCCATGAGCCCAAATCGTTCAAGTCTCGAAGCCGTCGTGCAATCCTATTTTGACGGCCTCTATGAGGGCGACGCCGAAAAGCTCGGCGCCATTTTCCATCCCTCCGCCGACCTGCGCTGGGTCGAGAAGGGCGAATTGCAGGTGCTGACCGTGCCGGACTGGCTCGACCGCGTGCGCAAGCGTCCTTCCGGCAAGGCTGAAGGCAAGCCGCGAGAGGATTTCATCGTCACCATCGACCGTTCTGACGACAAGACCGCCTTCGTCAAGGTCAGATGCCAGCTGCCGCCGCGCTATTTCACCGACTACCTGGTGGCGATGAAGCTCGCCGACGGATTGGCAGATTGTCTCGAAATCTTATCGATACGACCTGAGAGAGTGAGGGGCTCAACCTTCCGCTGCCCGAAATCGGGCGCGCTCGTCTCCCATTCTCCATCATTGCGAGTGAAGCGAAGCAATCCAGAATCCCTCCGCTTCGCTCCGCTCGCAACGACAATGCGGATAGAGTGCGCCGCATCCCCCATCTTCATTCGCGCGAAAGTCCCCCATGCTGCTCGACCGCCGCTCCCTGCTTGCCTCGCTGTGCTGGATGGCCGCATCTCCTGCGCTGGCCGCGGATGCGCCGCCTGAACTCGAAACATACGAACGCGAGAGCGTCGGGCGGATTGGCGTCTATGCGGAAAATCTCGCGACCGGCGCCAAACTCGCTTGGCGCGCCGACGAGCGGTTTGTCATGTGCTCGACATTCAAGGCCTCGCTCGCGGCCTGTGTGCTGGCGCGGGTCGACCGCGGCGAGGAACAGCTTGCCGCCATGATTCCCTACGGCCAGGACGACCTCTTGGAATACGCGCCGGTCGCGAAGCAAAATCTGGCGGCCGGCGCAATGTCGGTCACCGAGATGTGCAAGGCGATCGTCGAGCTCAGCGACAACACTTGCGCCAATCTGCTGCTGGCGCGGATCGGCGGGCCGACCGCGCTCACCGCGTTCTGGCGATCAATCGGCGATACCACCTCGCGGCTCGACCACAACGAGCCCGAGCTCAACCGCTCCCAGCCGGGCGATCCCCGGGACACGACGACGCCGGCGGCGATGGCCGGGAACCTGCGCCGCATGATGCTGGGCGGAGCATTGTTGCCGGCCTCGCGCGCGCAGCTCACCGAATGGATGGTGAACTGCAAGACCGGTGCGAACCGGCTGCGCGGTGGCCTGCCCGCAGGCTGGAAGATCGGCGACAAGACCGGCTACAATGGCAAGGACGCAGCGGGCGACATCGCGGTGGCTTGGCCGAAGCCCGACACGCCGATCCTGCTTACGGCCTACGTCCAAGGCGGCACGCCGACTGCCGCACAGATCGCGGCGGCTTTCGCGCGGATCGGCCGGATGGTGGCCGAGCGGCTGGCGTGAGCCGCGCGCATTGACGTTGCCGCCGCTTCCGGGTCAAGACAGGCCATCATGGAAGCGAAGTTTCAGACCTTTCTCATCCTGCTGGCCGTGCTGGCAGGCGTGGCGCTGGCCGCACGCCGCTTCAACGTCGCCCCTGCCATCCTGCTGATGTTGGCCGGGGTCGGCCTCGCCTTCGTGCCGGGCATGCCGTCGGTTGAACTGCCGCCGGAACTGGTGCTGCTGATGGTGCTGCCACCGCTGATCTACTCGGCAAGCGTCGCTATGAGCTGGCGCGAGTTCAGGAAGAATTTGCGCCCGATCGTGCTGCTCGCGGTCGGCGCGGTGATCTTCACTGCGGCAATGGTGGCGGCCGCCACGCATTACATGATCGGCCTGCCCTGGACCGTTGCCTTCCTGTTGGGGGCCATCGTCGCGCCGCCCGACGTGGTGGCGCCGCTCGCCATCGCACGCCGGCTGCACATGCCGCGGCGAATCCTGGTCGTGCTCGAGGGCGAAGGGCTCGCCAACGACGCCACCGCGCTGATCCTGTACCGCTTTGCGCTCGCTGCAATCATGGTCGGCCATTTCTCGCTGCCACTGGCGGCCGGCGAATTCCTCCTCATCATCGCCGGCGAGATCGCCTTCGGCATCGGCGTGGGGTGGCTTTCCCTGCGTCTCCGCAAATGGTCGGGGGATCCGCAGGTCGAGCTCACGCTGTCGCTGATCACGCCTTACGTCTCCTATTGGCTGCCCGAACATGTTGGCGGCTCCGGCGTGATCGCGACGGTCGCCTGCGGCCTTTATGTGAGCTGGAACGGCCCGCTGCTGATTTCTTCCGCGACGCGCCTGCAGGGCATCTTCTTCTGGGACCTCGTGATCTATTTGATCGAAGGCCTCTTGTTCCTGCTCACCGGCTTTCAGATGCGCGCGCTGTACGAGAAGTCGAAGGCCTTTCCGCTCGACGACATCGTGATCGCGACCGCCGTGGTCCTGGTGATCGTCGTCATTGCGCGCTTCGCCTGGCTCTATCCCGCGACCTATCTACCGCGGATGTTCAGCAAATCGCTGCGCGAGCGCGATCCGTCGCCGCCCTGGCAATGGGTGTTCACGCTCGCCTTCACCGGCGTGCGCGGCGCGGTGTCGCTGGCGGCTGCGCTGGCGCTGCCGTTCACCCTGCCGAGCGGCGAGGCGTTCCCATATCGCGACCTGATCCTGTTCGTCGCTTTCGGCGTCATCTTCATCACCCTGATCGGTGTCGGCCTGACGCTGCCGCCGGTGGTGCGCTGGCTCGGCGTCGCCGAGGCCGGCCGCAACGAGCATGTCGGCGAGCATGAGGCCGAGATCGCCGCGCGTCGTCAGGCTCTCGAGGCAGCACTCAAATCGCTCGACGCGCTGACAGCGGAGAAGGAGGTGTCCGACGAGGTGATGCGGCTCCTCCGTGCTCGCCACGAGATCCGCATCAGCCAGCTTCCGGATTTGCTCGATCCTACGCACCACGACGTCTCCGCCGCCGGCATCGCGTTGACCCGGGAGCTGATCGTCGCCGAGCGCAAATTCATCCACGACCTGCTGCGCGACGGCCAAATCACCGACGAGACAAGGCGAAGGATCGAGCGCGACCTGGACCTTGAGGAGGCGAGTTTGGCGAATCGGGAGTATCGGGGCGCGCCGCTGTAGCTTCCCGCCGTCATTGCGAGCGCACCGAAGCAATCCAGACTCTTTCCACCGCGGCCGCCTGGACTGCCTCGTTGCGCTCGCAATGACAGTTGTTTGAACGAACAGGCAGTCTATCGCCTCTCGCAGAACTCCCTCATCGCAGCCGCAACGGCCCCCGCGACCGCGTCCTGCCGCTCCGACGAATTCATCTCCATCTCCTCGTCGCGGTTGATGATCGAGCCGGCCTCGAGCAGCACCGCGGCGCTTCTCGTCCGCGAGAGCACGACGAGCCCGTCGTAGCGATAGACGCCGACGTCCTTGTCGAGCAGCTGGCGCCGGTAGTGGCCCATCACTGGAAGGGTGTATTGCCTCGCATAGTGCAGGCCCTGCTCTTTCAGCTGCCTGCCGATCATCCGTGCCAGCAACAGGCTGGTGGCGAAGTGCGGATTCTGGTGCGACACGAACAGCGAGTGGCCCGAAAAGCGGTCGCTGAAATAGCTGTTTGCGCCATCGAATTCCCAGGTCTCGAGCAGCTTGTCCGGCACCGAATCGTGATGGACCGACAGGAACAGATCGGCGCGGCCGTCATTCGCGGCACTAACACGCTTGAACAGGCTCGCTCTCGCCTTGCCGTTCGTCACGAGCAGGCGGGTTGCGGCAAAACCTTCGGATTTGAGTCTTGCGGTGATGAGACTTGCGAGACGCAAGTTGAAGCCGAACTCCGGATCATTGCGCGCGCTCAATGCGCCGTAGGCGTCTGGGGTGTGCCCGACATCCACGACGATGCGGAATTTCGCCATCTCGCATTTGGCCGGCGACGGCTTCGGCCTGGGTCTCGCGATCTTTCGCGTAGCAGCAGCCTCGCCGACGTCGACAAGCGCGAGCGGCGACAGCAGGATCGAGGCGATGAGCCCGGCGATGATGCTGCGCGACTGCCCCAAGCTCTACTCCGCTGCCGCGATCCGCGGGCGGCCGACGAAGCCCGCGACATCACCGAAACGTTCCAGCATCACCGCGGGCAGGTCCTTGGTCTTGCTGGTGACGCAGGCGCCGGAGCGCACCGCGTAGCGATCCTGGTGCGCCGCCTGCGGCGGCGGCTCGCCGTGCTGGAGCGCCCGCGCCAGATCCATGACGGTTTTGCGGAAATGCATGATGCCGAGATCGGTCGGGCCGAGATGCTCGCGGGTGCGGTCGGCGATCGGCCCCTGGCTGTCCTGCACGGCAGCGTCCTGCTCGGAGACGCCCTTGATGCCGGTGTAGCTCCTGGTCTTCTGGAGCTTGCGGTCGATCAAATAGTCGTTGCCCTTGTGGCGGAGCGGCACGTAATTGTCGTCGACCTCCGCGATCACGCCATTACCGCGATCAAAAGCGTCGCGCTCGGCTTGCGTCAACGGACGCTCCGGATTCCAGGCATAGGTGTAGATCCAGCAATTGGTGTCGGTCACAGGCACGAAGGTCTGGCCAAAGATATTCTCGCCCGGCATCGCGCTCGGCGCATAGGCGTGGAACGGCATCAGGAATTGCGCGATGCGCCAGTAGATGTTGTCGCCGCCGGTCAGCCGGCCACCGGCGATGGTCAGCCCCGCCTCGTGGGAGCTGACTTTGATGATCGGGCGCGGGTCCTCGGCGATCCAGCGCATATGGTCCGTGTTCACGCGGGTGAGCGGATTCACAAAATGCCTCTTGATGTCCAGAATCTCGTTCTCTTCCTTGTCGAAGGAGAGATGGGCGAAGGTGAAATGCGCGGTGTCGATCGAGCCTTCGAGCGCCTGCACCCAGTTGCAATCCTGCCACTTCTTGCTGACGTAGCGATGCGAAGCCGGCAGCAGCGCCAGCTCGAGATCGGGCAGCTCGGGCATCGCTTCGGCCGGGCCCATATAGGCCCAGATCATCTCGCCCCATTCGCGGACCGGATAGGATTTGATGCGGATCAGATCCTTGGCGTTGAGATCGGGATAGGAGGTCGGCATGTCGACGCAACGTCCGTCGGTGTCGAACTTCCAGCCATGATAGACGCAGCGGATGCCGCATTCCTCATTGCGCCCGAGCCAGAGATTGGCGCCGCGATGCGGGCAATATTGGTCGATGACACCGACGACGCCGTTTGAGTCGCGAAAGGCGAGCAGCTCCTCGCCGAGCACGATGATCTTCTTCGGCTCGCCGTCAGGCTCGGGGAGCTCTTCAGAGAGCAGGACGGGAATCCAGAAGCGGCGCAGCAGCTCGCCCATGCCCGTTCCGGGGCCGGACTCGGTCAGGAACTTGTTGTCCTCGGCGCGGAGCATGTGATCCTCCCGATTTGTTTTCGGGAAGATTGGGGCGAGAGCGCAAGGGCGTCAACGCAAGATAGCGCCCCTGTCCCGGACGTGGCGCGCCATGAAATGCCGCGACGCAGAGCCGGGCCATCGCTGCCACCTAGGGCCCCGCTCTACCGCGCTGCGCTGCGTCCGGGCACGAGCTTACACCGGCCGCTCACCCTTCACCGTCACGCGCGTGCCCGAGCGCGTATGCGGCCAGTAATCCCACATCGCGCGGTGCTGGGTGCAGCGGTTGTCCCAGAACGCGATGGCGTTCTCGGTCCAGCGGAAGCGGCATTGGAACAGCGGATTTTCGGCGTGCTGATAGAGATAGGCGAGCATCGCGTCGCTCTCGTCGCGCGGGATGCCGTTGATGTGGCGGGTGAAGCCGCGGTTGACATAGAGCGCCTTCCTGCCGGTGACCGGATGCGTTCGCACCACGGGATGCTCGGCGTGCGGATAAGAGGGGCGGTCCGCGACGCCGTAATTGGCGTAGAGTCCACGATAAATCGGCTCGCCGTCATGCAGCGCAGTGAGCCCGTCGAGATAGACCTTCATGCGATCGGACAGCGCCTCATAGGCTGCATACATGTTGGCGAACAGCGTGTCGCCACCGCGCGGCGGACATTGCTTAATGTAGAGGATCGAGCCCATCGGCGGCTCGAGATCGCAGGACACATCCGAATGCCAACCCTCGCCATTGGCACGCGGCGAGTTCTTGTCGGCATAGATTTTCATCAGCGCCGGGTCTTCATCCTCATGCGGCGCAGCGGGATGAAAATGCAGCTCGCCAAACTTGCGGCCGAAGGCGAGATGCTGTTTTGGCGTGATGTGCTGATCGCGAAAGAAGATCACGAGGTTTTCGGCAAGCGCGCGGTGGATCTCGTCCATCTGCCGGTTGGAGCGGGTGTCGCCCTCGACGAGCCTGCCGATGTCGACGCCGGAGATTTCCGCGCCGATGATCGGGGTGAGCTTTTCAACCGCGATGGTCTCGTAGGGAGCACCGTCTTCGGCGGTGTGGCGATAGCGCGGACCCTGCTTGCCGGCGAGTGAGCTCATGGCGGTTGGCTCCCGATCATTGTTGATTGAGAGCAATGTAGCCCGGCTGGAACGATGCGCAATCTGAGAACGGTCGTTCCACGATGGGCAAGGCCCCGGATTTCGCTTTCGCTCCATCCGGGCCACAGGCGCTTGATGGGCCCGGCGATGCGCGCTGATGCTTTTTCCGATAGGTTGGGCGAAAAATCGGGGAGAAACAAATGGCCGAGGATGATCCTTCGACACTCCCTTCTCAGCCTCCGAAGCCGAGCGGACGCCATCCGCTGTTCGGAGCGTTGAAGGACGTTACATTCGTTCCCTCTGGTGTCGATCTTACCGAACCAGCGGACCCGGATTGGGGCGAAGCATATGAGCAACCGAAGCGGTGCTGACCTCGATCACTCCGCCGCCGTCACCGGCACCTTGGCGCCTTGGCCGTAGCGCTGTTCGATATAGTCGATCACCAGCGCCTTGAAGTCGGCGGAGATCGTCGGGCCGCGCAACGTGCGGAACTTCTTGCCGTCGACGAAGACCGGGGCGGCCGGGGCTTCGCCGGTGCCGGGCAGCGAGATGCCGATATTGGCGTGCTTGGACTCGCCGGGGCCGTTGACGATGCAGCCCATCACCGCGACGTTGAGCTCTTCGACGCCGGGATATTTTGTCTTCCAGTTCGGCATCTCATCACGGATGAAATCCTGGATCGAGCGGGCCAGCTCCTGGAACGTGGTCGAGGTTGTGCGGCCGCAGCCGGGGCAGGCCGCAACCAGCGGCACAAAGGTGCGGAAGCCCATGGTCTGGAGCAGTTCCTGGCCGACCTGCACTTCACGGGTGCGGTCGCCGCCGGGCTCCGGCGTCAGCGAGATGCGGATGGTGTCGCCGATGCCCTGCTGCAAGAGAATGCCGAGCGCGGCTGAGGACGCCACGATGCCCTTCGAGCCCATGCCGGCCTCGGTCAGCCCGAGATGGATGGCATAGTCGGAACGTCTGGCGAGATCCTGGTAGACCGCAATGAGATCCTGCACCGCCGAGACCTTGGCGGACAGGATGATGCGGTTCTTCGGCATGCCGAGTTCTTCGGCGCGCGCGGCCGACAACAACGCGGACTGCACCATGGCCTCGCGCGTCACCGCGCGCACGTCGCGTGGATTGGCCGAAGCAGCGTTCTCGTCCATCAGCTTGGTCAGCAGTTCCTGGTCCAGCGAGCCCCAATTGGCGCCGATGCGCACTGGCTTGTTGTTCTTGTTGGCGATCTCGATGATGTCGGCGAACTGGGTGTCGCGCTTGTCCTTGAAGCCGACATTGCCGGGATTGATGCGGTATTTGGCGAGCGCTTCGGCGCAGGCCGGATAGGCCGCGAGCAGCTTGTGACCGATATAGTGGAAGTCGCCGATCAAGGGCGTGGTAATGCCGCGCTTGAGCAGGCCGTCGCGGATGTGCGGAACGGCGGCGGCAGCCTCCTCCCGGTCCACGGTGATGCGGACCATTTCTGAGCCGGCGCGCGCGAGCGCTGCGACCTGGGCAATGGTGCCGTCGATGTCGGCGGTGTCGGTGTTGGTCATCGACTGCACGACGATCGGCGCACCGCCGCCCACCGAGACGTCGCCGACCTTGACCTGGGTGGTTCGGTGCCGGGGCGCGGGGCCCGCGATGTCGGAATCGAGAGGGTTTTCGAGCTTGTTCATGGGGTCCAAATATCAGGTTTTGGTGACGTTCAGCAATGCATCGCGCGCCGCCGCAGCCGATGAGCTGGGACGGTTAACCAGAAAAAGCCCAGCAATTACAAGGACCGCGGCGGCCCCGAATGTCAGGCTTAGGGTGTCGTGCATGATGAAATAGCTACCGACCACGCCAAACAAAGGGGTGATGAAGGTAAAAGCCGACAATTTGCTGGCCGAATACGTCTTCACCAGCGCGAACCAAAGCGTGAACGTGGTTCCAACCACCCAGATCGCCTGGAAGGCCATGAGAGCGAGGGACAGGGGCGCAGGCGTATGCGTGACGGATTCGCCGAACAGCCAGGCTGCCAGGCCGAGGATCGGGATCGAGGTCGCGACCTGATAGCCCAGCGCCTTCTCGGGCGCGGCGAAGCGCAGCCGCGTGCCCTTGGCGACCAGCGTGGTTGCCGCCCACAGCGCCGCGCCGCCGACGATCATGAGGTCACCGAGCAACACCTTGGCATCGACATCCGGCTGCGGCACGCCGATGGCGAGCGCGACGCCGGCAAAGCTCACCGCCAGTCCCAGCCATTGCGTGCCGCCAAGCCGTTCGCCGAGCACCTGATAGGAGCCGAGCGCGACGAAGAACGGCGCGGTGTAGAGGAAGACGACCGCCCGAGAGGCCGGTGTGAAGCGCAGGCCCTGGAAGATCAGAACGAACTCGATTCCGAACATCAATCCGGCGATCAGGCCGGGCTTCCAGGTGCGGTCACGTTCGAAGAAATTGACGTCACGAAGGGTGCCGATGATGAATAGCACCGGCAGCGCGCCCATCGAGCGGATCGTGGCCTGGAGCATCGGCGGGATATCCGGCAGCACCAGCTTCACCGCAATCTGGTTGAAGCCCCAGGTCAAGCACAGCATCAGCATCAGGGCGATGGCGCCGACGCTCAGCGGGCGACCGGCGGAGGATATGGCTTGTGGTGAGGACATCTCTTCCCGACTACCGGCGTTGTGCCGTTGTTACTTGAGCGATCGGACGGTGGGGCTCTTTACCTCTCCCCAGCGGGGAGAGGTGGACACCGCGGCCTTGGGTCGAGTTGATCGCATTCTTCAGGCAGCTTTCTGACAATGGGTGCAGATGCCCGTGATCTCCACCACGGACAATTTAGGAGCGAAGCCTGAGCTGCGCGCAGCGGCATTGAGTTCCTTGGCGAAGGAGGCCGACGGGATCTCGCCGACCAGGCCGCAGCGTTCGCAAATCAGGAACGCCACCGCCGAGGTCGCGTCGTGGTCATGGGCGGCGCAGGCCAAATAGGCGTTACGGCTCTCGATGCGATGCACGAGGCCGTTGGCCATCAGAAAATCGAGAGCACGATAGACCGTGATCGGCGCTGGTCGCGCCATCGACTTGGCGAGTTCGTCGATCACCTCATAGGCGCCAAGCGGGCGGTGGCTGGAGAGGAGCGCCCCGAGCACCTGACGGCGGATCGGCGTGAATTTCTGCGCGCGCTGCTCGCAGACCTGTTCGGCATGCGCCAGCGCATCCGCAGTGCAGCGGTCGTGATCGTGATCGGGCGCGGGAAATGCC
Organism: Bradyrhizobium sp. 137; assembly: GCF_023074095.1. Classification (NCBI taxonomy): domain Bacteria; kingdom Pseudomonadati; phylum Pseudomonadota; class Alphaproteobacteria; order Hyphomicrobiales; family Nitrobacteraceae; genus Bradyrhizobium; species Bradyrhizobium sp. 137. The sequence goes on from NZ_JADPKU010000055.1 coordinate 219,861, forward strand.
GTGTTTGCGAGGGTCATGCGGGACGCGTTCTAGCATTTTGCTGATGGAACCCAAAGCGCGACCGGCAACGCGGCTGCCAGCCATGCTCTTGGAGCGGGACGGCGTCCCGCTAATCCGCCATGAAATAATCATAAGCTTGCTTATTATATTCCAGGCTTATTGGAGACGAAGCTCATGACCCGAGGGTCGGTCGACCAGAATTTCCTGTTCACGCTGGGTGAGCTCTACCGCTTGTTGCGTGTCTATGCCGACAAGGAGGCGTCCCGTTTCGGCATCACCCGCGCGCAATGGGCCGTGCTGTCCAAAGTCGAGCGCAGCGAGGGCATGAAGCAGTCGGAGCTCGCCGAGCTCCTCGAGATGCAGCCGATCACGCTGACGCGCCTGATCGACAAGCTCTGCGACAATGACTGGATCGAGCGCCGCAGCGACGCCTCGGACCGCCGCGTCAAGCGCCTGTATCTGAAGAAGGCGGGCCGGACATTGCTCGGCCGGATGAGCGGGCTGAAGTCCGAAATCACCGCCAATGCGCTCGACGGCATCAACGCGGCCGACGCCCACCGCCTCCTCACCCAGCTCGAAACGATCAAGGAAAACGTGCGGACCGCGATCCAGACATCCGGAGCGGAACAAGCACGCAAGGAGCAGCGCTATGGCTGATCAGGTCCTCAAGTTCCAGCCCGAGCAGAAGATCGACGGCGGCAAGCCCACAAAGAAGGCTGGCACGGATCCGCGCCGCCGCGTGGCGGCGGGCCTGCGCCGCTACCGCCGCTTCCTCCTCCTGGTCGTCCTGCCGGTCACCGTCGCCATCGGCGGCATCACCTTCTATCTCCATGGCGGCCGCTATGTCGGCACCGACGACGCCTATGTCGGTGCGCAGAAGGTGCTGGTGACGCCCGACATCTCGGGCAAGATTCAGAAGGTGATCGTGAGAGAAGGACAGTCCGTCAAGCAGGGCGACGAATTGTTCGAGATCGACCCCGTTCCGTTCCGCCACGCAGTGGATGAAGCCAAGGCGCAGCTCGCGCAGGCCCGCACGACCTATGAGAACCTCGTCGCCAATATCAAGATCTACGGCGACATGCTCAACCTTGCCCAGCAGGGCGTCGACCTGAAGCAACGCGATGTCGAGCGCAAGCAGGCGCTGGTCAAGAACAATTACGGCTCGCAGCTCGATCTCGACAACGCTGCCAACGCGCTGGTGACCGCAGGCGCACAGGCACAATACATCAAGCAGCAGCTCTCCAACGCCAAGACGCAATTGCTGGGCGATCCCTCGTTGCCGCTGGAGCAGTTCCCGCCTTACGCGCAGGCGAAAGCCAAGCTGGACGACGCCCAGCGCAACCTCGACCACACCGTCCTGCGCGCGGCGATGGACGGCGTGGCCACGCAAGTGGAACAGATCCAGCTCGGCCGCTACGTCGCCGCCGGCACGCCGGTGTTCTCCATCATCGACGTCGCCCATCCCTGGGTCGATGCCAATCCGAAGGAGAGCGATCTCACCTACGTCACCGAAGGACAGCCCGTCACGCTCGAAGTCGACGCATTTCCGAACCACCTTTTCAAGGGCAAGATCGGATCGCTCTCGCCCGGCACCGGCGCGCAATTCGCGATCCTGCCGCCGCAGAACGCCACCGGCAATTTCGTCAAGGTGGTGCAGCGCGTGCCGATCCGGATCTATTTCGACGAGACCGACAAATACGTGCGGAAACTGAAGGCCGGCATGAGCGTCTACGCCACCATCGACACCGGCCATCGGCGCTCGCTCGCCGGCCTGCTTGGCCTGTCAGCGACCGCGGGCCAAGGCCAGGACAAAGAATAAACCTGAGAAGGACTGATCGATGTCCGGCCCCAATGCCAGTCTGATGGTCCCAGGCCTGCGCCGGAACATGGTGACGATCTGCGCCATGACCGCGACCATCATGCAGGCGCTGGACACCACCATCGCCAATGTCGCATTGCCCTACATGCAAGGCACGCTGTCCGCCTCGCAGGATCAGATCAACTGGGTGCTGACCTCCTACATCGTCGCCGCCGCGATTATGACGGCGCCGGTGGGCTGGATCGCCAACCGCTTCGGCCGCAAGCGCATCTTCATCATCTGCTCGGCGGGCTTCACCATGGCGTCGGTGTTGTGCGGCCTCGCCCAGGACATCAACCAGATGGTGCTGTTCCGCCTGCTGCAAGGCGTGTTCGGCGCCGCCCTGGTGCCGCTGTCTCAGTCGGTCATGCTCGACTACTACACGCTCCAGGAGCGCGCCAAGGCGATGTCGATCTGGGGCATGGGCGTGATGATGGGCCCGATCATGGGCCCCTCGCTGGGCGCCTGGCTCACCGAGACCTATTCCTGGCACTGGGTGTTCTTCGTCAACCTGCCCTTCGGCGCCATCACCGTGCTCGGGCTGATCGTCTTCATGGACGAGACCCGGAAGGATTTCAGCCTGAAGTTCGACTGGTTCGGTTTCGCCGCGCTGGCGATCGCGATCGGCGCACTTCAGCTTGCGCTCGACCGCGGCGAGCAGCTCGGCTGGCTTGAGTCGAGCGAGATCCTGGCGGAATTCATCGTCTCCGCTGTCGCCTTTTACTTCTTCCTCGCGCACTCCTTCACGACATCGACGCCGTTCATCCGCTTCGCGCTGTTTCGGGATCGCAACTTCGTCACCGGCTGCGTGTTCATGGTCGTGATGGGGCTCGTGCTGTTCTCGACCATGGCGCTGGCTTCGCCCTACATGCAGAACGTGATCGGCTATCCCATCATCACCGCCGGCCTGCTGCTGGCGAGCCGCGGCATCGGCACCTTCTTCGCCATGATGCTGGTCGGCCGCATGATGCGCTATGTCGAGGCCCGCACGCTGATCATCGCAGGCCTCACGCTGACCGCGGGCTCGTTGTTCCAGATGACCGGCTGGACCGACCTGACCCAGGTACCGGAGATCGTCACGGTCAGCGTCATCCAGGGCTTCGGCTTCGGCCTTGTCTTCGTGCCGCTCTCGACCGTGGCGTTCCTGACGCTGTCGAACGAGCTGCGTACCGACGGCACCGCGATGCTGACCCTGATGCGCAACGTCGCAAGCTCAGTCGGCATCTCCGTCGTCATCGCCCAGCTGACGCAGGGAACGCGGCGGACTTATGCGATTCTCTCCGAGCACATCAACCCGTTCAACCATGCGCTCCAGATGCCCAGCGTCAGCGGCATGATCAATCTTTCCACAGACGCCGGCCGCGCCATGACCGACAGAATGGTCAGCGTGCAGGCGCAGATCATCGCTTTCGCGCACGATTACCAGCTGGTGATGGTCTTCATCCTCTGCACCATCCCGCTCGCTTTGCTGATCGGCTCGACCAAGGCCACACTACGCAAGCAGGCCGCCGGGCCGGAGCATGCGGTGATGGAGTAGTGATCGGTCCCGTGCCCCGGACGCAGCGCAGCACGCAACTGATGCGCTGCTGAGCCGGGGCCCATGCCCGCGGCACGATTGTCCCGGTTCTGCGGCGCAGCGTTACACGCTGCACCGCGCCCGGGACACGAGCGCGCTACAACAACTCCTCGCACCCGAGATCCTCGACCGCCATCATCACCCGCTCCAGGTTATTCCACCAGATCAGCGGCGGGATGTTGATGCTCCATTGCCAGACCGGCTTGGTGATCTGCCAGAGCACCGACCGGCGATAGTCCTGATCGAGCGCGCCGCGCGTGTAACCCGTGACACCGTGCTGTATCAGCGTCTCGTGATAGAGGTTGAGCAGGGGCCGTTCGAGTGCCTGCCGGCGGTCCGGATACCATTGCGTCGCCATCATGTAGGCGAGGTCACCGGTCGGCACGTTTATGCGCCACTGGTCGAAATCGAAGATGCGAACGGTGTTGGCAACGCCTGTGCGCGGCAACAGAAAATTCCAGGTATGGGCGTCGCCATGAGCGATGGTGACATGCCGGCGCGAATGATAACGCTCGAGCAACCGTTCCGATTGCTCGATGAAGCGGCGGAAGAGGATGCGCCGCTCCTCGCTGAGGCGGTCGCCGAGCAGATCGGCGAAACGATCGTAGTGACCAGCGAAGGTCGCCATCAGCTTCGCACTGTCGTCGGTGCTCATCCAGGTGCCGATAGTATCGCCGAAGCTATCGTGGTCCCACCACGCCGCGTGCCAGCGCGCGAGTGTCGTCACGATCGCCGTTGCCTGCTCTCGCGAGGGCGGCAGCGGCCATTGAGTTGCAATCTCATGGCTGTCGGTGAGGTCCTCGAGCAGGAGATGCCAGGTGAGGCCGTCCTCGTCAAAATGTCCGTCGAAGCAGCGCGGCACGAGACCCCGCGGCGTTTCTGGCTCAAGCTGCGTGTAGAACGCGACTTCGTTCCGGCCGCTATTTGCGAGCGACTTGGCGAAGCCTGCATGCGCGGTCTTCAGGATCAGCGACTGCGGGGCGCCAGCGGACTCCCCAACATAGCGCAAACCGAGACGCACGATATGTGACACGATGGTGTCGCGCTGATGCAGCACCTTCACCTCGCGCACCGCACCGGCGTCCAGCGCGCCGGCCCGGCGCAGCGCGGCCGTGAGGTGACCGGGCTCGGCAACCGCCGGCAGTTGCGCATTCGTCATGAAGACCACGATGCCCCTGTGCCGCGCCATACTGCACGATCACAACCGCCGGCACCAGCGGCAGGCATCGCGCCGGGCGTCACGCCGCGGCAGTCGAGTCCCGCACGGTCCGCACCACGACCGACCGCAGTTGCTCGAGATTGGCGGCCATGCCGGCGATCGCCTGCCTGACCTCCGCGGCGCGCTCGTTCACGGAGGCGGCGTCGCGGCTGACATGACCGATCTTGGCCGAGACCTCCTTCGCCGCCGACGCCGATTCGGAGATCGATCGCGTGATCTCACGCGTCGCGGCGTCCTGTTCTTCCATCGCGGCAGCAACCGAGATCGCGACACCGTCGATCTCGGCGATGTGGCCCCCCATGGTCTCGACGGCGTCGACGGCAGCCTGAGTCGCGGTCTGGATCTCGGCAATCAGCCGCCCGATCTCCTCGGTGGACTTGGCGGTCTGATCGGACAGCGATTTCACCTCGGTGGCGACCACCGCGAAGCCGCGGCCGGCCTCGCCGGCGCGCGCCGCCTCGATCGTGGCGTTGAGCGCCAGGAGGTTGGTCTGGCCGGCGATGCCGCCGATAAGATCGGAGACCTCGGCGATCTTCCTCACCGAACCAGCCAGCGCCTGAATGGTCGAGCGCGCCTGCTCACGGCCGGCGACCGCAGATTTGGTGACCGTGCTGGTCCTCGCGACCTGACTCGCGATCTCGCGGATCGAGGCGCTCAGCTCTTCGGCCGCAGCCGAGACGGTTTGCGAGCTGCCGAGGGCCTGGGTGGAGGCCGCGGCGACCGCCTGCGACTGCGCGGAGAGCGAACTTGCGATCTCGGACAGGCTGGTGGCGACCCGCTCCACGCCCTGCGTCGCCGCGCTCGCGCTGTCGACAGACCGGCCGGTCTCGCGTTCGACGGTCTCGGCCATCTGCTGCAGGGCGCTGCGCTTGGCGCGCGCGGCCTCCTGTTCCTGCCGCAACTGCTCCTCGCGCAGGCGGGAATTCTCGACCGCCGCCTGCTTGAACACCAGCAGCGCACCCGCCATCGAGCCAACCTCGTCCTGGCGGTGCGCGAAAGGAATGTCGGCTGCGAGATCGCCGGTCGCGAGCTTCTGCATCGTGTCCGTCATTCGTACGATCGGGCGCACCACGCCGAGCGCAACGCCGAGCAGGCCTGCGGCAATGAAGGCGAGGACGGCGGCGGAGACGCCGAGGAGGATAAAGAGCATCGAACTGTCGCGGTCCGCGGCCAGCTTCTCCATGGCGGCATTCTGCTTGTTGGCACTCTCGACGATGCTGTCGATGACGGCGCGATGCGCGGTGTATGCGCCCTTCAGCTGCGCATAGGCGCGCTCGGAAGCGGCCGCGTCCTTGGCCTTGAGGGCTGGCAGGAGCTGGTCGGACGCCTTCCAGAATTTCTGCACCTCGGCATCGGACTTCGACACCAGCGCGGTCTTCAGGTCTGCCGAGAGGCTGGAGGCGACCCAGAATGCCTTGCGCTCGTCGTAATCCTTGCGGAGCTGAACTAGGCGCTCGCCATGAGTGGCAAGCTGGTCCGGCTCGCGCATGGCAAGCGTGGCCTCGAGATAGGCTTCGATGACATATTCCGGCGGCGGCAGGATATCGGCGATGAGGTCGTTGCCGAGCTTGATATCGGAATAGAGCGGGCCGCCGACCTTGAGCTCTCTTAGGGCGTAGAGGCTGGTGGAGACCACGGCCGTAAAGCCGAGGGCCAGGACGACACCGAATGCAATGATTGCCGAGGAAAGCGAAAAACGAATTTTCATGGAACAATCCGGTCGCGCGGTCGAAATCCAAATGGATACTAAACGACTACGGTAAACACGGGATTGCTACGCGCGGAAATTGCGCTCCGCGAACTCCGGGGAAACTACGGGGAAACTACGGGAAGCATCAGGGGCGGCTCCGATACGGAAGACGCCCCCGGCCCCCGTCCCGGACAAGCGCGTCTCAGGCGCGCCCGCAGGTCCGTGACGACGCGGGCGTTAAACGTCGAAGAACACCGTCTCGTCGTCGCCCTGGAGCCGCAGGTCAAGCCGGTAAACCGCCTTGCCGGCCTCGCGCGTCGCAACCAGCGTGGCGCGGCGCTCAGTGGGCACCAGCGCCAGCACGGGATCGGCGGAATTGCCGGCCTCGTCGCTGAAATAGATGCGGGTATAGAGATGCCTGAGCATGCCGCGCCCGAAGACCGCAAGAAGGATGTGCGGCGCCTGCGGCTTGCCGTCGGGATCCGGCACGGCGCCGGGCTTGATGGTCTCGAAGGCGTAATTGCCATCCTTGTCGGTGCCGCAGCGGGCAAAGCCGCGGAAGCTCGCATTCGGCAGCGCACGCTTGTCCTGCGGGTCGGCAAAGCGACCTTGCGCGTCCGCTTGCCAGATCTCCAGCATGCAATCCGGCACGGCGACGCCATCACCGTCGAATACCCGGCCCTCGATGCGGATACGGTCGCCAGAAACGTCGGGCGTGAGCGTCGAGTTGGTGAACGCGTCGTTCCAGGCGTATTCGCCGTTCGGCGTCAGGCCGTATTTGAAGAACGGACCGACGGTTTGCGATGGGGTGATCCCGTTGGGCTTCACAGAATCCTGCACTTAATGGTTCTCCATAGGCGTGGCGTTCTGGCCGCGCAGCACGATGTCAAAGCGATAGCACAGCGCCCATTCGGGCTGTGTGTTCTCGAGATCGAAGGAAGAGACCATCCGCGCCCGCGCCTTTTCGTCCGGCACCGAATTGAAGATCGGGTCGAACGGGAACAGCGGATCGTTCGGGAAATACATCTGCGTCACGAGGCGCGTGACAAAGGAATGGCCGAAGACCGAGAGGTGGATGTGCGCGGGCCGCCACGCATTGTGATGATTGCCCCAGGGATAAGCGCCCGGCTTGATGGTGACGAAGCGGTAGTAACCTGAGGCATCGCTCACGGTACGGCCGGCGCCCGTGAAATTTGGATCGAGCGGTGCCGGGTGCTGGTCACGGACATGGACATAGCGGCCGCAGGAATTGGCCTGCCAGATTTCGACCAGCGAGTTCGGCACGCCGCGGCCGTCCTCGTCGCGGACGTGGCCATGCACGATGATGCGCTCGCCGAGCGGCTCGCCACTGTGCTGGCGGGTCAGATCATTGTCGCCCTCGCGCACGGTCTCGTGGCCATAGACCGGGCCAGTCAGCTCCGACAGGGTGTGGCGCATCGGAATCAAGGGCTGGTGCGGCGCGCGCTTGATCGAGCTCTTGTACTCGGGAGACAGCGGCAGCGGATGCGCCTTGTTGCTGTCGACGGGATAGATGAACGTCATTGGCGAACTCCTCCCCGGCCGTTCAGGGGCCGGTCAACGCTCGACAATCATTATAGGACATAACTAATTTGGGGAAGCGGGTTTCGCAGCCCCTATTACTTGTTGTTCCGGGGCAGCCCGAGAGGGCTGAACCCGAAATCTCGAGATCCCGGGTTCGGTGCAAGCGCACCACGCCCGGGGATGACGAGATGCGCCGCGCCCCGTCAGTTCAATTTCTCGATCGCGACCGCGACGCCCTGGCCGACGCCGACGCACATGGTGGCAAGCGCGAGCTTGCCGCCGCGCTTTTCCATGCCATGCACGGCGGTGAGCGCGAGACGGGCGCCACTCATGCCGAGGGGATGGCCGAGCGCGATGGCGCCGCCATGCGGATTGACGAAGTCGGCGTCATCAGCCACGCCAAGCTGACGCATGCAGGCGATGCCCTGCGAGGCGAAGGCTTCATTCAGCTCGATCAAGTCGAAATCGCTGATCTTCTTGCCGAGTCGCTCCATCAGCTTGCGCGTCGCCGGCACGGGTCCAATGCCCATGATGCGCGGCGGCACGCCGGCCGAGGCGAGGCCGAGAATGCGCGCGCGGGGTGTCAGCCCGTGCTTCTTCACCGCAGCTTCGGATGCGAGGATCATCGCGGCGGCGCCGTCATTGACGCCGGAGGCGTTGCCGGCAGTGACCGTGCCGGGATTGCGCACGATCGGCTTCAGCTTGGCGAGCCCCTCCAGCGTGGTCTCGGGGCGCGGATGCTCGTCCTTGTCCACCGTGATAGGGCCGGCCTTGCCGCCGGCAATGGTGATCGGGGTGATCTCTTCCGCAAAATAGCCGGATGCAATCGCCGCGCCGGCACGCTGCTGCGAGCGGATCGCGAAGGCGTCCTGGTCGGCGCGCGAGACCTGGAATTCCTCGGCGACATTTTCGCCGGTCTCCGGCATCGCGTCGACGCCATACTGCGCCTTGAGCAGCGGATTGATGAAGCGCCAGCCGATCGTGGTGTCGAAGATCTCGGCCGAACGCGAGAACGCCTCCTGCGCCTTGCCCATGACGAAGGGGGCACGGGTCATGGATTCGACACCGCCGGCAATCGCAAGCTCGATCTCGCCGGAGCGGATGGCGCGCCCCGCGGCGCCGACCGCATCCAGCCCGGACGCGCAGAGCCGGTTCAGGGTCTGGCCCGGAACCGAATCCGGCAGGCCCGCCAGCAACAGCGCCATGCGTGCGACGTTGCGATTGTCCTCGCCGGCCTGATTGGCGCAGCCGAAGAAGACTTCGTCGACCTGGCCCCAGTCGAGATTGGGACGCTTGGCCATCAGCGCCTTGATCGGCGCGGCCGCCAGGTCGTCGGCGCGCACCTTGGCGAGCGAGCCGCCGAAACGGCCAATCGGGGTCCGCACGGCATCGCAAATAAAGACGTCACGCATCGCTGTTCTCCCTGAATGCCGCGGTTCGGCCCAATTTCTTCAATGAGGGCGGAGTTTTAGGAGGGCGCCCGCGGCAGGTCAATTGACGGTTTCGCGTGCGACTCGCAGGGGGCCAGCCGCCCGCAACGCATGCCGCGGTGCGGACAACGTGGAAAACCTCACCTGCCCGGCCAAAGCGATAGGACCGGGGAGCGAAATTTTGTAGGTTGCACCGCCCATGACAATGCAACAGCCAATACCTGTACCGCCTCCCGACGACACGCCCGCGCCGCAGGCGGAAGCTGCCGCGCGTGTCACGCCCATGATGGAACAGTACCTCGAGATCAAGGCGGCGCATCAGGGCTTGCTGCTGTTCTACCGGATGGGCGATTTCTACGAATTGTTCTTCGAGGACGCCGAAATTGCCTCGAAGACGCTCGGCATCGTCTTGACCAAGCGCGGCAAGCATCAGGGCGCGGATATCCCGATGTGCGGCGTGCCGGTCGAACGCTCCGAGGATTATCTGCACCGCCTGATATCAGCCGGCCACCGGGTCGCTGTCTGCGAGCAGACCGAGGATCCCGCTGCGGCCAAGGCGCGCGGGAACAAGAGCGTGGTGCGCCGCGGCGTGGTGCGGCTGGTCACGCCGGGCACGCTGACCGAGGACACGCTGTTGGACGCGCGTGCGAACAACTACCTGCTGGCGATCGCGCGCGCCCGCTCCTCCGCCGGTGGCGACCGCTTCGGCCTTGCCTGGATCGACATCTCGACCGCCGAATTCATGGTGACGGAGTGCGGCGGCGGCGAGCTCGCCGCCACGCTGGCGCGCATCAATCCGAACGAGGCGATCGTCACCGACGCGCTCTATAACGACAGCGAGCTCGGACAGATGTTGCGCGAGCTGCCGGCGGTAACGCCGCTGACCCGCGACGTGTTCGACGGCGCCACCGCCGAGAAGCGGCTGTGCGACTATTTCGCTGTCGCCACAATGGATGGGCTGGCGCAGCTCACGCGTCTGGAAGCCACCGCTGCGGCCGCCGCCGTCACCTACGTCGACCGCACCCAGGTCGGCAAGCATCCGCCGCTGCCGCCGCCGGCGCGCGAAGCCTCGGGCGCAACCATGGCGATCGATCCGGCCACCCGCGCCAATCTCGAATTGACGCGCACGCTCGCCGGCGAACGCCGCGGCTCGCTGCTCGACGCGATCGACTGCACGGTGACCTCGGCCGGTTCGCGGCTGCTGGCGCAGCGACTGGCGGCGCCACTGACCGATGCGCTGGCGATCGCGCGGCGGCTCGATGCTGTCGGAACCTTCGTTACCGATTCCGCCGCGCGCGAAGACATCCGCAGCATTTTGCGCGGCGCGCCCGACATGTCACGGGCGCTGGCCCGTCTCTCGGTCGGCCGCGGCGGACCGCGCGACCTCGCCGGCATCCGCGACGGCATCATCGCCGCCGACCAGGTGCTGACGCGGCTGTCCGAGCTCGACCAGCCGCCGCAGGAGATCGTGGCGGTGATGGCGGCGCTGCAAAAGCCATCTCGCGCGCTGGCGACCGAGTTTGCCGGCGCGCTCGATGAGCAACTGCCATTGATCAAGCGCGACGGCGGCTTCGTGCGCCAGGCTTACGAGCCTGCGCTCGACGAAGCCCGCAACCTGCGCGATGCTTCGCGCCTGGTGGTGGCCTCGATGCAAGCCCGCTACGCCGACCAAACCGGCGTGAAGGCCCTGAAGATCCGGCACAACAATGTGCTCGGCTATTTCGTCGAGGTGACCGCGCAGCACGGCGACAAGCTGATGTCGCCGCCGCTGAATGCGACCTTCATTCATCGCCAGACGCTGGCGGGCCAGGTGCGCTTCACGACCTCGGAGCTGGGCGAGATGGAGGCCAAGATCGCCAATGCCGGCGACCGCGCGCTCGGGCTCGAGCTCGAGATCTTCGAGCGGCTCTGCGCCAAGGCGCTCGAGATCAGCGAAGACTTGCGCGCCGCCGCGCACGGCTTTGCGCTGCTCGATGTCGCGACGTCGCTGGCCAAGCTGGCGGTCGACGAGAATTACGTGCGGCCCGAGGTCGACACCTCGCTCGGCTTTGCGATCGAAGCCGGCCGCCATCCCGTGGTGGAGCAGGCGCTCAAGCGCAATGGCGAGCCGTTCATCGCCAATGCCTGCGACCTCTCGCCGGCACCCGGACAGAAGTCAGGCCAGCTCTGGCTGCTCACCGGTCCGAATATGGCAGGTAAATCCACATTCCTGCGCCAGAACGCACTGATCGCCCTGATGGCGCAGATCGGCAGTTTTGTGCCGGCCGCGCGGGCGAGGATCGGCATCGTCGATCGCCTGTTCTCGCGGGTCGGCGCGGCCGACGATCTCGCCCGCGGCCGCTCCACCTTCATGGTGGAGATGGTCGAGACCGCGGCGATCCTGAATCAGGCCGGCGAGCGCGCACTCGTGATCCTCGACGAGATTGGCCGCGGCACCGCGACCTTCGACGGCCTCTCGATCGCCTGGGCCGCGATCGAGCATCTGCACGAGAGCAATCGCTGCCGCACGCTGTTCGCCACGCATTATCACGAGCTGACGGCGCTCTCGGCAAAACTGCCGCGCATGTTCAACGCCACCGTGCGCGTGAAGGAATGGCAGGGCAATGTCGTGTTCCTGCACGAGGTGCTGCCGGGCTCGGCCGATCGCTCCTACGGCATTCAGGTGGCCAAGCTCGCCGGCCTGCCACCGGCCGTGATCACGCGAGCCAAATCGGTGCTGGCCAAGCTGGAGGCCCAGGACCGCGGCCAGACCGCCCGCGCCCTCGCCGACGATCTGCCGCTGTTCGCCGTGCCCTCGCGCGCCGCGGCGGAGGCCGCGCCGCCGAGCGAAGCGGAGCTTCTCATGGAAGCGGTGAAGGCGTTACATCCCGACGAGATGTCGCCGCGCGAGGCGCTGGATGCGCTGTATGCGTTGAAGGCCAAGCTGCCGAAGCAATAAGCACGCCGCGACCGCAATCGTCATTGCGAGCGGAGCGAAGCAATCCATTCTCTCTCCCCGCGATCGTCTGGATGCTTCGTCGCCTCGATCCTTGCAACGACGAAGGTTAGTGCGCCAGCCGCTTCCTTCGTCCATTCCACCACAGCGTCAGGTTCCACACGATGCAGGTGGCGAGCCCCATGCTGAGGCCTATCGCGGAGCCGAAGTTTGCGGCGCCGACATGCATCACGGCAATCGCCATACCGAAGCCGAGCAAGCCCCAGGCAGAATTGGCAAGCACCGCGGCGGTCGGCGGGCCACCGATGCGCGGATGCAGGATCACCATCATGCTGGTGAAGACGATCGGGTAGAGCGCGATGACGCCGGAGACGCGCGGGCCGACCCAGCCCGAGGTGGAAACCACGATGGCGACGAGCGTCGCCACCAAAGCGGCGCGGAACGGAATGTCGTACCAGCGACGCGTCACTAACGGCATCTTCACATGGCGGTACTTAGCGAGCAGCGGAATGCAGATTCCGAAGGCAATCAGGTTCACGGCGAGTCCGGCCGTCAAGGTCCAGTCGAACAGGCGGATGATGGAGGCCAGCACGATCCACACGGCGATCGCGCTGCCGGCACTCACCAGCAGATTGTGCCGCTGCGCCAGCACGACATAGCAGAGGCCAAGCACGATCGTCGCCGCGTTGACGGGAAGGCTCGACAGCGCCCCTTGCGCGATGAAGGCGGCGTCATGGTCGAGCGCGAGAAAGACATAGGAAGGACCCGCTGAGATCGGTAGCGTCGCCACCAGCGCACCGATCACTGGGCCGGAACGTTCGGTGATGATCGACGCCGTCACGACGAACGCCGCCGCGATCGCCATGCGCAGGAGAAGGAAAAGGATGAGGTGGAGATCGGGGGACATCTAGCGCGGGATGATTTTTGTTGAGGCGAATTATCCGCGGGTTCGTTCACCTCTCCCGGAGGGAGAGGTCGATTTGCACAGCACATCGGGTGACGGCTTCAGGTCCCCACGAGAGAACGCCCCTCACCCGCGCCGTCGGCGCAACCTCTCCCAATGGAAATGGGCAGCTACATCCGCTGCATCGACACCGACACCTTCGGGCCGTTCTTGATGGTCTGATAGACCACGCAATAGCGCTCGGTGAGCTTCAGCAACAGATCGAGCTTATCCTGCGGCGCGTCGGTGTCGACCTCGAAGCGCAGCCGGATCTCGGCGAAGCCGACCGGGGTCTCCTTATCGACGCCGAGCGTGCCGCGGAAATCGAGATCACCCTCGGCATAGACGTTGCCGGTCTTCAAGGGCACCTCGATCGCGGTCGCAACCGATTTCAGCGTGACGCCGGCGCAGGCGACCAGCGCTTCCAGCAACATGTCGCCGGAGCACAGCTCGAGGCCGGAGCCGCCGGTGGCCGGATGCAGGCCGGCCATCGCAATGGCGCGTCCGGTCTCGACCTTGCAGGCGATGCCTTCGCTGTCGGTCGAACCCTTCGCCTTCAGCGTGATCAGCGCGGCCTTCGGATCAGTCTTGTAGCGCTCCTTGATCGGGGCCTGTATCCGGCGCAATTGGGCAGCGTCCATGTTCGTTCTCTCCCGGAAGATTGCCCCTCGATGTACCGGCTTGGAGACGAATTGTCACCACCACATGGCCTGACCGGGACCCTGGGTTGCGTCACGGTCGGGCACGCTGCGGTCGAGTGAACGGTCGAGTGACGTCAGCACACTTCGCTTGAAGTTCTCGAACAGCGGCGAATTGCGGTCGCGCGGCCGACCCAGATTGATCTCGATCCGATCGAACAATCGGCCGGGCCGCGGCCGCATCACCAGCACGCGATCGGCCAGCACGACAGCTTCGTCGACGTCATGTGTGACGAGCATCAAGGTCGGCCGCGTATCGGCCCAGAGGTCGAGCAGATGATCCTGAAGGTCGCGACGGGTGAAGGCGTCAAGCGCCGAGAACGGCTCATCGAGCAGCAGCACCTCCGGCTGCGGCACCAGTGCGCGTGCGATCGCGACGCGCTGCGCCTGCCCGCCGGAGAGCTCGCGCGGCCAGGCCTGCGCCTTCTCGGTGAGCCGGACGCGTTCGAGCGCGCGCGCCACCTTCTCGCGCCGCTCGGCTGCGGGCAGATCGGCAAGTCCGAAGCCGATATTGTCAGCGACGCTGAGCCAGGGCAAAAGCCGCGGCTCCTGGAAGATGATGCCGATCTTGGCATGCGGCGAGGCGATCGCCTCATCGTCGAGCGTCACCGTCCCGGAGCTGGCGCGATCGAGGCCGGCGATGGCGCGCAGCAATGTTGATTTGCCGCAGCCGGAGCCGCCGATGATGGCGACGATCTCGCCTTGGTGGATCTCGGCGGAGAAGCGCGCCAGCGCCTCTACGCCGTTGGGATAGGTCTTGCTGACCCGGTGGAGCGCCAGCATCGCGTCACGCTCCCTTCGCGCGTCCGAAGGCATCCTGCCAGCGCAGGAAGGGCGCGGCCGCGACTTCGATCAGCCAGTCCGTGAGCTTGCCGAGAATGGCGAAGATCACGATGGCCGCGAGGATCTGTGCGGGCTTGCCAAGCTGCTGGCCGTCGAGCAGGAGGTAGCCTAGGCCTTCGGAGGCGCCGATCAGCTCGGCCGCCACCACGAACATCCAGCCCAGACCGAGGCCAACGCGCAATGACACGACATAGGCCGGCAGCACCGCGGGCAACAGGATGCGCCGGATCATGGCGGGCCCTGAGAGGCGGAAGGTGCGGCCGACCTCGACGATCTTGCGGTCGACCGCGAGGATCGCGCCCATCACGCCGAGATAGACCGGAAAGAACACGCCGACCGCGATCAGCGCGATCTTCGAGGTCTCGAAGATGCCGAGCCAGAGAATGAACAGCGGCACCCAGGCCAGTGAAGGGATCGCGCGCAGCGCCTGCACGGTCGGATCGAGCAGCCGCCGCGCCAGCGACCAATAGCCGGAGATGGCGCCTAACAGTGTGCCCGCGACCACGCCGAAGGCGAAGCCGAGAGCGACCCGCCACAGCGTCGCTGTGATGTGGCGCACCAGCTCGCCGGAGCGGGCGAGCTCGGTGATGTTGGCAAACACGCGCGAGGGCGGGGGCACCAGCCGTCCGTTGGACCAGCCGACCCAGACCACGAGCTCCCAGCCAAGCGCCAACGTCAGCGGCAGCAGCACACCCAGCACCGGCCGCGCGTAGCGGACGATGCGCGAAGGCGCAGCCGCGGTTTCGGCTGGCTCCGAGGATTGTTGCAGGACTGGCGCGTCGGAGATCATGGCCATAGCAAGCGCGTCTGGTCGGGGAATGCAAGGAGCCTCAATTCGTCGGCAGCGGAACCTGGTCGTCGATCAGGGCATCCAGCGTCGCCTTGACGTCGACCTTGGCGTCGACGACGCCTGCCTGCTGGAGCGCGAGACCCGCGGCGAGGATCGATTCGCGCTGGGGCGCGCCGATGCGGCTGTGGGTGAGCTCGGTGCGCTCCTTGAGCTGCTTGTCCACGACCGCCTCGGGCAGTTTTGTGACCGCGATGAAAGTCTTCTTCAGCTCGTCGTAATTCGCCAGCGAGTATTTCCGCGCTTCCTCGTAAACCGCGAGGACGCGGCGAGCAGTGTCCGGATAATCCTTCAGGAACTGCTCCCGCACATTGAGGATGCCCCAGGTATTGGCATCGGCCTTGCGGTAAAACAGCTTTGCGCCCTCTTCGACCTCGGCCTGCGCCATCATCGGATCGAGGCCAGCCCAAGCATCGACGTCGCCGCGGACCAGCGCGGTCTTGCCGTCGGCGTGCTGGAGCAGCACCGGCGTGATGTCCTTTTCCGTGAGACCCGCGCCAAGCAGTGCGCGAACCAGGAAGATGTGCGGATCAGTGCCGCGCGTCACCGCAACGCGCTTGCCCTTGAGATCGGCAACGCCAGCGATCTTGGAATCCTTTGATGTCACCAGCGCCGTCCATTCGGGACGCGAATAGACATAGATCGACTTGATCGGATTGCCGTTGATGCGGGCGACCAGCGCGGCGGAGCCCGCGGTCGAGCCGAAATCGATCGAGCCGGCGTTAAGGAATTCGAGCGCCTTGTTCGAGCCGGCCGACTGCACCCAGGTGATCGTGACCCCGTCCTTGGCGAACTCTTTCTCCAGCAGTCCCTTCTGCTTCAGGACCATCGACACCGGATTGTAGGTCGCCCAGTCGATGCGGATCTCCTTGAGCGGATCCGCCGCTCGTGCCGCAGGGGTCAATGCGAGCGCTACGGCTCCTGCCAACAGAATGCGTCGTGTAATCCTGGCCATGCCCAGCTCCTCCAAAATTTCATTGTTTTTCAAGGAGTTATTTCTAGAGGTCAACGAGAAAATCCGTCCCTTGCAGGCGCGCAGCCCGAGAACAGATTTACCCAAAGCCGCAGCTTTCCAGCATGGAACGACTATTGCCAGAGAATCGCGGGTGACAGCGCCTGCCGCCTCTTATATCCGGTGAGACATGGACAGCGTCGCGACTGAGCAGAAGCCCGAAACGGATGACCGCTTCGACAGCGCGCGGATCACCGCCGCGGTCGATGCGCTCGCCGAAAAGCACGAGGGCCGCGAGGACGCGTTCCGCACCGCCATGGCGCAATTGCTCAAGGCCGAGTTGATCGCGGCGCGCGCCGCCGCACAGGCGATCCTGCTCAGGGACCGCCACGGAAGGCGCTGCGCCGAGCGACTGTGCCACGTCCAGGACGAGATCATCCGCATCCTGTATTCGGCCGCGACCCGGCATCTCTACCGCTCACCAATCCCGAGCGGCGCCGAGCGCATGGCGGTGGTGGCGACCGGCGGCTATGGCCGCGGGCTGATGGCGCCGGAATCCGACATCGATCTGCTGTTCATCCTGCCCTACAAGCAGACCGCCTGGGGCGAGCAGGTCGCTGAAGCCATCCTCTACTGCCTCTGGGACATGGGACTGAAGGTCGGCCACGCCACGCGCTCGGTCGACGAGTCGATCCGGCAGGCGCGCGGCGACATGACGATCCGCACCGCGATCCTGGAGACGCGCTTCCTGACCGGCGACAAGCCGCTCTATGACGAATTGGTCGAGCGCTTCGACAAGGAGGTGGTGCAGGGCACCGCGTCCGAATTCGTCACCGCAAAACTCGCCGAGCGCGAGGAGCGGCATCGCCGCGGCGGCCAGTCGCGCTATCTTGTCGAACCGAATGTCAAGGACGGTAAGGGCGCCCTGCGCGACCTGCACACGCTGTTCTGGATCGCAAAATACGTCTATCGCGTCCGCGACACCGACGAGCTGGTCGAGCGCGGCGTGTTCGACGCGCAGGAATATCGCAGCTTCCGCCGCTGCGCCGATTTCCTCTGGTCGGTGCGCTGCAATCTGCATTTCTACTGCAATCGCGCCGAAGAGCGCCTCTCCTTCGACCTCCAGCGCGAGATCGCGGTCAGGCTCGGCTACACCTCGCATCCCGGCATGCAGGACGTCGAGCGCTTCATGAAACACTACTTCCTGGTCGCCAAGGAAGTCGGCAACCTCACCGCCATTCTCTGCGCCAAGCTCGAGGACCAGCAGGCCAAGCCCGCGCCGGTGCTGAGCCGGATGATGGCGCGGCTGCGGCCCAGCACCGTGAAGCGGCGCGTGCCTGACAGCGACGATTTCATCGTCGACAACAATCGCATCAACATCGCCGCGCCCGACGTCTTCAAGCACGATCCGGTCAATCTGATCCGCATTTTCCGCCTGGCGCAGAAGAACAACCTCGCCTTCCATCCGGATGCGATGCGCGGTGTGACGCGCTCGCTGGGCCTGATCAACGCGCAACTGCGCGAGAATCCCGAGGCCAACCGGCTGTTCATGGAGATCCTCATCTCCGACAATGCCGAGATCGTGCTGCGGCGGATGAACGAGACCGGCGTGCTCGGCCACTTCATTCGCGCCTTCGGCAAGATCGTCTCGATGATGCAGTTCAACATGTATCATCACTACACCGTCGACGAGCACCTGATCCGCTGCATCGGCTTCCTTCAGGACATCGAGCGCGGCGGCATCGAGGAGTTCGTGCTGGCCAGCGACCTGTTCCGCAAGATCAGGCCCGAGCACCGGCCTGTCATCTACATCGCGACGCTGCTGCACGACGTCGCCAAGGGCCGCCTCGAGGATCACTCCATTGCCGGCGCCAAGGTGGCGCGGCGGCTGTGCCCCCGGCTCGGCTTCAGCCCGGCCGATACCGAGCTCGTGGCCTGGCTGATCGAGGAGCATCTGACGATGTCCACGGTCGCGCAGTCGCGCGACCTCTCGGACCGCAAGACGATCGAGAATTTCGCCGCCGTGGTGCAGTCGGTTGAGCAGATGAAGCTGTTGACCATCCTGACAACCGCCGATATCCGCGGCGTCGGCCCGGGCGTGTGGAACGGCTGGAAGGCGCAGCTGCTGCGCTCGCTCTATTACGAGACCGAGCCGGTGCTCACCGGCGGCTTCTCGGAAGTCGACCGCGGAAAGCGCCTCGCCGTTGCGCACGCCGAATTCCGCATGGCCTTCGCCGAATGGCCGGCTGACGAGCTCGATGCCTATATCGGCCGGCACTATCCGGCCTATTGGCTCAAGGTCGAGCTGCCGCGAAAAATCCGCCATGCCCGCTTCGTCCGCTCCAGCGAGCAGGCCGGCCACAAACTCGCGATCAATGTCGGCTTCGACGAGATGCGTGGCGTCACCGAACTCACGATTTTCGCCGCCGACCATCCCTGGCTGCTCTCGATCATCGCCGGAGCCTGCGCCTCGGCCGGCGCCAACATCGTCGACGCCCAGATCTACACCACCACCGACGGCCGTGCGCTCGACACGATCTCGATCTCGCGGGAGTATGACCGCGACGAGGACGAGGGACGGCGCGCCACCCGGATCGGCGAGATGATCGAGGACGTGCTGGAAGGCAAGCTGCGCCTGCCGGAAGTGGTGGCGCGGCGCACCGTGCGCAGCAAGGCGAAGCCGTTCGTGATCGAGCCGGAAGTGACCATCAACAACCAATGGTCCGACCGCTACACCGTGATCGAGGTCTCCGGCCTCGACCGGCCCGGCCTGCTCTACGAGCTGACCACCGCGATCTCGAAGCTCAACCTCAACATCGCCTCGGCCCATGTCGCGACGTTCGGCGAGCGCGCGCGCGATGTGTTCTACGTCACCGACCTTCTGGGCGCACAGATCAACGCGCCGACCCGCCAGGCCGCGATCAAGAGCGCGCTGACCCATGTGATGGCCGGCGACAAGGCGGTGCAGCCGGCGGCGTGATCTCGTCTGTCGTTCCGGGGTGCCGCGGAATGACGAAAAGAAGAGACCTAAAGCTCCACCCCCTCGTGCCGCAGCAGCCAGCGCTTGCGCTCCAGCCCACCGCCGTATTTCACCAGCGACCCATCGGCGCCGATCAGGCGATGACACGGCAGCACCACACTGATCGGATTGGAGCCGTTGGCATGGCCAACGGCGCGAATGGCTTTGGGCATGCCTATCTTTGCCGCGAGTGCGCCGTAGCTCATCGCGGTCCCGGCGGGAATCCGCGCAAGTGCGGTCCAGACCTTCTGCTGGAACGACGTGCCGGCGGTGCGCCATGCGATGCACGAGAGCTGGCCAAGATCGCCTTCAAAATAGCCCGACAGCGCAGCCCGCATCTGCGTCGGCGCAGGCTGATTGCTCAGATCCACCACCCCATAATGCAGGCGCAACAGCTCGCGCATGCGGTGCTCGTAATCCGCCCAGTCGAGCGCGCGCAAGGCGCCATCGGCATCGGTGACGAGCAGGGCGATCCCGATCGGCGTCACCAGGCGATCGAGACCAAAGCGTTCAGGCGTTTTGGTTGGTCCAGCGGGCATTGCGGCACCATTGCATCGAAACACGCCGCCGGACTTGCCACGCCGGCCGTACTAACGTCCACCCGAAAGCTGACGCTTGGGGGGGCTCAACCTGATTTTGATTGCCAACCTCTGCGCTCTCGTCCACGGCAATCCCGCCTTAGCGTTCCAGACCAAGCCGTGCGTGATCGCGGCCGGCGGCGGTTGCGCTAGTGGCATTGTTCCTGGCCTAGTTTTTAGCGTGAGACGCTACGGCGCAGCGCCGTGATCCTTGCGCGGCGGCGAACGTTCCTCCACAATCTTCGGCAGCGATGGCGACCGTTGCATCAACGGACAAAGACCATCGATCGAAAATTCCGTCAGGAGGAACGAACCAACATGGACAATCGCAGAGCCTTCCTAGCTGCCACGGCGGCGCTCGCCTTCGCATTCTCCGCAAGCCAAGCCCTCGCCCAGAAGAAATACGACACCGGCGCGAGCGACACCGAGATCAAGATCGGCCAGACCGTTCCGTTCTCCGGTGCCTACTCGGTCTACGCCAATATCGGCAAGACCCAGGCCGCCTATTTCAAGATGATCAACGATCAGGGCGGCATCAACGGCCGCAAGATCAATCTGATCCAGTATGACGATGCCTATTCGCCGCCGAAGACGGTCGAGCAGGTGCGCAAGCTGGTCGAAGGCGACGAGGTGCTGTTCACCTTCCAGCTGATCGGCACCGCAGCCAATGCCGCCGTGCAAAAATATCTCAACGGCAAGAAGGTGCCGCAACTGCTGGCGTCCACCGGCGCCGCGCGCTTCAACGATCCGCAGAACTTTCCCTGGACCATTGCCTACAATCCGAACTACGTGTCCGAAGGAAGGATCTACGCCAAGTACATTCTCGCCAACCACCCCAACGCCAAGATCGGCGTGCTCTACCAGAACGACGACATGGGCCGCGACTATCTCGCGGGCCTCAAGAGCGGCCTGGGTGACAAGGCCGCCAGCATGATCGTCGGCGAGGTCTCCTACGAGGTCACCGATCCGACCGTTGACTCCCAGGTGGTCAAGCTGAAGTCGATGGGCGTCGACCTGTTCTATGACGCCTCGACGCCGAAATTCGCGGCGCAGGCGATCAAGAAGCTCGCCGACCTCGGCTGGTCTCCGGTGCATATCCTCGACATCAATGCGAGCCCGGTGTCAGCGACGCTGAAGCCGGCCGGCCTCGATATTTCCAAGGGCATCATCTCGACCAATTACGGCAAGGACCCCGGCGATCCCCAGTGGAAGGACGATCCGGGTGTGAAGGCCTTCTTCGCTTTCATGGACAAGTATTTCCCGGAAGGCGACAAGCTCAACACCGTGAACACCTATGCCTATTCGGTGGCGGAGCTCCTGGTCCAGGTGCTGAAGCAATGCGGCGACGACCTGACGCGTGAGAACGTCATGAAGCAGGTCGCCAACATCAAGGGCTATACGCCGAGCCTGGCGCTGCCCGGCATCAAGATCACCACCGGTCCCAACGACTACCGCGTCAACAAGCAGATGCAGATGATGAAATTCAACGGCGAACGCTGGGAGCTGTTCGGGCCGGTCATCGAGGACACGGGGCCGTCGGGCTAGGCTAAACGGTCATTCCGGGATGGCGCGCAAGCGCCAGACCCGGAATGTCGAGATTCTCAGGTGCGCAAGTGCGCACCATCATTCGATGCATTCGCATCGCCCCGGAATGACGGGGCCTACTCCGGTATCTCCCCAAAATTCTTCCCCACCGGCAACACCGCGTGTCGGATCAGGCGCGAATCCTCCACCGCTGCCTGCCTATGCTTCACGGCCTCGCGATAGACGGGATCGCGGATCATCTCGACGAAGGCTGAGACGCTCGGATATTCGGCGATGAAGCAATGGTCCCAGCGCTCCTCCTGGGGACCGATCAGCATCAGCTCGAATTTGCCTTGCCAGACGATGCGGCCGCCGAGGCGTTCGAACACCGGGCCGCTCTCGCGGCCATAGGCCGCATAGGCTTCGGCGCCGCTCGCCTTGCGGCCGTCCGGATAGGCTGCCTCTTTGCGTAGCCGCACCAGATTGAGCATGTGGATCGGGCCCGGGCGGTCGTTCTCCCGGAAATGCGCGAAGATCTCCTTGGTCGGATCGATATGGCCCATGCGAGTTTCCTTTTTCTTGATGCGAGCGATCCTAGCTCTGGCGCTCCAGAAGCGGAACTGCGGCCGGCGAATGCCGCACCTCCTAATTGCGCGTTAAGTTCTGGGTAACCGGGCCTTAAACAGCGACCGCTAGCGTGCGGCGGGGTGGGCTGACCGGGCGTTTGGCGTATGGCGTGGGGAAAGAAGAAGGGTGGGCGGAAGGAGCCGCTATTCGGCTTGCCTGCGGCGCTCGCCGACCTGCGCCTGACCGCGGCGGACCGCATTCCCGGTGGCGACGACAAGCCGAAGAAATCAGCGAAATCATCCGCCAAGCGCAAGAGCGACGATGCCGGCGACGAGCCGCCGCGCGAGCGCAAGGTATCGGCCGGCCCCGGCAGCGCCAAGCGACGGGCAAAGTCGCGCGGAGGCTTCAGCCTCGGCCGTCTGGTCTATTGGAGCGCGGTGCTGAGCTTGTGGGGCGTGATCGCCGTGATCGGCGTCGTGATCTATGTTGGCGCCCATCTGCCGCCGATCCAGTCGCTGGAAATCCCTAAGCGCCCGCCGACGATCCAGATCGTCGGCATCGACGGCAGCATGCTGGCGCAGCGCGGCGAGATGGCCGGCGCCAACGTCGCGCTGAAAGACCTGCCGCCCTATCTGCCCAAGGCGTTCATCGCCATCGAGGACCGCCGCTTCTATTCCCATTTCGGCATCGACCCGGTCGGCATCCTGCGCGCCCTCGTCACCAACGTGCTCCATCGCGGCGTCTCGCAGGGCGGCTCGACGCTGACGCAGCAGCTCGCCAAAAACCTGTTCCTGACCCAGGAGCGAACCATGCAGCGCAAGCTGCAGGAGGCGGAGCTCGCGATCTGGCTGGAGCGCAAGCATTCCAAGAACGAGATTTTGGAGCTCTACCTCAACCGCGTCTATTTCGGCTCCGGCGCTTATGGGGTCGAGGCCGCGGCGCAGCGCTATTTCGGCAAGTCGGCCAAGAACGTGACGATCGCCGAAGCCGCGATGCTGGCGGGCCTCGTCAAATCGCCCTCGCGTCTTGCGCCGAATCGCAATCCCGAGGGCGCGGAAGCGCGCGCACAAATCGTTCTCGCGGCGATGGCGGATGCGAAATTCATCACCGACGCGCAAGCCAAGGCCTCGATCGGCCATCCCTCCTATAACGTGAAGCCGGTCGGCGCCGGAACGGTCAATTACGTCGCCGACTGGATCGGCGAGGTGCTGGACGATCTCGTCGGCCAGATCGACGAGAGCATCAAGGTTGAAACCACGATCGATCCGAAGCTGCAGAGCGTGGCGGAAGCCGCCATCATCGACGAGCTCGCGGCCAAGAGCGTGAAGTTCAACGTCAGCCAGGGTGCGCTGGTGGCGATGACGCCTGACGGCGCGGTACGCGCCATGGTCGGCGGACGGAACTATTCCGAGAGCCAGTACAACCGCGCGGTCACCGCAAAGCGCCAGCCGGGCTCCTCGTTCAAGCCGTTCGTGTACCTGACGGCGCTCGAGCAGGGGCTGACGCCGGATACCGTTCGCCAGGACGCCCCGATCGAGGTCAAGGGCTGGAGGCCTGAGAACTACACCCACGAATATTTCGGCGCGGTGACGCTGACGCAGGCGCTGGCGATGTCGCTCAACACGGTCGCGATCCGCCTTGGCCTCGAGGTCGGACCGAAGAACGTGGTGCGCACGGCGCACCGGCTCGGCATCTCCTCGAAGCTCGAGCCGAACGCCTCGATCGCGCTCGGAACATCGGAAGTCTCTGTCGTCGAGTTGGTCGGCGCCTATGCGCCGTTCGCCAATGGCGGCCTCGCGGTGGCGCCGCATGTCGTGACGCGGATCAAGACGCTCGGCGGCAAGCTGCTCTACATGCGCCAGCCGGACGAGCGCAACCAGGTGATCGACCCGCGCTATGTCGGCATGATGAACACGATGATGCGGGAGACCTTGATCAACGGCACCGCCAAGAAGGCCGAGATCCCGGGCTGGCCGGCGGCCGGCAAGACTGGCACCAGCCAGGATTACCGCGACGCCTGGTTCATCGGCTACACCGCCAACCTCGTCACCGGCGTCTGGCTCGGCAATGACGACAACTCGCCGACCAAGAAGGCCACCGGCGGCGGGCTGCCGGTGGAAGTCTGGACGCGCTTCATGCGCACGGCACATGAGGGTGTGCCGGTGGCCGCCTTGCCGAGCTCACCAGGCGGCTGGGGCCTTTCGAACCTTGCGCAGGCCGCCTCGCAAGTCTCCCCGCCGACAGCGGCCGGACCTGCACCGACGAACAATGGCGGCTATCGCCCGCCGCCTCCCACGCGCGCCAATGTACGCCCCGAGGCGGCGGCAGGGCTCGACGGCTGGTTGATGGACCGGCTGTTCGGCGGGACCAGGTAGATTCGGGTTGAGGTCCTGAGCGCATCAAAACAAAACTGCGAAAACAACCCCATGCACAGTAGCCGGTGATAGAGGAATCAACGGCTTACGCGGATCGCAAAACAGCTGACGCTGGCGGCAAGACCATTTGACACGTCGGGGCAAAACAGCAGCGTTCGACGGAGGCCGATGATGGCTGGGCGGTGAATCCAGCGCGCCGCAGCCTCTCGACCAAACAATCACTGCCTCTCGAATACCGGATCGCCCGCTCCAGTGCGCAAGCGCCGACAAGGCCGACAATGACACCTTCCAGCAAAAGCAGGGCCTAATCCTCGACCCCATACCGGTGCAGATCATTCCCGCACGTGTCGAGCCACTTCTTGGCGCGTTCCATCGACGGGCAGATCTTACCGCAGACGCGCCAGAACCGCGCCGAGTGGTTCATCTCGACGAGATGGGCGACCTCGTGGGCGGCGAGGTAGTCGAGCACGAAGGGCGGTGCGAGGATCAGCCGCCAGGAGAACGACAGCGAGCCCGCCGAGGTGCAGGAGCCCCAGCGGCTGGACTGGTCGCGGATCGAGAGCCGCTTGACCCTGACGCCAAGCTCGGCCGCGTAGGCCTCGGCTGAGCGCTGGAGATCGCGGCGCGCCTCACGCTTGAGGAAGTCGCTGACGCGGCGGTCGACATGCTCGAGACCACCGGCGACGCAGAGAATGCGTTCGCCGGACTCGCGCATCTCGGTCCACACCGTGCCGCGCTGGCCGGCGCGATGAACGATGCGATGGGGCGTGCCGCGCAACGGTATCACCGTGCCTGGCTGGAACGGAGCCGCCTTCGGCAACCGGCCGAGGCGTGCGGCGATCCAAGCGCCGTGACGCTGCGCGAAGTCTTTTGCTTCGGCGAGCGTGCCGCGCGGCGGCATGGTGAGGATGGCTTCGCGATCGCTCGGATGGATTCTGAGCGTATAGCGTCGCGCGCGTCTGTGGCGGCGCAGCCGGATCGCAAAAAATTGCGAGCCGTGGGTGATGACGAGGGTCTTTGGTTCGTGGGGCCGCCGATAAAGGAGCGCGCGAGTGGCCATGTCTGTCAGTCCGGGGGGCAGGAGGGCGCCCCGATTCTGCCATAACCGCCGCCATGGGAAGCGCTCGGCGCAAAAACAAATCATTTGCCCAATATACAGCGGTCAGGCGTCCGGGAGACCCTACAGACTGGGGTTGGAACCATCAATTTTCCTCCCCGCTGGACGCATGCGGCACCCCCAAGGGGTGAGTAGCGACTCACTCCTTTGAGGTTACCTTAATACCGCGAATCTGGACGGAACCGCCCGCTCCAAAAGGCCCCGGCAGGGCAGGAATTTTCGACGGGAAAGCCGAAATACGCGACTATTCGGCCGCGAGCGCCTGCAGCGAGGTCGGATTCGCCGCCGACACCATGAAATCATGGATCCGCGGCACGATTTCCGACTTGAAACGCGAGCCGTTGAACACGCCGTAATGCCCGACGCCCTTCTGGACGTAATGAACGCGGCGATGATCGGGAATCCCGCTGCACAAAGTGTGCGTTGCTTCGGTCTGACCGAGGCCGGAGATATCGTCCTTCTCGCCTTCGACCGTCATCAAGGCCACGCGCGTGATCCTGGAAGGATCGACGCGTGTTCCGCGATGGGTCATCTCGCCCTTCGGCAGTGCGTGCTTCACGAACACGGTGTCGACGGTTTGCAGATAATACTCCGCGGAGAGATCCATGACTGCGAGATATTCGTCGTAGAATTCGCGATGCTTGTCGACGAGATCGCCGTCGCCTTTCACCAGATTGGCGAAGAGCTGCTTGTGGGCATCCATATGCCGGTCGAGATTCATGCTGATGAAGCCGTTGAGCTGCAAGAATCCCGGATAGACATCGCGCATCATGCCCGGATGCGGGAACGGCACCTTGGTGATGACGTGGTTGCGGAACCAGTCGATGCCGCGCTCCTGGGCGAGGTTGTTCACCGCGGTCGGATTGCGGCGGGTATCGATCGGCCCGCCCATCAGCGTCATCGAGGTCGGCA
The DNA here is from genome assembly GCF_023074095.1 of Bradyrhizobium sp. 137. Lineage (NCBI taxonomy): Bacteria > Pseudomonadati > Pseudomonadota > Alphaproteobacteria > Hyphomicrobiales > Nitrobacteraceae > Bradyrhizobium > Bradyrhizobium sp. 137. Next base: position 246,486 of record NZ_JADPKU010000055.1, read on the forward strand.
CAAAGGGATCACGCCGTGCTTCCATGATCGAGACGGCGGCGACGACGGGGACGGAGGGCTGGCACACCGCCATAACGTGGGTGTTGCCGCCGAGAACGTGCAGCATCTCGATGACATAGTCGATGTAGTCGTCGAGATCGAAGCGGCCCTCGCTGAGCGGCACCATGCGGGCATCGGCCCAATCGGTGATGTAGACCTCATGCGCGGGCAGAAAGGCCTCGACCGTACCGCGCAGCAGCGTCGCATAATGGCCGGACATCGGTGCCACGATCAGCACGCGCGGCTGCGGACTGCGCAAGGGGCGAGCGAACTTGCGATCGAAATAGAGCAGCTTGCAGAACGGCTTTTCCCAGACCGAACGGATCTCGACGGGGACGCGGATGCCATTGACCTCGGTGTCGTTGAGGCCCCATTCCGGCTTGCCGTAGCGGCGCGTGGTGCGCTCGAACAATTCGCAGGCCGCGGCGACCGACTTGCCGACCTCGGTACGCGCCCAGGGATTGAGAGGATTCTGAAACAGGAGCTTGGTCGCATCGGTGACCGCGCGCGCCGGATTGAGAGAGGCTTGCGCCATCTCGTACATCCAGTACATCGGCGTCGTCAGGACCGGACTGCCTTCAGCCGCCAGGGGCGGCGCGCCGCCAAACTCACCAATAGGCATCGCTCATATCCCTCTTCGCATCGCAGCATACTGCCGAATGCGCAATATTGCGTCAATGCATGGTTCCGTACATCTACGTAGCGGAAGCGCCAAAACCAGCATGAATCCACGGGAAAGTGACGTTATTCGCCAGCCGAGAGCAGCGAACCGTGCTTCCTGGCGCTTCGCAATAGGGCAAGGAATGCCCCAAAAGATGCGACCAGCAGCACTGCGTTGATGGCCAACGCCTCCAGCATCAGATCGGTCCTAAAGGTTTGCTCGATCAGGAGCGCGCGCATTCCCTCGAAGGCATAGGTCGGGGGCAACGCCCAGGCGACGTATTGCAGCCAGGCAGGCAGCACACTGACGGGATAGTAGACGCAGGCGAGCGGCAGGATTGCGAACATCAAGGTCCAGACGATGCTCTCGGCGCCGAGGCCATTTCGCAGCACCAGGCCCGAGACGAAGATGCCGACCGACCAGCTCGTGAAGATCAGATTGCAGAAGAAGGCGATCAGTGGCAGGCCGAGGGCATAAACATTGAAGTGAAACAGGAACAGCGCGAGCAGCGTCATCGGAATGATCCCGATCGCGAGCCGGATCAGGCTCATCACCATCAGCGACAGCAGAAATTCGATCGGCCTCAAGGGGCTCATCATGAGGTTGCCGATGTTGCGTGCCCACATCTCTTCGAGGAACGAGATGGAGAAGCCGAGTTGCCCACGGAACAGAATGTCCCAGAGGATAACGGCGCCGATCAGCGTGCCGCCGGCGCGCGCGAAGAAATTGGCATTCTCGGCGATATAGAGCTGGAGGAAGCCCCAGGTGATGACTTGCAGCGCCGGCCAATACAAGAGCTCGAGCAGCCGCGGCCAGGACGACATCAGCAGATACCAATAGCGCAGGATCATCGCGCCGATGCGATGGGCGGAGATGCCGCGGCGGAGCGAGAGCTGGCTCATGGCGCCCTCCCGCATAGCGATGGAAATGCCGCGCACGATCTATCCAAGACGTCATTGCGAGGAGCTCGCGACAAAATTGTGTAGCAATTTTGCGCTGATGCGACGAAGCAATCCAGAGTCCTTCTGCAGAAAGATTCTGGATCGCTTCGCTTCGCTCGCAGTGACGAAAGGAGCACCCGCTGCCTTCTCACTCTCACTTCGCCGCCTCCTTCGCACCGTTCACCCGCCCGCGTGCGACGTCCAAAAACACCTCCTCCAGCGTGGTGCGGTTGTAGCGGGCCATGATCGCCTCAGGCGTGTCGTCGTCCTCGATGCGGCCGCGCTTCATGATGATGACGCGATCGCAGAGCCGCTCGACCTCGAGCATGTTGTGCGAGGCCAACAGGATGGTGGCGTGGTGCTGCCTGCGATAGCGCTCCAGATGCGCCCGCACCCAATCGGCGGTGTCAGGATCGAGCGAGGCGGTCGGCTCGTCCAGCAAGAGCAGCTCGGGTTGGTTGATCAGCGCTTTCGCGAGCGCGACGCGGGTCTTCTGCCCGGCGGAGAGCTTGCCGTTGGCGCGATCGATGAAATCGCTGAGGTCGAGATCATCGGCGAGCTCGGCGATGCGCTCGGACAGGTTCTTCACCGCGTAGAGCTTGCCGAAGATGGTGAGGTTCTGTCGCACCGTGAGCCGCATCGGCATGTCGACATAGGGGCTCTCGAAATTCATCCGCCCCAGCACGGACGCGCTCTCCTCAGGCATCCTTCGCCCGAGCACCTGCACACGGCCGGAGGTCGGCAGCACCAGGCCCATGATCATCGCAATGGTCGTGGTCTTGCCGGCGCCGTTGCCGCCAAGCAGCCCGGTGATGCTGCCGCGCGGCAACGAAAAGGAGATATCGTCGACGGCGCGGGTCTGCTTGTAGACCTTGACGAGATGATCGACCGCAATCGCCGCAGGTGCGCTGCGATCCGCGACAGTCGGCCGACTTGAAGCCTTGTCATTCTCAGTCATGCTGGCCGTTCTTCTGCTATTGCAGCCGATAGCGCAAGGCTTGTAATTCCTGGGTGGTTCCGTGAGCCCAGCGCTTGTGATCGAGAAGGCACCGCCACATTGGCCGACATGACCGAAATTGCCGATTCCGGCTTTCGCCACGCGCAGCGGCATATCCGCCTGGACACGATCCTGCGGCTGCGCTGGCTCGCGGTGCTGGGGCAGCTCGCCGCGATCTTCATCGTGGCGCAGGGGCTGGAATTCAACGTCGAGATCGTCCCCTGCGTCAGCATCATCTTCCTGTCGGCAGCACTCAACCTGGCGCTCCAGACGGTGGCCAATCCAATGCAGCGGTTGGAGCCGATGCAGGCGGCCGGACTGCTGGCACTCAACATCGTGGAATTGGCTGGGCTTTTGTTCTTCACCGGCGGCCTCCAGAACCCGTTCTCGTTCCTGTTCCTCGCACCCGTGCTGATCTCGGCCACGGCGCTGCCCGCCCGCTTCACCTTTGGCCTCGGCCTGCTTGCCGTTGCCTGCGCCTCGATCCTGTTCTTCTTTCATCTGCCGCTGCCCTGGGATTCCGATGATCCCCTGGTGCTGCCGCCGATCTATCTCATCGGCGTCTGGCTCTCGATCGCGCTCGCGATCGGCGTCACCAGCCTCTACTCCTTCCAGGTGACCGAGGAGGCGCGCAAGCTCGCGGACGCGCTGGCTGCAACCGAGCTCGTGCTGACGCGCGAGCAGCATCTGACCCAGCTCGACGGATTAGCTGCCGCAGCCGCGCATGAGCTCGGCACGCCGCTCGCGACCATCTTCCTGATCTCGCGCGAATTGGAAAAGACGGTGAACGATCCGACCATCGCCGCCGACCTGAAAACCCTGCGCGAGCAGACCCAGCGCTGCCGCGACATATTGAGCAAGATCACGCAGCTGTCCTCCACCGGCGCGCCGTTCGACCGCATGAAGCTGTCGGAGCTGATCGAGGAGGTGGTTGCGCCACATCGCGACTTCGGTGTCGAGATCAAGGTGCGGATCGCGGTGGCCGTCGCGGCCGAGCCGGTCGGCTCACGCAACCCCGCGATCCTCTATGGCATCGGCAACATCGTCGAGAACGCAGTCGATTTCGCTCGCACCACCGTTGAGGTGAACGCCTGGTGGAACAAGGACCATATCGAACTCGTGATCTCCGACGACGGTCCCGGCATCCCGCCCGACATCCTCAACCGGATCGGTGAGCCCTATCTGTCGCGGCGGCGCACCCAGGATGAAGGCGGCGGCGAGCGGCGCGGCCTCGGTCTCGGCGTGTTCATCGCGCGCACACTGCTCGAACGCACCGGCGCCAAGGTCTCCTTTACCAACCGGACCTTTCCGGATCACGGCGCGGTGGTCCAGATCAATTGGCCGCGAGAGCGTTTTGAGGCTATCGAGACGCTTGAAGAAACAATAGGATAGGCCGCGACCTTGCGTCGCACAACGGGGCCGATCGACTATTGGCCGCCTTGGCACCGAACGATTGCGACGCCATATGTCAATGCGCTGGAGAGAGGACAACACCTTGAACGCCATCGCCGAACTGAACGAACAGACCGACCGCTCGCTTCTCATCGTGGAGGACGACAAGCCGTTTCTGGAGCGGCTGTCGCGCGCGATGGAGACGCGGGGCTTTGCCGTGACATCCTGCGACACCGTCTCGGACGGTCTTGCGCAGATCGGCAAATCGGCACCGGCCTTCGCCGTGGTGGATTTGCGGCTCGGCGACGGCAACGGCCTTGACGTGGTCTCGGCGCTGAAGAAGAAGCGCCCGGACGCGCGCGCGATCGTGCTGACCGGCTATGGCAACATCGCCACCGCCGTGACCGCGGTAAAGATGGGCGCGGTCGATTATCTCTCGAAACCCGCGGACGCCGACGACGTCGTCGCGGCGCTGCTCTCGACCAGCGCGGAGAAATCCGAACTGCCGACCAATCCGATGTCCGCCGACCGCGTGCGCTGGGAACACATCCAGCGCATCTACGAAATGTGCAACCGCAACGTCTCGGAGACGGCGCGCCGGCTGAACATGCACCGCCGCACGTTGCAGCGGATTTTGGCCAAGCGCGCGCCGAGGTAGTTTTCGCCGCACTTGCGCCCCGGACGCAGCGCAGCACGAAGTGGTGCGCTGCTGAGCTGGGGCCCATGCCTCAGCATACATTGTCGCCTTCTGGGTCCCGGCTCTGCGCCGCAGCGTTCAGCTGCAGCGCGTCCGGGACACGAGTGCGCCCTACTCCCAGAAATCCGCGTGTCCCTGCGGATCGACCAGGCGGTTGATCCGCAGCGCTGCCGCCATCGCGAAGCGCACCGTCATCTGCTTGCGCGTGGCGGCAGCAAGCTTGTGCTCGGGCGCCTCGCAATGCATGTGCGCGCCATAGGCGTCGGCAATGATGAGGCCGGTATCTTCAGGAAAGATCTCGCACGGCAGATCCTGCGTGAAGGCGAAGAACAGCCGGTCGCAATGAGCGCGGTATTCGTGCCATTTCTGATCGGCGCGCAGATCCTCCACCGACGACTTAATCTCGACGATCCAGACCTCGCCGCGCTCGTTCAACGCGACGAGATCGGCGCGGCGGCCCGACGGCAGCGGCAATTCGCTGATGCATGAGAAGCCGAGCGATCGCAACAGCCGCGCCGTCCCGCGCGCAACCGCAAGCGCCGTCTCCGACTGGCGACGGTCCGGCGGCGGTACGAGAGCGATGTTGCGGGCGGTGTTGTCCATGGGAGGAGGATAGCCGATTCCGTGAGGGACGGACACTGTCTCCCCACCCGTCATTCCGGCGCGCGCCCGCTTGGGGCGAGCCCGGAATCCATAACCACAGGAAGTGGTTGCTTAACGAAGACGGTCACTTCGAATCTTCGCCAAACTTCTCCCTGGGGGTTAAGGGTCTCGGGCTCGCTACGCGCCCCGGGACGACAGCGAGTGTGAGGCGAGAGGGCGGAACCTCCCTTCTCCTTCACACTTATCACGCAGCCGCCGCGCCCGGGCGGATCCATCGAGGCTGCGGCGCATGATCGACGATCTCTGGTACAAGAACGGCATAATCTACTGCCTGTCCGTCGGCTCCTACATGGACGCCAACGGCGACGGCATCGGCGACTTCAAGGGCTTGCTCCGCCGGCTCGACTATCTGCACGGGCTTGGCATCACCACGATCTGGCTGATGCCGTTCCAGACCTCACCGGGCCGCGACGACGGCTATGACATCGCAGACTATTACAGCGTCGATTCCCGCTACGGCACGCTCGGCGATTTCGTCGAGTTCGCCCATGGCTGCAAGCAGCGCGGCATCCGAATCATCATCGATCTCGTGGTCAACCACACCTCGGACCAGCATCCCTGGTTCAAGGAGGCGCGGCGCGACAAGAACTCGCCCTATCGCGACTGGTATGTCTGGTCCGACAAGAAGCCGGCCAACGCCAACGAGGGCATGGTGTTTCCAGGCGTGCAGAAATCGACATGGACGCGCGACAAGGAAGCCGGTGCCTGGTACTTTCATCGCTTCTACGATTTCCAGCCCGATCTCAACACCTCAAACCCGCGCGTGCAGGCCGAGATCCTCAAGATCATGGGGTTCTGGATCCAGCTCGGCGTCTCCGGCTTCCGCATGGATGCCGTGCCCTTCGTGATCGCGACCAAGGGCGCGAAAGTGAGGAAGCCGGTCGAGCAGTACGACATGCTGCGCGCCTTCCGCGAATTCCTGCAATGGCGCCAGGGCGACGCCATCATCCTTGCCGAAGCCAACGTGCTGCCGAAGACGGACATGGAATATTTCGGGCGCGACGGCGATCGCATGCACATGATGTTCAACTTCCACGTCAACCAGAACCTGTTCTACGCGTTGGCCTCGGCCGACTCGCGGCCGTTGGCGAAGGCGCTGAAGGCGACCAAGCCGCGGCCGGCCACCGCGCAATGGGGGCTGTTCCTGCGCAATCACGACGAGCTCGATCTCGGCCGCCTGACCAAGGCACAGCGCGAGATCGTGTTCAAATGCTTCGGTCCCGACAAGGACATGCAGCTCTACGACCGCGGCATCAGGCGGCGCCTCGCACCGATGTTGGGCGGCGACCGCCGGCGGCTCGAGCTCGCCTATAGCCTGATGTGCACGCTGCCGGGGACGCCCGTCATCCGTTATGGCGACGAGATCGCGATGGGCGACGATCTCTCGCTGCCTGAACGCAACTGCGCGCGCACGCCGATGCAATGGTCGACCGAGCCGCATGGCGGCTTCACCAAGAGCAACAAGCCGGCATGCCCCGTCATCGACAAGGGCCCTTACGGCTACGACCACGTCAACGTCGCCAAGCAGCGGCGCGATCCCAACTCGATGCTGAACTGGACCGAACGCATCGTGCGCATGCGCAAGGAGGTGCCGGAAGTCGGCTGGGGCGATTTCGCGATAATTCCTGTGCGCGATCCCGCCGTGTTCATCATGCGCTATGACTGGCGCAACAATTCGGTGCTGTTCGTGCACAATCTCGACGAGAAGCCGCGCGAGATCGCGTTCTCGGCCGGATTGCCTGATGGGGCCGGCGCGCACCTCGTCAATCTGCTCGCGGAAGACCACAGCCACGCCGACAAGCGCGGCCAGCACCGCGTCGTGCTGGAGCCCTACGGCTATCGCTGGTACCGCGTCGGCGGGCTGGATTATCTGTTGAAGCGGAGCGACATCGACGGGAGCACGGTGCGGGCGAAGAAGCATCCGGGGTGACGTCGAGAGCCGCAATCTGCTCCACTGCTTCAACGATCGTCATTGCGAGGGTAGCGAAGCAATCCAGAATCGCGCCGCGGTGACAGTCTGGATTGCTTCGATGCGCTCGCAATGACAGGGAGATAGCAGTGGTCACTCTTCCGACGTTCTCCTGGCGAAAGCGTGGCTACGTCGGCGGCGCCAGCACCATGCCCTCGTTGCCGCGCAAGTCCAGCACGCCCTCCAACTTCTCCCCCTCGCGATCGAGAAACGTCGACAGCAGGATCTCGCTGCCGAAGGGGATGGCGCTGGTGGTGACAGCGATCGGATCGGCGCCGAGATTGAGCGCCACGATCACCGCCTTGCCGCCGGCCTCGCGGCGATAAATCAGCAGATCGCCTTGCGCCGAGATCGGGTGATAATCACCTGCGACCAGCGGCGGGGAAGCTTTCCGCAACGCGATCAGGCGCCTGTATAGCGTGAGGATCGAGCGTGGATCGGCTTCGAGATTGACGACGTTTTCGCGGATGTGATCCTCCGGCAGAGGCAGCCATGGCCGGACCTCCGAGAAGCCGGCGAAGTTGGAGGAATCCCATTGCATCGGCGTGCGGCAGCCGTCGCGGCCGACACCGATGCCGGGCACGTTCTTCTCGAAGGGGTCGCGTACGTCCTCCGGCGCGATCGCGAGCTGATGCATGCCGATCTCGTCGCCGTAATAGAGCGTCGGCGTGCCGCGCAGCGTCAGCAGCAGCATGGCGGCGACACGCGCCTGCTCGGGACCGACGCGGCTGGCAACGCGCGGACGGTCATGATTGCCGAGCACCCAGTTCGGCCAGGCGCCGCGCGGCAGCGCCTTCTCGTAATCCTCGATGATCTTCTCGATCGAGCGCGCGCTCCAGAAGGTCGAGAGCAGCGCGAAGTTGAACGGCATCTGCGCGCCGGTCAGATCGTTGCCGTAATAGGCCACCAATCGATGCAGCGGCAGATAGATCTCGCCGATCAAGACGCGCGCGCCAAAGGCATCGGTGACACGCCGCATCTGCGCGATCACGTCATGCACCTCCGGCTGATCGGTCGAGTATTGCGTCAGGATCTTCTCGTTCGGCGCCCGGCCCTCGACGTAGTGCGGGTTCGGTGGATTGTCGCGGAATTCGGCGTCCTTGATCAGGTGCCAAATCACGTCGACGCGAAAGCCGTCGACGCCCTTCTCCAGCCAGAACCGCATCACGTCGTAGATCGCCGTGCGAACCTCCGGATTGCGCCAGTTGAGATCCGGCTGCTGGGCCAGGAAAGCATGGTAATAATATTGGCCCGTGGTCTCGTCGAATTGCCACGCGCTGCCGCCGAACTCGGACAACCAGTTGTTCGGCACGCCGCCATCCGGCGCCGGATGGCGCCAGATGTACCAGTCGCGCTTGGGATTGTCGCGTGAGGACCGGCTCTCGATGAACCAGGGATGCTGGTCCGAGGTGTGGTTGGGAACGAGGTCGAGGATCAGCTTCAGGCCGTTGTCATGGGCGGCGGCGAGCAGCGCATCGAAATCTTCCATCGTGCCGAACAGCGGCTCGATGCCGGTATAGTCGGAAATGTCGTAGCCGAAATCCGCCATCGGCGAGGGAAAGATCGGCGACAGCCAGATCGCGTCGACGCCGAGCGATTTGACGTAAGGCAGCCGCCTGAGGATGCCGGCGAGATCGCCGACGCCGTCGCCATTCGAATCCTGAAACGAGCGCGGGTAGATCTGATAGAAGATCCCGTCGCGCCACCAATTCGCATTGCCTTGAGCCATGCCGAAAGACCACCCAAATCTGCGCCCTCGCGCGGGAGAACGCGACAGCGACGCCCCGGTTCAAATTGGCAGATCAATTGGGACGGCGGTGTGACCATTGTTCCCGGTCTCGTTCCGGCTGTTTGGCCCGAATCTTTTGCTTGGCGGCCTGGCAAAAATCGGCATTGTGAGGCCATGACCGAGCAAAATGACACCAAAGCCAAAGCCGGCGCGATCATCGTGCCCGTGACGCTGTTCGAGCAGAACTGCACCATCATCTGGGACGAGCCCTCCAAAAAGGCCGTGGTGATCGATCCCGGCGGCGACGTGCCGAAGATTCTGGATGCGATCAAGCAGACCGGCGTCACCGTGGAGAAGATCTGGCTGACCCACGGCCATATCGACCATGTCGGCGGCGCGGCCGATCTGCGCGACGCGCTGAAGGTGCCGATCGAGGGCCCGCATGAAACGGACAAGTTCCTGCTCGACAATGTGGTCGAGAGCGGCGCGCGCTTCGGCATGACGGGGGTGCGCAACTTTGCGCCGGACCGCTGGCTCGACGAAGGCGACAGCGTCTCGATCGGCGGCTTGCAGTTCGACATCCTGCACTGCCCCGGCCACTCGCCCGGCAGTGTGGTGTTCTTCAACAAGGACTTGCGTTTTGCGCATGTCGGCGACGTCCTGTTCGCCGGCTCGGTCGGACGCACCGACCTGCCCGGCGGCAGTCACGCCACGCTGATCAATTCGATAAAGACCAAGCTCTTGCCGCTCGGCGATGACGTCGGCTTCATCTGCGGACACGGCGCCGGCTCGAGCATCGGCCAGGAGCGGATGACCAATCCGTTCATCACCGGCGAGATGTAAGGTTCTACTCGGCGGCGTCCGCCAGCGCCGCGGGTTCGCTCAGGTTACGGTCGCCCCATTCCCGGATCGCGGCGACGACCGGCACAAAACTCCTGCCCTTGCGAGTCAGGCGATACTCGACCTTCGGCGGCACCTCGCCAAAATCCTTGCGGTCGATCAGGCCGCTCGCCGTCAGCGCCTTCAATTCGCGGCTGAGCACGCGCGGGGTGATCTCCGCGCTGCCTTCCGTGCCGCGCAGCAGACCGCTCCTGATCTCGCCGTAGCGGCGCGGACCATCCTTCAAATCCCAGACGATGCGCAGCTTGTACTTGCCGCTGATCATCTTCTGAAACGCCGCGACCGGACAGGTGCGCGCCGGGTTCGCTGTTGCCTTCACCAGTGCCTTGGCCATGTCGTCTCCTCCATGCGCATCCAGCTTGCACGAGAATAGGGGCGGCGCCGAAAAAATCCATACTATCAATTTTGTCCATACTTGCAGGATCGCGTGCAAGGCGCAGATGATTGACGCACATGACGAACAGGGAGCGTCACATGAAGCACTTCATGATCAAGTATGAATTCAGGAGCGGCACGACGGAGGCCTGGCACCAGGAGGTCGGCCGTTTCATCAGGGCGATCGACGGCGATCCGGAGCTGAAAGGGCGGATCGGCTATCGTGTCCTGAAGCACCGCGACGACGGCAGCTATATCCACCTCGCCAGCGTCATGGACGATACCGCGCAAAAGACCCTGCAATCGCGCGACTTCTTTCGGGCCTATCAGGAGATGACGCGCAAGGTGGCCGGCGGCGAGGTCACGGTGACGCCGATCGAGATGATTGGCGCAACGGCGTAGTGAGTATCATCTGCCTGCGCGACAAACTACTTCATCAACCCCGCCGCCGTCAGCGCGCGCGTGATGATCCGGCCGAGATCGAAGCTGCGTGTTCTCTCGCGCTTCGGCTCGGCCGGCTTTTCGGCGACAGCGGTCAGGATCGAGCGGGCGAGATGCGGCGCGGGCGTCAGCGCCGGCTTCGATGACTTGGCTTGCGCCTTCTTTGCCGCCTCCGGAATCCAGCCGGTGAGACCGAAGAACTTTGCGATGTGATAGGACGAGGAGATGCCGGCCTCGATCAGGAATGCGCCTTCCATGCCGTAGCGCTGATCGTTGTCGGCGAGACCGAGCGGCGTGCCGTGCGCCATGTCGGTGATGGCGTAGGACTCGACCAGCGTCTCGCCGTCCTTGTTCCACCAGGCCTGACGCGGATAGCCGTCCACAATGGTCTCCGCCATCGGCACCTCGGGCAGATCGTGCAAATCGAGCCATTGCTTGACGATCTCGTTGGCATTGCCGGGGTTGACGGTGCGGTCGGCGCTGCCGTGCCACACCGACACCTTCGGCCAGGGACCACGATGATCAGAGGCGCGGCGCACGAGATCGCCGAGCTCGCGCGCCGGACGCGCCGGGGAATGGAACATGCCGTCCAGCGCCTCGCGCAGGTTCGAGGCAATGCCATAGGGCAAGCCGGCGATCATCGCGCCGGCCGCGAAGACTTCCGGATAGGTCGCGAGCATCACCGACGTCATGCCGCCGCCGGCGGACAGGCCGGTGATGAAGATGCGCTTGGGGTCGATGCGATGCGCTTCCACCATGTGCGCGATCATCTCGCGAATCGAACGCGCCTCGCCGCTGTCCCGTGCGGTGTCTTCCGGATTGAACCAGTTGAAGCAGGTGTTGCCGTTGTTGATGCGCTGCTGCTCGGGCATCAGCAGCGCGAAGCCGTAATGCTTCGCCAGCGTCGACCAGCCGGCGCCGAGATCGTAGCCGGAAGCGGTCTGGCCGCAGCCGTGCAGCACGACGACGAGCGCGCGCGGCTGCTGAAGCTGCGCCGGCACGAACGCGAACATGCGCAAGGTCCCGGGATTGACACCGAAGCCCGTGACCTCTTGCAGTGGGCTGGATGAACCTGCGCTGCGGCCGAGTTCGGCAAAGCGCAGACCGTCCAGCTTTGGCAGACGTCTCAAGAGATCGACATTTCTGGCTAACGACACGGCAACTTCCTGGTGGGCGAGGTTCAACTCCAGCCAAACCAGATAGTTGCTGCATTGCGAAATAAAAAGGCCGTGTGCTGTCAATCCTGCAAAATCGACGGGATTTCCCGTGGAATCTGTGCTCATTAACCGCAATGCCCTGACTTCGTGCCGATGCGGGGCGCATTCACGCCAGAAATGCGGCGCAGATCATGATCAATGTGACAGACAGCCCAAGCGAGATGAGAAATCCTGCGCGCGCTGAAGGCGCGGCTGCCCCAATCGTCGGTGACCAACAGATGCAGGATCGCCGGCACCTGCTCGCACCATCAAGGCGGCGGTCGCGCCCTGCGCCAGCTACCGTCCGAGCATGACGATCTCCTGTGAATGATCAAACGCGATCGCCTTCCGGCGCCAGAGCACGGCATCTACGTTCTTCGTGCCCTGACAAAGGTCGCGGGTGGCCGGGACAAGCCCGGCCGTAAGCGCCTGCACGCAAGAATGGGGGAGGAAAAAGACAGACGCATGCGCGCATTCCGCCATGCGGGACATCGTACGATTGCGTTCGCTTCCGCGAGCACGTAGCCTCGCCGCTTCAACAAACAGAAAATCAAAGCCGGAGAGAACGCCATGGCGCGCCTGAAGTTTGGAGCCTTTCTTGCCCCGCATCATCCGATCGGGGAGCATCCGATGCTCCAGTTCCGGCGCGACCTCGACCTGGTCGAGCAGCTGGATAGCCTCGGTTATGACGAGTTCTGGTGCGGCGAGCATCACTCCTCCGGCTGGGAGATGATCGCATCGCCCGAGATGTTCCTGGCCGCGGCCGGCGAGCGCACCAAGCGGATCAAGCTTGGCACCGGGGTGGTGTCGCTGCCCTATCACCATCCCTTCAACGTCGCCCAGCGCATGGTGCAGCTCGACCATATGACCGGCGGCCGCGCCATCTTCGGCTCCGGCCCGGGCGCGCTGGCGTCCGACGCGCACACGCTGGGCATCGACCCGATGACGCAGCGCGACCGCCAGGACGAGGCGATCGGCGTGATCCGCCGCCTCTTCAACGGCGAGCGCGTCACCGCGAAGAGCGACTGGTTCACCATGAACGACGCCGCGCTCCAGATCCTACCCTTGCAGGAGGAGATGCCGTTCGTGGTGGCCTCGCAGATCTCTCCCTCCGGCATGACGCTCGCCGGAAAATACGGCATCGGCATCATCTCGCTGGGCTCGATGACGACGCAGGGACTGATGTCGCTGCAGCAGCAATGGCAGTTCGCCGAGGACGCGGCGAAAAAACACGGCACCAATGTGAGCCGCGCCGACTGGCGCGTGCTCCTGACCTGGCATATCGCCGAGACACGCGAGCAGGCGCGCCGCGAGGCCGGTGCAGGGCTGATGCGCTGGCACAACGAATATAATGTCGGCACGTTGCAACGTCCGGGCCTCACGGCTTTTTCCTCACCTGATGAGGCCGTGGACAAGACCGCCTTCGTCGAAGGCGCGGCATCCACCATCGGCACGCCCGACGATCTCGTCAAAACCATCAAGAATGTGATGCAAGTGTCCGGCGGCGTCGGCGCCATCATCGGCTTCGTGCATGACTGGGCCAATCCGGAGAATACGCGCCGCAGCTGGGACATGGTCGCGCGCTACGTCGTGCCGGAGATCAACGGCTATATCGACGGTCTTCGCAAGTCGCAAAAATTCGTGATCGAGAATCGCGCGATTTTCGAGCGCGCGGGCCAGGCCGTGATGGCCAAGATCATGGAGAACGAGAAGGCCGCCGAGGCGCTGAAGGTGACTGGCCCCGGCCGTGTCGCGATTCCCGCCGTGAACGCACCGGATTTGCAGAAGGAAGCGGCGAAGCGGTAGGCGCCGATCTGCGCTCCCGCAGGGCTGTCGCATATACTTGGCGGCGCCTGAGCGAGCGCCTCGTGCTTCGAGACGACCGCGGAGCCTGTCATCGGGCCGCGCTTTGCGCGGACCCGGTGGCGGTCTCCTCAGGATCAGGCTAAGCGGCATCGGCGTCCGCCGAATCTGCTGCCGCGCGCTCCGTCCTCATCCTGAGGGCCCACCAAAGGCGGGCGTCTCGAAGGATCGGCCGCAAGGACTGCTCTCAAATGCGATTGTCCCGGCTTCGCCGGGACGACAACGACGCGCGTGTGACGATTTTGTGCGCAAACGACCGCCGTGTCATCGCAATCGGCTGTGCTATGCTGACCGTGTCCGCCAACCGGAGCGATCGTCATGTCGATGCAGAATGTGGCCGCCCCTGCGCTTCAGTTCACTGCGCCCAGGCGCAACGAGCTGACGCACATTCCCGGCGACGAGGGCTGGCCGATCATCGGCAAGACCTTTCAGGTGCTCGCCGACCCCAAGGGCCACGTCGAGGCGAACGGCGCCAAATACGGCCCGGTCTACCGCACGCACATTTTCGGCGAGACCAATGTCGTGCTGCTCGGTCCGGAAGCGAACGAGCTCGTGATGTTCGACCAGCAGAAGCTGTTCTCGTCGACACACGGCTGGAACAGGGTGCTCGGTCTGTTGTTTCCGCGCGGGCTGATGCTGCTCGATTTCGATGAGCACCGCCTGCATCGCAAGGCGCTGTCGGTCGCGTTCAAGTCCGGTCCGATGAAGTCGTATCTGCGCGATCTCGATCGCGGCATTTCCGCGCGCGTCGCGCAGTGGAAGGCCAAGCCCGGCGAGATGCAGCTCTACCCGGCGATGAAGCAGCTCACGCTCGATCTCGCTGCGGCCTCGTTTCTCGGCGCCGACATCGGACCGGAAGTCGACGAGATCAACCGTGCCTTCATCGACATGGTCGCGGCCGCCGTCGCCCCGATCCGCCGCCCCCTGCCGGGCACCCAGATGGCGCGAGGCGTGAAGGGGCGCAAACGCATCGTCGCCTATTTCCGCGAGCAGATTCCGCTGCGACGCGGCAATCATGGCGGCGACGACCTGTTCTCGCAGCTCTGCCGCGCCACCCATGAAGACGGCGCGCTGCTGTCGGAGCAGGACATCGTCGACCATATGAGCTTCCTGATGATGGCGGCGCACGACACGCTGACCTCGTCCCTGACCTCCTTCATCGGCGAGCTCGCGGCAAATCCGGACTGGCAGAACAGGCTGCGGGAGGAGGTCCTCGCGCTGGGGCTCGCTCCGAATGCGCCGAGCAGCTTCGACGATCTGGAAAAGATGCCGCTGTCGGAGATGGCGTTTAAGGAGGCGCTGCGGATCAAGCCGCCGGTACCATCGATGCCGCGCCGCGCGATGCGCGCTTTCACTTTCAAGGGCTTTACGATCCCCGCCGGCACCGCCGTCGGCGTCAATCCGCTCTACACACATCACATGAAGGACATCTGGCCGGAGCCGGACCGCTTCGATCCTCTGCGGTTCACCGAGGAAGCCCAGCGCAACCGCCACCGCTTCGCCTTTGTGCCGTTCGGCGGCGGCGCGCATATGTGCCTCGGCCTGCACTTCGCCTATATGCAGACGAAATGCTTCGCGCGGCATTTTTTGCAGAACATCGAGGTGTCGCTGGAACCGGGCTACAAGCCGGACTGGCAGATGTGGCCGATCCCGAAGCCGCGGGACGGCTTGCAGGTGCGGGTGAAGGCGATTTAGCGCCACACCGTCATTGCGAGCGAAGCGAAGCAATCCAGACTATCTCCGCGGAAACAGGCTGGATTGCTTCGTCGCCCGCGACAAAATTGCTTCGCAATTTGATCGCGGACTCCTCGCAATGACGAGATCGGATTGATAGCTCGCAGCACAAGAAGCGCACTCCCTCTCCCGCAAGCGGGAGAGGTGTTGGAGCCCGCCTCCCGCTCGCCGCTACGCCCCCTGATCGAACGCCTTGCGCAAGGCCACGTAACCCTGTTGCTGCTGGCTCCAGTTGCGGCCGCCGGTCATGGCACCGTCGACGACGAGGTCGTGGCCGTTGATGAAGCTGGACTCGTCGCTCGCCAGGAACACCGCGGCGTGGGCGATGTCATCAGGGAGACCGGCGCGCGGGATCGGCTGCGCGGTCTTGTAGACCTCGCGCATCACCGCCGGCGTCTTCTCGGCTGCGTCGGTCGACAGCCCGAGTGCCTTGCCGAAGATTCCGGTTGCGATCGCGCCGGGCGAGATCGAGTTGACGCGCACGTTTGACTCGCCGAGCTCCATCGCCACGCATTTGGTGAGATGGATCACCGCCGCCTTGGCCGCGCTATAGACCATCGAGGACGAGAACCCGGCGAGACGGCCGGCGATGCTGCCATTGTTGATGATGCTGCCAAAACCCTGCTTCTTCATGTGGGGCGCTGCGTGCTTCATGCCGAGCATGACGCTGCGCACCAGCGTCGCCATCGCCGCGTCGAACCGCTCGACCTCGAGGCCTTCGATGCCCCCGGTCTGCGCCGGACCGCCGGCATTATTGAAGAGGCAATCGATCTTGCCGAATTTGTCCACCGCGAGCGCGATCAGCGCCTGCATCTGCGCTTCGACCGTCACGTCCGTCTGGCGGAAGACGCAAGTCGGCCCGAGCTGCTTCGCCAGCGCCTCGCCTTCGGCGATGCGCCGGCCCGCGATCACAATTTTGGCACCTTCGGCAACGAAGACTTCCGCGGTGCGCAATCCGATCCCGCTCGTCGCGCCGGTGATGATCGCAATCTTGCCGTCCAGCCTGCCCATGTAATGTTCCCGTTTTCGAATGATTTGATTTTCAGATGGCGGACACTGACAGATGACGGCGCCGCGACGGTCACTATTCCCGCCGACCCGTGGCAAGGCAAGCTTTGCTTGCGTGTCCGACATGCGTAACATTCGAACCCATGGCTCGACTTTCGGACGGGCATCGCGACCGGGCTGGGCATGGGGAAGCTGATCGACGAGTTCCGCAAGGGCTGGCAGGGCGTGGCACCGCCATCGCTCGGTCTGAGCATCGCCTTCGCGGTCGCCTGCCTGCTGCTCGCGACGCTGTCGCGCTGGGCTCTCGCCCAGGTGCGGCCAGACGTCTACTTCACCCCGTATTTCCCGGCCGTGTTCTTCGCCGCCGCGTTCGGAGGCTTCCGGATCGGCATCGTGACCGCACTTTTCGGCGGCGTGCTCGGCGTGATCGTCAATTTCGGCGATGCCTCTGCCGACCGCGCCCGGTTTGCGCTGCTGACGCTCTATTGGGTGGTCTGTGCACTCACCATCTGGGGTGTCGAGCACTATCGTACCCTGCTGATCGAGCAGCGCCGGATTTCCAAACGCCTGATCGAGGAAGAAGACTATCGCAAGCTGCTGGTCGACGAGCTCCAGCACCGGCTCAAGAACAAGCTGTCGACGGTGCACGCCGTGCTGCACCAGGTGCTGCACGACCAGCCGCAGGTCTGGGCCCGGATCGATCCGAGGCTGCGGTCGCTGGCCAGCACCGACGATTTGATCTCACGGATCGACAAGGCGGGCTGCGACATCCGCGACCTCCTGATCGCGGAGCTCGGGCCTTACGGCCATGTGCGCTTCACCCTCAACGGCGACCGGCTGTTCCTGCCGCCGAAGCTCGCGGTCACGCTGTCACTGATGTTTCACGAGCTCGCCACCAATGCAGGCAAATATGGCGCGTTCTCTGCACCGCGCGGATTGTTGCAGGTGTCCTGGACGGTCACCGGCGATCGCCTGACCATCACTTGGGATGAGACCGAGGGGCCGAGCATCGGCGAGGTGTCGGCACCGGGCTTCGGCACCAAATTGCTGAAGTCGGCGCTAACCGCCTTCGACGGCAAGACCGAGCTCTCATTCTTGAAAACCGGCCTCCATTGCATCATGCAATGCCGTATCCCCAAGAGCGGCTGACGGACAACAAAGTTCGGTCGATCGGGTCACCTCTCCCCGGAGAGAGAGGTGATCGAGCCCGGGGCTCGCATCGGTTCAGCCAAAGCTCATCGCGCCGCCGGATTGTTACAAGCGAAAGAGAACGCGCGCTCCACTCGCAGTTTCCCTGGGCGCATTGACGCCCTGTTAATGACGATCGGCGGCGCGCGTCGCATGGTCGCAAGTTTCGGCCAAAACACCCCCGTATTTCTTCGGACCCCTTAACCAAACTTAAGAGGGAACCGCGCAAGATCGCGTCCATTGCAAAGGCGCGCTGAAACAACAAGATTCATGACTTCTATGAACGACAATAAATATTTTGGCGCGAGCGAAGCCGAGCTCGGATTTCTCAAGGAAATCGTTAGAATGCTGCCGGCCGGCCTGACCGTGCAGGACGCGCACGGCGAGCTGCTGCTGGTTAACGATGCCGCGGCTGCCCAGCTCGGCATCGACGGCAGCCGTCCCTCGCCCGATCTGTCGCCGCGCCGCGAAGCCTGTCGGCAGGCGCTGAGCGCCGGCCAGCCGGTCGTCACCGAGGAAGCCATTCACAACGGCGCCGCGCGCCAGGTGCTGCTCACGACCCATCGTCCCGTCCGCCTCGCCGGACGCGAGCTCCTGATCTCGGCTTCCTCCGACATCACCGAGCAGAAGAATTTCGAGGACCAGCTGTTCCGCTCGGCCTATTTCGACGAGCTGACCGGGCTGCCCTCGCGGCGCGTGATCGAGCATCACGCCAACGGCCTGCTCGCGCGCGATGGCGGCGAGCGGTTCGCGCTGGCCTTTCTCGACGTCGACAATTTCAAGCACATCAACGACTATTACGGCCACGCAGTCGGCGATGCGCTGCTGGTCGAGCTGTCGAAGCGGCTCGGACGCGACTTGCGCGATTCCGACATGCTCTCGCGCATCTCCGGCGACGAATTCCTGCTGCTGCTGTCGCCGATCCAGAGCCAGGAGGAAGTTGCCGAATTCATGCAATCGACCCTGGAGCGGCTCACCGCGCCGTTCTTCATCGACACTTCGGAAGTCTTCGCCTCCACCTCGGTCGGCATCAGCCTCTACCCCGATCACGGACGCAGCTTCGAGACTCTGCGCCAGAACGCCGACATCGCGATGTACCGCATCAAGAACGATGGCAAGGGGTCGGCGGCTTTCTTCGATTCCAGCATGGAGCGAGAGGCGCTGGCGCGAATGAAGGTTGAGCAGTCGCTACGACTTGCCATCCTGGAGAAGCGCTTCTGCTGCGCGTTCCAATCCAAGGTCGACATCAGGACGCAGGCCGTGACGGGCATCGAGGCCCTGGTGCGCCTGCGTGACGACGAAGGCGTGATCCAGGCGCCCGGCTCGTTCATCAACCTCGCCAGCGAGCTCGGACTGATCGATGAGCTGACCCATCTCGTGCTGGCCGAGATCGTCAAGTCGATCGACCTGATCAACGAGACCTTCGGCGCCGAAGCAACCATCAGCATCAACGTCGCCGCCAAGCAGGCCGGCAACCCCGAGTTCATGCGCAGCTTCGCGCAAGCGCTGGACGACACTGGCTTTCCCAGCCGCTTCATGATCGAAGTAACGGAAGACGCCTTTGTCGCCAAGAATCATTTCCAGGCCGAAATCCTGCCGACGTTCCGCAAGCTCGGCGTCGGCATCTCAATCGACGATTTCGGCATCGGCTATTCCTCGCTCTCGGCGCTCGCCGACATCACTGCCGACGAGATCAAGATCGACCGCTCCTTCATCACCGACATCCATAAGCGTCCGCGCAGCCAGGGCATTTTGCGCGCGATCGAATCCTTGAGCGAAGCGCTCGGCATGACCGTGATTGCCGAGGGCCTCGAATCCTACGAGGAGCTCGCCTATCTCCAGGCCGCGACCAAGATCCGCTACGCGCAGGGCTATTACTTCTCCCGGCCGATCTTCCTGGAGGAGCTGAAGCTCGTAACACCAATCTCCAGCGAAGCGCGCGTCAACATGGTGAGCCGCCCGACGCAGCAGAACCGCCAAGGCTATTCGCGGGCGAGCGGGTACCGGCGATAGGGTTGCCTTTCAGGCAGGTAGATTCAAAGCCTGGTAACCCGATCCTGTGATGATTGCGGCGCACCTGCAAGATCTGCTCTGCCGATTTCCTGGGCAGGCGGCAACCGGCGATCAAGACAAGACGCTGTCACAGCTGTCACACATGGTCTCACGCGCCAGACCACCGTAAGGTGGAATTGCAAAGTTTCTCGGCGTGTGCAAATCGCTGTTGCCAGAAGCTTTAAATCAGGAGGGAATATCGTGCGTCGATCATTTATCATGGCAACAGCCGTCCTCGCGCTCGCCGCGGGCGCGTCCGCACGGGCCGACGATCTCAAGATCGCGCTTATCTATGGCAAGACCGGTCCGCTGGAGGCCTATGCCAAGCAGACCGAGACCGGCCTGCAAATGGGCTTTGAATACGCCACCAAGGGCACCATGACGCTCGACGGCCGCAAGATCGTCGTCATCACCAAGGATGACCAGGGCAAGCCCGATCTCGCCAAGGCCGCCCTCGCGGAAGCCTATCAGGACGACAAGGCCGACATCGCGATCGGCACGACCTCGTCGGCCGCGGCGCTCGCCATTCTTCCCGTCGCCGAGGAGAACAAGAAGATTCTGATCGTCGAGCCTGCGGTCGCGGATCAGATTACCGGCGAGAAGTGGAATCGCTACATCTTCCGGACGGCGCGCAACTCCTCGCAGGACGCGATCTCCAACGCGGTCGCCATCGGCAAGCAGGGCGTCACAGTCGCGACGCTGGCGCAGGACTACGCCTTCGGCCGTGACGGCGTCGCCGCCTTCAAGGAGGCGCTCGCCAAGACGGGCGCGACGCTGGCCGCCGAGGAATACGCGCCGACCTCGACCACCGACTTCACCGCCGTCGGCCAGCGCCTGTTCGACGCGCTGAAGGACAAGCCAGGCCGCAAGGTGATCTGGGTGATCTGGGCCGGCGCGGGCAATCCGCTGGCCAAGCTCCAGGACATGGATCCCAAGCGCTACGGCATCGAGCTGTCGACCGGCGGCAACATCCTGCCGGCGCTCGCCGCCTATAAGGGCCTGCCCGGCATGGAAGGCGCGACCTACTATTTCTACGAAATCCCGAAGAACCCGGTGAACGACTGGCTGGTCGCCGAGCACCAGAAGCGCTTCAAAGCGCCGCCGGACTTCTTCACCGCGGGCGGCTTTGCCGCCGCGATGTCCGTCGTCGCCGCCGTCACCAAGGCGAAGTCGACCGACACCGAGAAGCTGATCACGGCAATGGAAGGCCTGGAATTCGATACGCCGAAGGGCAAGATGGTGTTCCGCAAAGAGGACCATCAGGCGCTCCAGAGCATGTATCACTTCAAGGTCAAGGTCGATCCGAACGTCGCCTGGGCCGTGCTCGAGCCGGTGCGCGAGCTGAAGATCGAGGACATGGACGTGCCGGTCCGCAACAAGCGGTAGGGCGGTGGTGCTTCACCTCTCCCGCTTGCGGGAGAGGCCGGGAGAGGGTTTTTCCTCTTGGGGATTCTCGATTGTCGAAACAGCCCTCTCCCCAGCCCTCCCCCCGCAAGCGGGGGAGGGAGCGCAGCGTGATCGCGGATATATCTCCGTTTCCATCATTCGCCGGACTCCAATGCCGCTGACCCTCGAAACCCGCGACCTCACCATCCGCTTCGGCGGCCATGTCGCGGTCAACAACGTCACCTGCACGTTCCGCCCGGGCGAGCTCACCGCCATCGTCGGGCCGAACGGCGCCGGCAAGACCACCTATTTCAATTTGATCTCGGGTCAGCTGCGCGCATCCAGCGGCAGCATCCTGTTCGACGGCATTGATATCACGGGGCAGTCCGCGCCGATGCGGACGCGCGCAGGCCTCGGGCGTGCCTTCCAGCTCACGAATCTTTTCCCGAACCTCACCGTGGAGGAGAACGTCCGCCTCGCGGTGCAGGCTGCGAACGGCACTCATTACGATATGCTGCGGCCCTGGATGGTCCGCCGCGACCTGATCACCCGCGCAGACGGCATCCTCGACCAGGTCGCGCTCGGCAGCCGGCGCGGCGTCGCCGCGACCGCCCTGTCGCATGGCGACCAGCGCAAGCTCGAGGTGGCGCTGATGATGGCGCTGGAGCCGAAGGTGTTCATGTTCGACGAGCCGACCGCCGGCATGAGCATCGACGAGGTGCCCGTCGTCCTGAACCTGATCGCGCAGCTCAAACAGGACCTAAACAAGATCATCCTGCTCGTCGAGCACAAGATGGACGTGGTGCGCTCGCTCGCCGACCGCATCATCGTGCTGCATAACGGCCAGCTCGTCGCCGACGGCAGGCCTGCCGAAGTGATCGCCTCGCCGATCGTGCAGGAGGCCTATCTCGGCGTGGCGCCCAAGACGGCTGCAGGGAGTGCAGCATGACCGACCTTTTAAGACTCTCCGGCGTGCACACCCATATCGGCCGCTATCACATTCTCCAGGGCATCGATCTCGCGGTTCCGCAGGGGCAGACCACGATGCTGCTCGGCCGCAATGGTGCCGGCAAGACCACGACGCTGCGCACCATCATGGGCCTGTGGCAGGCCTCGCACGGCGAGATCAGCTTCGCCGGGCAGCGGATCGAGCGCCGCGCCACGCCCGACATCGCGCGGCTCGGCGTCGGTTACGTGCCGGAGAGCATGGCCGTGTTTTCCGACCTCACGGTGAAAGAGAATTTGGTCCTGGCGGCGCGCGATGGTCCGCTGGACGATGCCCAGCTCGACTGGATCTTTGGCTTCTTCCCGGCGCTGCGCCGCTTCTGGCTGTCGCGTGCGGGAAGCCTCTCGGGCGGGCAGAAGCAGATGTTGTCGATCGCGCGCGCCATCATCGAGCCGCGCAAGCTTCTCTTGATCGACGAGCCGACCAAGGGCCTCGCGCCTGCCATCGTCATGGCGCTGATCGAGTGCCTGAAGGAAATCAAGCGCAAGGGCGCGACGATCCTGCTGGTCGAACAGAATTTCTTTGCCGCCCGCGAGCTCGGCGACAACGTGCTGGTGATGGACAACGGTACCATCGTCCATCGCGGCGAGATGGCGGCGCTGGCCGCCGACATGCCGCTGCAAGAGCGACTGCTCGGCCTGAGCCTGGAGGCGCATCAGTGACTGAACTCGCCGCAAATGATCCGCTGCCGAAGCCGAAGCGCGACATCGCACCGATCCTGCTGCCGGTCGCGCTCGCGCTTGTCATGATCCCGCTGATCGGCTCGCCCAGCACCTGGCTGACCTTGACCGCCGCCAGCCTCGCCATGGGCATGATGATCTTCATCATGGCTTCCGGTCTAACCCTGGTGTTCGGCCTGATGGACGTGCTCAATTTCGGCCACGGCGCCTTCATCGCGGTCGGCGCCTATGTCGCGACCCTGGTGCTGGCGCCGTTTGCAGCCTCGATCCAGGCCGATTCGCTGTGGGTGAACCTCGCGGTGCTGGCGCCAGCAGCGCTGCTGTCGATGGCCGTGTCCGGCGCGCTCGGCCTGGTCGTCGAGCGCGTGCTGATCCTTCCTGTTTATGGCCAGCATCTGAAGCAGATCCTGATGACGACCGGCGGCCTGATCGTCGCCGAGCAGACGCTGTATGCGCTGTGGGGACCGCAGATCATCCCGATGCCGCTGCCCACCTCGCTGCGCGGCTCCTTCATTCTCGGCGACGTCGCGATCGCCAAATACCGCGTGCTGGCGATGCTGATCGGCCTCGCCGTCTTCATCGCGATCCAGCTCGTGCTCAACCGCACCAAGCTTGGCCTCCTGATCCGCGCCGGCGTCGAGAACCGCGAGATGGTCGAGGCGCTCGGCTATCGTATCCGCCGCCTGTTCCTGGGCGTGTTCATGACGGGATCGGCGCTCGCGGGCCTCGGCGGTGTGATGTGGGCGCTCTATCGCGAGCAGGTCCATGCCTCCATGAGCGACGAGCTCACCGTGCTGATCTTCATCGTCGTCATCATCGGCGGGCTCGGGTCGATCGGCGGCTGCTTCATCGGCGCCATCCTCGTGGCCATGGTTGCCAATTACGGCGGTTTCCTGGTGCCGAAGCTCGCCCTCGTCTCCAACATCCTGCTGATGGTCGCCATTCTGATGTGGCGGCCGCGCGGCCTCTATGCGGTGACCAGCCGATGATGATCCTCTCAGGCGACCCGCCGCGCAGCCGTGTTCTCACGCTTGTTCTCGTCCTCATCATCCTGGCGCTGGCGGCGACGCCATTCCTGTTCCCGGGCGCCAAGGCGCTCAACGTCGCAGCCAAGATCTGCGTCTTCGCCGCCCTTGTCGCATCCTACGACCTGTTGCTCGGCTATACCGGCTCGGTGTCGTTCGCCCACACCATGTTCTACGGCATCGGCAGCTACGCGATCGCGATCGCGCTGTACGGGATGGGCCCGAACTGGGCCGCGGTCGCGACCGGCATCGTCATCGGCCTGCCGCTCGCGGCCCTGTTGGCGCTCGCGATCGGGCTGTTCTCACTGCGGGTGGCCGCGATCTTCTTTGCCATGATCACGCTCGCGGTCGCCTCCGCCTTCCAGGTGCTGGCCTCGCAGCTGTCCTGGCTGACCGGCGGCGAGGATGGACGCAGTTTTCAGCTTCCCGAGCTGCTGCGGCCCGGCACGGTGCTGGTCTCCAAGAACCTGTTCGGCTTCGAGATCAACGGCCGCATCCTCACCTACTACCTGGTATTCGCCATCTCCGCCCTGATGATCCTCGCTTTGCTGCGGGTGGTGAACTCACCGTTCGGACGCGTGCTCCAGGCCATCCGCGAGAACCGTTTTCGCGCCGAGGCGCTGGGCTTCCGCACCGTCTTCCACCTGACCTACGCCAACTGCATCGCCGCATCGGTCGCTGCGAGCGCCGGCATCCTGAATGCGCTGTGGCTGCGCTATGCCGGGCCCGACACCTCCCTCAGCTTCTCGATCATGCTGGACATCCTGCTGATGGTCGTGATCGGCGGCATGGGCACGATCTACGGCGCGATCATCGGGGCTGCCATCTTCATCCTCGCGCAGAACTATTTGCAGTCGCTGATGGGCGTCGCGTCCAAGGCGGCGTCGGAAGCCGGGCTACCGCTGCTGCCGGGGCTGTTGCATCCCGACCGCTGGCTGCTGTGGCTCGGGCTGCTGTTCATCGCCAGCGTGTACTTCTTCCCGACCGGCGTGGTCGGACGGCTGCGCAATGCCGGCGGCGCCAAGAGCGGCAGCGCCTCGCATTAAGCCGCTGTTAGTGATGCAGCGCAGCGGTTCGCTGCACACAGACGCGATCGCGCGACGGGATTAATGCTCAGGTAACTGGCTTTCCTAAGCTTTAGGCCATTTGTGTGGTGTATTCCTGCTGTTGCGGGAGGGGGAATGCGCCAGGTATTTGCAACGATCGCTGCCGGAATGTCGCAGGCCGCGAGCAACGGCCGGAGGGCGGCCATTCGGCGCGGGCCAGTGCTGTGGCTGACCCTGTGCGGCGTGCTGCTGGTCGCGGGCATCTTCACCGTGACCGCCATGGCCGTCGGCGAGTTTCGCGAGCGAACCCTGGCCAACCGCGAACGCGAGCTGGAAAACACCGTGCAACTGATCGCTCGACACTTCGATCAGCAATTCGAGGATTCCGACGTCGTCGCCACCGATGTAATCGCGCAGATGAACCTGCCGGAGATCAGCTCGCCCGCGATGTTCCGCGAGCACATGTCCGGGCTCGCGACGAACCAGATGCTACGCAGCAAGATCAGTTCGGTGTCCAATCTTGGCGACATCGCGATCTACGACGCCGACGGCGAGCTGATCAACTGGTCGCGGGCCCAGCCGCTGCCGAAGATCAACATCTCTTCTCGCGCCTACTTCCAGTCGTTCAAATCCGATCCCAAGGCCGAGCCGGTCATCCTGGAATCCGTCCGCAGCTACATCATTGGTAAATGGACCACGGTCGTCGCGCGGCGGCTGAACGGCGCCGACGGCTCCTTCCTCGGCGCGATGGTCCGGCGAATTGATCCCGACAGCTACCGGCAATATTTTGCATCTGTCGCGCTTGCCGAGGGGACGGCGATCTCGCTGTTCGATCGCGAAGGCAAGATGCTGGCGCGCTATCCGCACGTCGAAGAATTGATCGGACGGAGCTTCAAGGATGCCCCGCTGATGCGGAAGGTGCTGACCAATGGCGGTCAGCACACGCTTCGCGTCAGGAGTCCGATCGACGGCGAGGAGCGGCTCGGCTCGGCCGCGTCCCTCAATCATTTTCCGCTGGTCATCGTCGCGACCAATACGATGTCGGCTGCGCTTGCCGACTGGCGGCAGCAGACCGGCTTCATGGTCACGACCGCGACGCTTTCGGCCGCTATGATCGCGCTGATCCTGTATCTGATCATCCGGCAGATCAACCGGCAGAGCCGCGAGGCCCAGGAGCGAATCGAATTGGAGCGGCAGCGGCTTGACACTGCCCTCAACAACATGTCGCAGGGGCTGATCCTGTACGATGCCGCCGGATATATCGTCATTTGCAACCGCCGCTACGCGGACATGTTCGGTCTCTCGCACGACGTCATCAAACCCGGCTGCCACATCCGCGAGGCGATGTATCACCGCAAGGAGCGCGGCGCGTTCGATGGCAATGTCGAGGAATTTTGCGCCGAGGTCATGCGGATCGCGGCGGAAGGCACGGTCTCCACGCGAACTCATCAGCTAGCCAACGGCCGCGCATTCCAGGTCATCAACACGCCACTGGCGCAAGGCGGATGGGTTGCCACGATCGAAGACATTACCGAGCGTCGCAACCTGGAGCAGGAGCGCGACCGCAACCACACCTTCCTGCGCGAGATCATCGACCACATTCCCTCGCAGATCACGGTGAAGGATGCGCGCACGCGGCAATATCTGCTGCTCAATGGCGTCGCCGAACAACTGTTCGGCCAGTCTCGCCAGGATGTCGTCGGCAAGACCGCTTTCGACATCTTCCCTGAGGCGCCTGCCGCCCGTATCACCGAAGATGACAGCAGCGCGCTGAAATCGGCCAAGGGATTGTTCAAGGACGAACACCCCTGGCAGATGCCAGGCATGGGGCTTCGCTACATTACTTCGACCCGGATCGGCATCCGTGACGAAGCCGGCGAGCCGCGCTATCTCATTCATGTCATCGATGATGTCACCGAGCGGCGTCGCGCCGACGAGAAGATCGCGCACATGGCGCATTACGATGCGCTGACTGATCTACCGAACCGCACGCTGTTTCGCGAGCAGATCGAACGCGAGCTGGCGGAGGTCGCCGGCGGCGGGCAGTTCGCGCTGCTCTACATCGACGTCGACGAGTTCAAAGGCATCAACGATTCGCTCGGCCACCATGTCGGCGACGAGCTGTTGAAGGCAATCGCGGGCCGTCTCCGCGGCTGCCTCAAGCAGGGCGATCTGATCGCGCGGCTCGGCGGCGACGAATTCGCGGTCATCCAGACCGGGATCCAGTCCTCCGCCGACGTGGTGTCGTTCGTGACGCGGATGTACGAAGCGATCCGGCAGCCCTATCACTGTCTGGGCCATCAGCTCTCCACCGACGCGAGCATCGGGATCGCGCTGGCACCGCAGGACGGCTCCGATCTCGATCAGCTCATCAAGAATGCCGACCTCGCGATGTACGGCGCCAAGGCCGAAGGACGTCGCACCCACCGCTTCTTCGAGCCGGAGATGGACGCCTGCGCCAAGGCGCGTCTGACCATGGAGCAGGATCTGCGCCAGGCCCTGGTGAACGGCGGCTTCGAGATTCACTACCAGCCGCTGGTCGATCTACGCTCGGGCGAGGTCTCCGGCTGCGAAGCGTTGCTGCGCTGGCGCCATCCCGAGCGCGGCATGGTGTCGCCCGCCGAATTCATTCCAATCGCCGAGGACACCGGCCTGATCAACGAGCTCGGCGACTGGGTGCTGCGCATGGCCTGCAACGAGGCCGCGACCTGGCCGGCGCATGTGCGGGTTGCGGTCAACGTCTCGCCGGTGCAGCTCAAATGCGACACGCTGGCGTTGCGGATCGCCGGCGCGCTCGCCGCCTCCGGGCTCGACCCGCGCCGGCTCGAGCTCGAGATCACCGAGGCCGTGCTGATCCGCGACGACGAGGCGGCGCTCTCGATCCTGCACCAGCTCCGCGCCATCGGCGTGCGCATCGCGCTCGACGATTTCGGCACCGGCTATTCCTCGCTGAGCTATCTGAAGCGCTTCCCGTTTGACAAGATCAAGATCGATCGCTGCTTCGTCGCCGACATCGCGGAGACGAACGGTGCGCCGGTCATCGTGCAGGCCGTGGTGAACATCGCGGCCGCCAGCAGCATGACCACGGTCGCCGAAGGCGTCGAGACCGAAGCCCAGCGCGAGATGCTGCGCAAGCTCGGCTGCACGGAAATGCAGGGCTATCTTTTCAGCGCGCCGAAGCCGGCCAGCGAGGTGCGAAAACTGTTTCGCACAGGCGATGCCGCACCGGTGGCGGCGGTGGCGTGATGACGAAGTCAAAGAGTCCTTCCAAGACCGTCGATGTCGCGGACTCCTACGCGGTGCGGCTGATGCAGCATCTTGTGGTGCCGACTTTCGTGATCGACCCGAAGCGCCGCGTCGTGATCTGGAATCGTGCCTGCGAGCGGCTGACCGGCGTCGCCGCCTCGGAGGTGATCGGCACCAATAAGCACTGGCAGGCCTTCTACGAGACCAAGCGTCCCTGTCTCGCCGACCTGGTCGCTCTCGACCGTCCGGAGCAGCTGCCCGAGTTCTATTCGGAATATGCGGCGCGCGGTCATAACGGCCTCGGCTTTTCCGCGGAGAACTGGTGCGTGATGCCGAAGCTAGGCAGCCAGCTCTATCTCGCCATCGACGCCGGCCCGATCCACGATGAGGCCGGCCAACTGATCGCCGTGGTGGAAACGCTGCGCGACCTCACCGACCAGAAGCGCGCCGAGATGGCGCTGAAGGAGCTCGCCACCAAGGATGGGCTGACCGGCCTGTCGAACCGCCGCTCCTTCGACCAGATGCTGATGAGCGAATGGGCCCGCGCCCAGCGCACGCAGAAGCCGCTGGCAGTGCTGTTCGTCGACGTCGACCATTTCAAGCTGTTCAACGACCGCCACGGCCATCAGGCCGGCGATGAATGCCTGCGCGCGGTCGCCGCTGCCGTCAGCCGGCACGCCGTGCGGCCGCTCGATCTTGCCAGCCGCTATGGCGGCGAGGAGTTCGCGCTGATCCTGCCCGACACGACTTGCGACGCCGCCTGCGTCGTCGCCGACGAGATCCGCTGCGCTGTCATGAGCTTGCGGATCGCCCATGGCGCCACTGGCGCCGGCGACCACGTCACCCTCAGCGTCGGCGTCGCGAGCCACATTCCCGGCGAAGCCGATGGCGGGCCGGACCGGCTGCTCGGCGCGGCCGATCAGGCGCTCTATGCGGCGAAGCGGCTCGGCCGCAACCGCGTCATCTGCGCCGAACGGCTGCTCGCCGAATTCGCCGACCTTGCCCGGGAGGACGAGCCGGTTCCGGCCCCGGTCCGGCGCAAATCGGCTTAATCGCGAGCCGGTGAGAAGCGGTTGCCCGCCCCTCGCCAATCGGCTACATGAAGCCTCACTGCACCCGTAGCTCAGCTGGATAGAGCGTTGCCCTCCGAAGGCAAAGGTCACACGTTCGAATCGTGTCGGGTGCGCCAGCCTTGTCGCCGTTTTCATGCCGGCGCTTAGGTCAGCATCGAGACGATCGTCTGGATCTGGTCGGAGGCGGACGAGACCAGCCCGTCATATGACGTCTGACCATGTGCCGCAGCCTTCAAGATGTATTCCGCTACGGCCGCTTTCAGGCCGAACACCGACTGATCGGCCGGTACGCTCGCCATCACGGCCTCCAGCGCCTGCCGCATCGTCTGAATGAGTTCGGAGCTGTATTGCATTGGCTGTCCTCCGCGGGCTTATATTAGATTGCAGGCCCGCGCTCGCCACTCACAAGCGTGAGATTGCCGGTTGATGATCCGATACATTCCAGAGCGTCGCGCAGCGTCGGGCCATGCGGCTGAGTTCAGCCAGACGATGCCGGCCCCGGTGGCGACGAAGAGCGACAACTGAAACGTCCATCATCTCGCGCTTGACGTCTCTCAAATGTATTATCCTTCCATGACCGGATCCGACACGATGACCGGCGAAGCCTCGCCCATCCGCAAGATCATCCATATCGACATGGATGCTTTCTATGCGTCCGTGGAGCAGCGCGATAATCCGGACCTGCACGGAAAGCCGGTCGCAGTCGGAGGCTCTGCGGAACGCGGCGTCGTCGCGGCCGCCAGCTATGAAGCACGCAAGTTCGGTGTTCGCTCTGCCATGCCATCCGTGACTGCGAAGCGGCAGTGCCCCGATCTGATCTTCGTCAAGCCGCGCTTCGAGGTCTACAAGGCAATCAGCAGGCAAGTCCGCGACATCTTTGCCGAACACACGCCCATCATCGAGCCGTTGTCGCTCGACGAAGCGTATCTGGACGTCACCGAAAACCTGCAAGGCATTCCGCTCGCGCGCGACATCGCCCTGCGCATCCGCGAGAAGATCAAGGCCGAGACGGGCCTCAACGCGTCGGCGGGCATCTCCTACAACAAGTTTTTGGCGAAGCTCGCCTCCGATCATCGCAAGCCCAACGGCCAGTTCGTGATCTCGCCAGAGATGGGACCCGCGTTCGTCGAGACGCTGCCCGTCGGCAAGTTCCACGGGATAGGCCCGGCGACGCGCGCGAAGATGAACGCGCTCGGCATGTTCACCGGTCTCGACATCCGCAACCAGACGCTGGAGTTCATGAATGCGAATTTCGGCAAGTCGGGCGCGTACTATTATTGGATCTCACGCGGGGTGGACGAACGTCCAGTCCGGGCCGACCGGATCCGCAAGTCCATCGGCGCTGAGAACACGTTCTCAAGCGATCTCACCGAATTCGATGCGCTGGTCGCCGAGCTCAGACCTCTCGTTAACAAGGTCTGGCACCATTGCGAGGCCACCGGCAACCGCGGCCGCACCGTCACTCTGAAGATCAAGTTTGCCGACTTCGAGATCATCACGCGCAGCAGGTCCGTCCCGGGGGCGGTTGCGGGACGAGACGAACTGGAGCGGCTGGCCTGCGGCCTGCTCAAAATCGAGATGCCGCTGCCCAAGCGCGTCAGGCTGCTGGGGGTCTCGCTGTCTTCGCTCCAGGCCGGGGACGATGCGCAGCCGCAGCTGACATTGGGCATTTGAACGAGACCGGCGGGGATCCCGGCAAACGCGACATCTTTGTCCGCGACGCGCCTCCAAACCTGTCGTAGAGACAGCAAAACACGACTTTTCGCGATTGATGTTGGAATGCTTGCCCTATTGATACGCCTTGGACTGCGCTTCGAAGACCGCATCGAGGAGCGGCGGTTTGTCGACCAATACGTCCGGGGCAATCTCGGGTGGACGCAGATCGCGATGCTGCTCGGTGCCGCCACCTATGCCGGCTACACCATCTGGGATTGGGTGCTCTACCCCGAAGTCGTTCCGACCACGCTGGCCATCCGCGGCGGCACGGCTCTGTTCGTGCTGCTACCACTGACCGCGCTGCTGTCACGGCGATGGATGAAGCCGTGGGCCGAGACGATCTTCCTGGTCTATTGTGTCATTCCCGGCTGTATCCTGCCGAGCATTTATCTCGTCCTGCCGTCGGGCTTCACGTTTGCCGCTCCGGGCATGATGATGATCATCCTGTTCGTCTCGACCATGCTGCCGTTGCGGATCGGTTCGCTGGCTATTTTCTGTTTGCTCTCCTGGGTGGCGCTGCTGGTGGCCGAGACGTTCGCGCTGGCGATGCCGACGGGCCTGCGATTCATCAATCATTCTCTCGTCGGAAACGCTTACGCATTGTCGCTCTATGCCGTAGCGGCGCGCGAGTACCGGGCGCGAAAGCAATTCCGAACGTCCGAGGCGCTGCAACGGGAAAAAGAACGCTCGGAGAAATCGCTGCGCGATCTACGTGCGGCCCAGGAGCACCTTGTGCAGGCAGAAAAGCTCGCCTCGCTCGGACAATTGGTGGCAGGCGTCGCTCACGAAGTCAGCACCCCGCTCGGCCTGGCCTTGACGACCTCGACGGCCATGCAGACTGATCTCCAAGCAATGGCTGAGGCATTAGGTGGAGTGTCGGTCCGGCGATCCGATTTGACCAAGGGAATTGACAGGCTCAAGCAGGGGCTCGGTCTGACCTTCGATAACCTGCACCGCGCATCCGAAATGGTGCATAGTTTCAGGCAGGTCGCGGTGCATCAAGCCGATGAGGACCGGCGCACCTTCGAGCTCAAGGATTGGCTGTCAGAGTTGATGTCCAAACTCGGGCCGCTATTGTCGCACCACGCCCTGACGGTCGACGTGCAATGCCCGGCCGGAATCACGCTCAACAGCTATCCCGGAGCGCTCGCTCAGGTGATCAGCAATCTCGCTCTCAACAGTGCCGCGCACGCGTACCCTGACAAGAGAGGCGGCAGGTTTGTCATCACCGTTAGCCAACCGGACCCGACGTCAGTCCGCCTGGTCTGCGCCGATGAAGGCATCGGAATCCCCGAGCCATTGCAGGCTCACATCTTCGATCCGTTCGTTACGACCAGCCGGCAGCGTGGCAACGCCGGCCTGGGGCTCCACATCGCGTTCAATTTGGTTGTCTCATCGCTCAACGGGCGCTTGCGCCTCGAGAGCAAGGCGGGTCCGGGAACTCAGATCGCCATCGAGATTCCAGTTTCCTGCGACCACCTTGGAGCCGCCTGGGCATAGAGCGCTCGCGCGCGACTGATGGTGACGGAATTTTTTCAAATCCCGCCACCCATGAAAGTCGATCCGCTCGGGCCGATCAATGCCTCACGTGCTCGAACACCACGATCACGCCGGTCGGCTCGGGCTCGTGCGCCATGAGGCGGGTCAGGTCGGAATCGCCCCAATCGGCGAGGCTGACGACCTCGCCACTCTGGCGGTCGGCGCCGAGCGACGGTGTGGGTTCGAGGACCTTGAGGCCCATCTCGTCGACGAAGAAGGTGTGCTCGCCGAACATGCTGTTGAGCTGCGGCATGGCCGGATGCTCGTCGGGCAGCACCTGAGCGCCGAGTTGGTTGACGGTCTGCTTCACCTGTTCGGATGTGAGCTTCATGAGCTGCTCCGTTCTGTCACGTCGGGTTTCGTTGAGCTGAGCCAGAGCGGACGTTCCCTGCCTCGATGCGCCTGGCTCAAACGTCCGAACAAGTGCTGCGCACAATTGTTCCTGAGAAATGTATTTCGTGATCGCGCGCCGCATCTGCCGCGCTCGCGGCACGAGATCGCCACAGGAACCACACGATCCAGCGACCCGACGGCCTTCCACTAACCCGCTACTCGCTCCGGTCTCCGCCGGACGACAGCGCGCAGATGCGTGATAGATAGGTGTAGGGTAGGCCGGTCTCCTCGGCCCAGGCGTTGAATTGCGCCTGCACCTTGGCGAGATCACCCTTCGATCTCACCTCTTCGGCAATGTCGAGACCTGCACCGCGCAGGCAGGCGACAACGTCCTTGGAGGTCACAAAACCGTCCCAGCCAACGAAGCGCAGCAGCATCTGGCCGGTGTTGCCCCCTAACCGGCTGCCGCGCTTGGTGAGGAGATCGAGCAGGCCGATCTCGTCGGACGATGGCCATTTCGCCAGAAACTTGCCGAAGCTGCCGTGCTCCTTCGCGATCTCCTGCACGAAAGCGGCATTGTCGCGCACCGACATGATCTTGGCGCCATTGCGTACGATGCGTGTATCGCGCAGCAGGCCTTCCCAATAATCCTCGGGCT
Source organism: Bradyrhizobium sp. 137 (assembly GCF_023074095.1). Classification (NCBI taxonomy): domain Bacteria; kingdom Pseudomonadati; phylum Pseudomonadota; class Alphaproteobacteria; order Hyphomicrobiales; family Nitrobacteraceae; genus Bradyrhizobium; species Bradyrhizobium sp. 137. The sequence goes on from NZ_JADPKU010000055.1 coordinate 280,039, forward strand.
GGAAGCTGAGCTTGGCCGGCTGGAAATGCAGGAAGGCGGCTTCGAAACCGGTCCATTTCGACTCGATCACGCTCCATGCAAAGCCGGCGCAGAACACCCGTCTCGTCATCTCGGCGAGGATGCGGTCGTCGCCGAGCTTCGCCAGCCGCTTGAGGTCTGGTCTTGCCGGCATCAACTTCTCCAGCGCCTTGGGCCCACCCTTGCGTTTCTCGGCGCGGGCACGAATGGTCTTGAAGGAGGTCATGCGGACAAGAGCGGTTGAGGGTGCGTCACGAGATCAGAATTCGATGATCTGGTCCAGTCCTGCGCGACCCGGTCGCCATGCGTGCCGCAGCGTGCTCTCGCACCGATGATCATGGCACCGCCGGCGATCGTCTCAGGCCAAGATCGATCACGCGCGTCCCATCATGCTCGCGAGAGCGCGGGCACTCCTCGGGCATGATCGCCTGGAGGCCGCCGAAACGGCGTTCGCGGCCGTGGAAAGCAGCGAGCGCTTCGGCGAGATCGCCCGCGTCGAATTCGGGCCACATCCGCTCTGTGAAGTGCAGCTCGGCATAGGCGCCTTCCCAGAGCAGGAAGTCCGACAGCCGCTTCTCGCCCGAGGTGCGGATGATGAGATCGACGTCGCGCAGGCTGGCCTCGCCGGTGACCAGTTGCGAGAACGCCTCGCGGGTGAGGCTGGTCAGCGCCGCTGCCTTGGCCGCGGCATTGAGGATGGCATCGCGCGCGGAATAGTCGACGGCGATGCGCAAATGCAGCGTGCTGCCATGGGCGGTCGCCTCTTCGGCACGCGCGATCGCGCTGGCGATGCCGTCGGGCAGACGGTCGCGACGGCCGATCACGGTTAGGCGCACGCCGTTCTTGACCAGGCTCTGCACTTCATTGGAAAGATAGAAGCGCAGCAACGTCATCAGCGCGGCGACCTCGGCCTTGGGCCTTCGCCAATTGTCGGTGGAGAAGGCGTAGAGCGTCAGCGTGCCGATGCCCTGCTTTGGCGCGGCCTCGACGATGCGGCGGATGGTCTCGACGCCGGCCTCGTGGCCGCGCAGGCGCGACAGGCCGCGCCGCGTCGCCCATCGACCGTTGCCGTCCATGATGATGCCAACGTGAAGCTTGTCGTCGAACACAGGCTTACTTTGCATTACAAAGTCTCCGGTCAAAAAAGGGGATCAAGCCGAAGCGAAGCCGAGACGGCCGAGCGGCGGGGCCTCGCGGCCGGCGGCCTTGGCGGCGTCGCGCACGAGGCGTTCGAGCACGGCGAGATAATCGAGGAAACGGCGGCGGCCGGACTTGGTAAGACGACAGGTCGTGTGCGGGCGATTGCCCTCATAACCCTTGGTCACCTCGACGAGGCCGGCCTCCTGGAGCACGGCGATGTGCCGGCTGAGATTGCCGTCGGTGAGGCCGCAGAGCTGCTTGAGGTCGGCGAATGCCAGCCCCTTGGGGTGCGCCATCAACGAGGTCAGCAGGCCGAGCCTCGCCTTCTCGTGGATGACGCGATCAAGCCCCTCATAGGAGAAGGGCGCGCTGTCAGACTTCGACATCATGGTCTCCGGATGCGAAATACAGAATGGCAGCCATCACCGACTGTCCGATCACGAAGGGCAGACCCATGGTCCATGGCGACAGCATCTTGGTCTGGCTCGCCAGCGTCACCACCGCAAAGCCGGACACGAAATACCAGGCGCCAACGAGCGCGACGGTGCGCGGCAGCGTGCGGACGGAGGCGAAGATGCCGAGCGACACCAGGATCTGCCACAAGCCGGGCAACAGCCACAGCGTTTCGGCCGCGAACTTCCACATCACCACCGCAAGCAGCACGCCGGCAGCGCCTGCCGGCAGGAACTGCTCGACCGCCTGGTAGATCATGGCATCGGCAAGACCGGAATGATGGCGGCGCGAGCGTGCGCGCATCTCGATCCCGATCAGGAGGCCGGAGAGCGCGGCGGCAATGAACCAGCCGGTGAAGAAGGCGAGCGGCTGGCTGGTGGGATCGCCGATCAGCCAGAATTGCAGGATCGCAGTGATGAGCGCGACGGCACCTGTCGCCGCCATAGTCGCCGGGCCGTAGCCGCGGAACGCGGTGCCCGCCGCGATCTGGCTGCGGATCGCCACGATATCGGCCAGTGCCTTGTCGAGATCGCGCATTGGCAATGCCAAAATCTCGTTCCGCTCATGCTTCCCGGGATCATTCCCGCCGCTTTGTATTGCAAAGTATATGGCACTGCAAAGTAAAGGCAAGCCCGAATGTCGCGGCAAGGAGATCTTGTCCGCGCGGGCAACTGCCGGTTGCGTTGCCGATCCCGCCACGGCTAAGATGCAGCCAAAGCATTCCCGGGGGCTGGTATGTGGCTTAAATCGTTTGTCGTTGCGTCTTTGTTGCAAGTGGGTGTCATCAACGCCGCGCGTGCGGCGGGACCGTTCGGCTCCGTCAATGTCGGCAACTGGATCGGCGGCGCCTTCAGCAATGACCAAACGGGCGGCTTCTCCCATTGCGCTGCGACGACGCCCTATGCGAACGGCGTCATCCTCGTCGTCAGCCAAAACGCCGCCGGCACCTGGTCGCTCGCCTTTGCGAGTCCCGGTTACCGCTTCAACAAGGGCGAGAACGCCGCGATCGACGTGACCTTTGACGGGCAGGAGCAAGCTAGGCTGTACGCTACGGCGTATCAGTCCAACATGCTCACGGCCATTATGCCGCTCAATGTCGTGCGTACGTTTCAAAAGGCGAGCCTTATGGTGGCAACAGCCGGCCGCGCCGTACTGAATTTCGATTTGACATCGACCGGGCCGGTCATCGCGGCATTGGCCAATTGCGTGAGCAAGGTGAAGGCCGACGGGCTCGACAAGGCCGGCGACTTCACCAAGGGTGCGGCCAAGCCGGCGGCCACGGCGGAGAAGCAGGCGTCTCCGCCGGCTGGAAGCAAAGTTGCCAGGGCCAGGAGCGGCACCGGCTTTGTGGTCAGCGCCAGCGGGCATGTTGTCACCAACAATCACGTGATCAATGGCTGCGTCGGCGACATCAGGGGCAATCTCACCGGCGAGGCCGCAATGGTGCTGCGCGTCGTTTCGACCGACGCCAACAATGATCTTGCTCTCCTTCAGGCGCCGTCGCCGACGGCATTCAAGGACTTTGCCCGGATCCGCGACCGCTCGTTTCACTCCGGCGATTCCGTCGTCGCGATCGGCTTTCCCTACCACGGACTGCTCAGCTCGGACTTCACCGTGACGACCGGTATCGTGAGCTCGCTCAGCGGCATGCGCAATGACACGCGTTTTCTGCAAATCAGTGCACCCGTGCAACCCGGCAATAGTGGCGGCCCGCTGTTCGACACCACCGGCCAGATCGTGGGCGTGGTCACCGGCAAGATCCCCGGATTGCGCATCGCCGCTGCGACCGGCGATATTCCCGAGAACATCAACTTCGCCATCAAAACCGGCGCGCTACGCGATTTCCTCGACAATTCCGTGGTGCCCTACCAGACCGCCGAGCCGAAGGGCGAGCTCAAGACCACCGACATCGCCGGCAATGCCCGCGCCTACACGATGCTGATCTCGTGCAATGCGACCGAGCAGGCCGACGCGAAGCGGTAGAACGGCGGCTGGCGGCGTCCCACACGCCGCCATCGTCCCGACGAAAGCCAGGACGACATGGCTGAACGAGGCGGCCTCTCAGCCGTGACAGCACGCCTCCTTCGCCGCCTGCGGTTCGTACTCGTCGCGCAGGCGAACCCAGTCCATCGGATAGGGCAAACCGTCCTCGTGACGGCCGAGCGGCGTAAGGTCGAGGTACTGATAGGCGGCATTCATCATATCGAGGCCGCGGGCGAAGCATGAGTAGGTGTGGAAGATCTCGCCCGCCTCGTTGCGAAAGAACACGCTGATGCCGGGCAGCTCGGGTCCATAGAACGGCGTGGTGCCGAAATTGTACTTCGGCACGCCCTTGTCGATCTGTTCGCGCGTGAACGAGACTTCATAATCGTAGTTGAAGTCGTTGCTTCCCGAGGAGACCCAGTCGAAGGTCCAGCCCATCCGCTTTTTGAACGCGTCGAGCTTGGCAACAGGCGCGAGCGAGATCGCAACCATGCTGGTGTCGCGCGCCGCCAGGTGCGGCACCATGCGCTCGAAACCGTCGGCCCAGAACGAGCAGCTCTTGCAGGCGGCGTCCCAATCGGGTGCGAACATCACGTGCTGCACCACGAGCTGCGGCCGGCCCTTGAAGAGATCGCCGAGCGTCAGCTTGCCGTTCGGTCCGTCGAACACGTAGTTCTTGTCGACCTTGACCCAGGGCAATGCACGGCGCTCCTCGGCCAGACGCTCGCGGGCGGCAGTGAGCTCCTTTTCATGGGCCAGATGAACCTTGCGGGCGGCGATCCATTGCTCGCGCGAGACGATCTGATGTTGCTGCATGGTATCCTCCTCTGATCGGGGTGAGCCGACGAAGGCGTCGAGCTTGTCGAAGAACGAGCTCCAGCCGCGCAAATGATTGTCGCGGGCGGTTTCGTCGAAGAACTGGGCATGATGGAAGACCATCAAGGTGCCGGCGCTGTCCGGCTTCAGCGTGATCGTCACCAGCGATTCGCGTTCCGGCGTCGAATGCCAGGCCCAGGTGAAGACCAGCCGCTCGTTCGGCACGACGTCGCGATAGGTACCGCCGGCCTCGAAATATTCGCCGTCGTCACGGGTGAAGCCGATGCGAAAGCTGCCGCCGGTGCGAACGTCGAGCTCGGCCCGAAGCGTCGCCGGCTTCATGTTCGGCGGCCCGAACCATTGCGCTAGCTGCTCGGCTTGCGTCCAGGCCGCGTAGACCTTTTCCGGCCGCGCGCGGAGCCGGCGCGTGAGCGTGAGGCTTGGACTTTCCTTTGGGCGTTCGGTTGAGCATTCGGCGGCGGCTGCGTTGGCCATGTCTCTTCCTCCACAAAGGCGGCGAGGCGATCGAGATTGTCGGACCAGAATTGGGCGTAGCGATTGAGCCAGTTCATCGCCTGCTCCATCGGCTGCGCGGTGAGCCGGCAGGCGACCGTTCGCCCGGTCTTCTCCCGCACGATCAGACCCGCATCCGTGAGCACGTCGAGATGCTTCATGATCGCCGGCAGCGAGATCGGGAACGGTGCGGCCAGCTCGCTCACCGACAGGGCGTCCTGCTCGCCGAGCCGCGCCAGCAGGGCACGCCGCGTCGGGTCGGATAGCGCCGCAAAGGTCCGGTCCAGCGTCTCGTCCTGATACTTAACCATTAGGTTTAGTATAGCCGCGAACGGTGACGCGTCAAGCGAGAAAGCCCGCACGCGGTTCTGCACGAGCGCGTGATCAGGCAGCGGTCAGTGGGACGTGGGGCGCGGCTCGTACGGCGCGACGGCCCGCCTGCGGTGCACCCGCGGCTGCGGTTGCAGCGGCTGCAGCTGGCCGTAGCCGAAACGGGGATTGCGATCGCAGAACAGCAGCCGGCCGGAGACGCTGGCCTGACATTGTTCATAGGTGCTGTAGGCGCATTCACCGGGATAGTCATACTCGCCGCCCTGGGCACACCAGGGATAGTCGCGCGCGGCGGCTGGAGGAATGGCGGCGAAACCGGCAAGGACCGTCACGCCGAGCGTCAGCAGCGCCAATCGGATATTGCGCATGATCCAACTCCTCTCCTGCTGGCGTGAGATACGCCACCATCCTCATCAGGTTTGGTCGCGCCAATTTATTCCAGATCGAGTGTAGCGCGCGTAAGAAAAAAGCCCTGCCGGACGGCAGGGCTTCAAGCGCGTTGATCACAAGATATCTACTCGACCTTCAGGCCGGCGAACTCGACGACCTTCTTCCATTTCTCGGTTTCGGCCTTGATCTCCTCACCGAACGCCTCGGGCGTCTGCACCCGCGGCTCGCCGCCGAGCTCGACCAGACGCTTGGTCATGTCGGGCTCCTTCATCAGCGCGTTGACCTCATTGTTGAGCTTGGCGATGATCTCCTTGGGCGTGTTCTTGGGTGCGCCCATACCGAACAACGCGCTGGCCTCATAACCCTTGACGGTCTCGGCGATCGCGGGCACGTCGGGCAATTGCGCAGAGCGTTCCGTGGTGGTGACGCCGATTGCACGCAAGCTGCCGGAACGGATGTGCTGGATGATCGAGGGCATGTTGTCGAAGATCACCTGCACCTGGCCGCCGAGCATGTCGGTGATCGCGGGCGCCGCGCCGCGATACGGCACGTGCTGCATCTTGCAGCCGGTCATGGCCATGAACATCTCGCCGGACAGATGCACCGAGGTGCCGTTGCCGGACGAGGCCATGTTCACCTTGCCGGGATTGGCCTTCACATATTCGATGAACTCGGCGACGGTCTTGGCCGGCACGTCCTTGTTGACCGTCATCACATTCGGCACACGCTGGAACGAGGCGACCGGGGCAATGTCGCGCACGAAGTTGAACTTCAGGTTGGTATAGAGCGAGGCGTTGATGTAGTTGGCCGGGTTGACCAGCTGCAGCGTGTAGCCGTCGGGCTCGGCGTTGACGACCGATTCGGTGGCGATATTGTTGCCGGCGCCCGGCTTGTTCTCGATCACGAATTGCTGGCCTAGCCTTTCCGACAGCCGCTGGCCGATCAGCCGCGCCAGGATGTCGGTGGCCCCGCCCGGCGGATAGCCGACCACCCATTTCACCGGACGGGCCGGATAATCGGCGGCAAGGGCCTTGGACAGCGGGGCGGCTGCAAGCGGACTGGCGGCGAGCAGGCCCAGCGCGGTACGGCGAGTGATCATCTCAAGGGTTCTCCCAGTGTTGTTCTTGAAAGACGGATATCTTGAAAGTGGCGTCGGCGCGGTTGTAACAAAGCTTGCCGCAGGCGGAAAGTGCACGGGGCGCATCACGACGAAAGGATAAGACATGCCGGTCAAGGTTCATGCCCTGGATCATCTCGTGATCAATGTCGCCGATGTCGCAGTGACTGCGGAGTGGTACCGCAGGAATCTCGGCATGGAAGTCAAGGTGTTCGACCCCGGCGGCGGCAAAGCGCCGCGGACTTCGCTCGTATTTGGTGACCAGAAGATCAACGTGCGGCCGCGCGATGGCGATAAGGTGGAGTGGTTCACCGCGGACCACCCGACCGCCGGCAGCGAGGATCTGTGCTTCCTCACCTCCTCCACGCCCGAAGAGGTGATGGCGCATTTGCAGGCGCACGGCGTTGCGATCGAGGAAGGGCCGGGCCCGAGGCAAGGTGCCCGCGGCACGCTGCGCTCGGTCTATTGCCGGGATCCCGACGGCAGCTTGATCGAGATCTCGTCTTACGCGGAATAGGGCGCGCTCGTCGAGAGAGCGAGCGCTGGCTGTTCCATGCCGCCCCGCCGAGTTGCTCCCCGCGCTGTCCAATGGCAGGAAGACGCAATCATCCAAAGACAGCCGCCATCAAGATGCAGGGCTGCACGGGAGGACACATGACCAATCCACAGACCGCCGCCGGGATCATAGGCCCTTTCGACGGGCTCGACGTGCCCTGGCTGCTGAAGCTGCGCGCCGAGGTGCGCCACTCACATCCGTTCCTGATCTGGGCGCCGTTCGATGCGCCGGCGCGGCGCTGGAGCTATGGCGAGTTTCACGAGCGGGTCGGCGCGCTCGCGGCGGGCCTCGCCAAGCGCGGCGTCAAGCCCGGCGAATATGTGCTCATCCATCTCGACAATTGCATCGAGGCGATGCTGGCCTGGTTCGCCTGCGTCGAATTGGGCGCAATCGCGGTGACCACCAACACCCGCTCGGCGCCAGCCGAGATCGCGTACTTCGCCGATCATTGCGGCGCGGCCGCCGCGATCACTCAGCCGTCCTATGCGGAAGTCGTCGCGCAGAATTGCCGCAACATCCGCTGGATGGCGGTGACCTCACACGATGCGGGCACAGCGCCTGCGCAAGCGGTCGCACGCGGCGACAGTTTTGAATCCCTGTTCGCCGACAGTGCCGACCGTCCCAGGCGCGCCCCCGATCCGCTCGCGCCGTGCAGCGTGCAGTACACATCGGGCACGACGTCGCGCCCCAAGGCGGTGCTGTGGACCCACGCCAACACACTGTGGGGCGCCAAGATCAACGCCGCGCATGAAGACCTTCATGCCGGCGACGTGCACCAGACCTACCTGCCGCTGTTCCACACCAACGCGCTGGCCTATTCCATGCTGGCGACGCTGTGGGTCGGCGCCACTTGCGTGATCCAACCGCGCTTCTCCGCCAGCCGGTTCTGGCACGTCGCGCGCGAGCACGGCGCGACCTGGACCTCGACGATTCCGTTCTGCATGAAAGCGCTGCTCGAGCAGGAGATCCCGCACGATCACAAATTCCGCCTGTGGGGCAGCGCGATCAACGAGCCGCCGGCGTTCGCCGCGTTCGGCGTCAAGATCATCGGCTGGTGGGGTATGACCGAGACCATCACCCACGGCATCGTCGGCGAGGTCGACCAGCCCAACATACCCATGTCGATCGGCCGCGCCGCGCCGGAGTACCAGATCCGCATCACCGATGACGACGGCCGGCCGACGGAAGTCGGCGGCACCGGCAATCTCTCGATCAAGGGCATCCCCGGTCTATCGCTGTTCGCCGAATATCTGCACAACGAGAAGGCGACGCGCGAGAGTTTTGACGAGCACGGCTTCTTCCTTACCGGCGACCGTGTCGAACGGCTGGCGAACGGCTACATCAAGTTCGGCGACCGCGCCAAGGACATGCTGAAGGTCGGCGGCGAGAACGTCGCGGCCTCCGAGATCGAGCAGGTGATCGCGCTCGTTCCCGGCGTGCGCGAGGCGGCGGTGGTGGCGAAGACGCATCCGATGCTGGACGAGGTGCCGGTCGTCTTCATCATTCCGCAGGGCGGCGTCGCCGGTGCGGTACGCGATCTGCATGATCGCGTGATGGCGGCCTGCCGCGCCGGCCTCGCCGACTTCAAGGTGCCACGCGAGATCAGGTTCGTGGACGACATGCCGCGCTCGACGCTGGAGAAGGTGGCGAAGGCGGAGCTGCGCAAGATGGTGGAGTGACTTCACCCTCCCCTGGAGGGGAGGGTAAGCAGGCCGCGCGCCTCTGGAATTGCAGCGTCTCGCTTAGAACGATCCCAGCGCCACCGGGCGGAACGCCTGCAACAGCTGCTGGTCGAGCTTGCCGCCCATGCCTTCCATCATCGTGAACGCACGCGAGTGGGTGAATGGCATGCGGTAGGCGCGCTTCTCCACGAGAGCGGCGTAGATGTCGACGATTGTCGTCAGCCGCACGATGTCGCTGATCTGGTTCGACGACAGGCCGTTGGGATAGCCGGAGCCATCGAGGAATTCATGATGATGCAGCACCACGTCGAGCATCTCCGGCGGGAAGCCGCCTTGCGCGGCGAGCGCGTCATAGCCACGGCGGGGATGCTGGCGCACCTCGGTCATCTCCTCGTCGGTGAGCTTGCCGGGCTTGTCGAGCAGTGCGGAGGGAACGAAGGCCTTACCGACGTCGTGCAGCAGCGCGGCGCGAGTCAGGCGGCGCTGGTCGTCCTCGCGCATGCCGAGATGCTGCGCGAAGGCGACGGCAAAGCCGGTGACGAACAGGCAATGCCGATAGCTGCCGACATGGTGACAGCCGACCGTGGTGAGCCATTCGCGCAACGAGGAGTGCTTGATCGCTTTCAGAATCTTGCTCTCGGCGGCAATGACGTCGTCGAAGGTCAGGGGCACGCCGAGCGGAAGCTTCTCGAACATCTTTGCCAGGACGGCATGCGCCGCCTCGACGCCGCGGTTGAGCGTCTTGCCGCGGTCGGTCGCGTCATAGAGGGCGGTGTCCGGGAACGCTGAGCGGATGCGCTGAAGGATGGCGTCCGCCTGCAGCGGGCGCGAGATGGTGTCGGTGGCGCCCAGCGCCCAGGCCTGCATGGTGCCGTGGTGGAGGGCATCGGCGAGTACGAACAGGCGCGGCATCGACCGATAGGCGTCGCCGCGCAGCTTGTTGCGCACCCGCTGCACGCTCTCGGGCGAGCGCAGATTGATGTCGACGACGAGGCCGGAGAGATCCCGCGACGGCCTGTCGGGGATGTCCTGGGTCGTCACCGTCGAGACCTCGCCGACCGCTTTCAGGATGCTGACGAGCTCGCTGCTCTCGTCGCTCCGGTCGGAAGCGAGCAGAAGCCGGCGTTTGGCGGCAGGTTTGGCTGAGGCGTTCATGACTTCCCCAAAAGGGTACCGAGAGCACGTGCGTATTGGCCTTAAGCCTAAGCCGGATCAGGTTCTCTGGCCCTTAAGAGGCGTCCTCAATGGAACCCTGCGCAATTGGAGGCAATTTGAGGAATTTCCGCTGTGGGGCGGCTGAAACAAAAAAGTCGAAAAACAACCCCATGCACAGTAGCGGGCCATTGAGGAATAAGGGGAATTTTGGGCGCCATAGCCACACCCTCCGCTGTCATCGCCCGGCTTGACAGCGACAGTGTGGAGGCGGCGCCAAAACAAATCCGCCGGAGGTTGCCCTCCGGCGGATCGTCTCAAGCTGTCTTGGCCAGCCTTACGCCTTCATGCTCGCCTTCACGGCTTCGGCCGTGATCGGCAGCGCCCGGACGCGGGCGCCGGAGGCGTTGAAGATGGCATTGCCGATGGCGGGCGCCACCACCGTCACCGCGGGCTCGCCGACGCCAGTTGCCTTCTCGCCGTTGGCGATCACGGCGACGGCGACCTCGGGCGTCTGGCTCATGCGCAAGGGCGTATAGCTGTCGAAATTGGTCTGCTCGATGCCACCGTCCTTGAGTGTCGCCTTCTCGTACATCGCCAGCGACAGGCCCCACAGCGCCGCACCCTCGACCTGGGCGCGGATGTTGTCGGGATGCACCTGGGTGCCGACGTCGGTTGCGACCGTGAGCTTCTTCACCGTCACCTCACCCGATGGCGCCACCGCGACATGGGCGACGCAGGCCGTCCAGCTCGCAGTCGCACGCTCCTGCGACGATACACAGGCCACACCCATGCCCTCGTCTTTCGGCAGCTGCTTGGTGCCATAGCCGGACAGTCCCATCGCGGCGAGCAGCGTGTTGCGCAGCCGCTGCGCGCCGCCGTCGTTCTTGCCGGCGCCATCGAGCAGCGAGATGCGGAACTGCGCGGGGTCTTTGCCCGTGGCCGCCGCGATCTCGTCGATCATGCTTTCGACCGCCCAGAAGGTCCAGCCCGGCGCCACCGAACGGAGCTGGCCGGACGGCGTGGCGTTGTGCGCGAGCTCGTTCTTGATCGCGCGCACATAATGGTTGGGCACGGTGTAGAAGAAGTCGGCCCCATTCACCGTGAAGGAATCGAGCGGGCCCTTCTTGTCGACCGACGGCGTCAGGAAGTCGGGGATTCCCCAGCGCGCGGTCGGCCAGGCCGAGACCACGTCGTGGCTGATCGCAATGAGCTTGCCATCGCCGTCCACGCCGGCCTTGACCTTTTGATAGGTAAGCGGGCGCGAGAAATCCATCGTCATGTCGTTCTCGCGCGAATAGATCACCTTCACCGGCTTGCCGACCGCCTTTGCCGCCTGCACCGCCGGAATCATCATGTCGGCATCGAGACGCCGGCCGAAGCCGCCGCCCAGCCACATCTGGTGCATGACCACGAATTTCGGATCGATCCCGGCTGCACCTGCAGCGATCGCGCCGGAGCGCGTCGCGAACTGGTTGCCGGAATAGATGTGCAGGATGTCGCCCTTGAACTCCGCTGTGGCGTTCATCGGCTCCAGCGGCGCGTGGATGTTGATGCTGGTGGTGTATTCGGCCTCCACCACCTTGGCCGCCGAACCGAGGGCTGCATTGGGATCGCCGTCCTTGACGAAGAACTGGCCGGAATCCTCTAACATCTGAAGCCGCTTGGCTTCATCGAGCAGCGACTGGCTCGACAGCTTGGCGTTCGGACCATTGTCATAGGCGATCTTCAGCGCTTGCGCCGCCTTCTTGGCGTTGGCGTAGGTGCCGGCCACCGCGACGACCCAGCCCGACGTCGTTCCGGTCTTGTCGTCGAGCGTGACGGCCTTGATGAAGCCCGGCACCTTCTTGGCGCCGCTGTCGTCGACCGATGTCACCGTGGCGCCGAAGCGCACCGGAGGCGTGACCACCGCGCCATAGACCATGCCCGGCAACATCACATCGATCCCGTACTTTGCCGTGCCATTGGTCTTTGAGGGGATGTCGAGCTGCGGCACCGACACGCCGATCATGGTGTATTGATCCGGCGTCTTCAGCTTGATCGCCTTCAGCTCATCCGGCGTGAAGGTTTTGGTCGCTTTGCCGCTCTTCACCACATCGGCGAACGACATTTGCTTCTTCGACTTCGGATGCACGATCATGGAATCGCGCACCACGAGCTCCGAGGCCGGCACACCCATGGCGGCAGCCGCGGCTTCCGTTAGTGCCATGCGGCCCGCGGCGCCCGCGCGGCTCATGGCGTCGAAGTTCATCATCGTCGACCAGCTGCCGCCGGTGATCTGCGCGCCCAGTACGGGATCATTGAACTTCGGGTCGTTGGAGGCAAGCGACACGCGCATGTCGCTCCACTTCGCGCCCAGTTCCTCGCAGACGATCTGCGCCATGGTGGAGGCGATATGCTGGCCCATATCGGCCTTGCCGCAGGTCACGGTGACGAGACCGTCCGGCGAGATCGCATACCAGACGCTCGGCTCGAAGTTCGAAGGCGCCGCAAGCGCGTCGCTGATGCCGGGCACGCCGGAATAACCGAGCACGAGACCCGTCGCGGCGGTGCCGACGAGGAAGGAGCGGCGGCTGAGATCGGTCGCCTCTGGGACGACGTTGTTCACGTGCTTATTCATGTGGGCCTCCGTTCGGTGGCCGTGGATGCGGTGCGCATCTCGGACGCGGCCCGCATGATCGCCTTCTGGATCCGCGAATAGGTCATGCAGCGGCAGAGATTGCCATCCATGTGAGCGACGACCTCTTCCTTGGTCGGATTGGGATTCTTCGACAGCAGCGAGGCTGCCTGCATGATCTGCCCGGACTGGCAATAGCCGCATTGCGGCACCTGCTCGGCGATCCACGCCTTCTGCAAGGGATGATCGCCCTTGGCGGAGAGGCCTTCGATGGTGGTGATCTTCTTGCCGGCGACGTCTCCGACCATGGTCTGGCACGAACGCACGGCTTCGCCGTTGACGTGCACGGTGCAGGCACCGCACAGCCCGGCGCCGCAGCCGAACTTGGTGCCGGTCATCTGCAATTGCTCGCGGATCGCCCAGAGGAGCGGCGTGTCGTTCGCCGCATCCACGGACAGACTCCGCCCGTTGATGGTGAGTGTTGGCATAGGCGTCTTCCCCTGCCGGTGCATGAAGCCGCTTACGGCGGCAACTTGTGCGGCGGACGCCCACCGGGCTGGCGTCGACCTTGACGGCGAGCATGATCGCGTTAACGCGCGGAGGCAAATGCAATTTGGAATGGGTCGAAAAAACCAGCTCTGCACTTGCTCGTTGTGCGCCGCGCCAAGGACGCGGTGCAGCCACTGGACACAACGGCAAGCGCATCCGACATGCGAGCCCGTAGGCTTGGTGGCGTCCGAGGATGGCCAAACGGTCACCTACGGCCCGGTCACGCTCGGCACCATTGCTTATCGGGCGGATCAATTAAGAACGCCAAAGCGCTGTGGACCTTGGGGACAACGCTGCGCGTTGCCCCCAGGGTCCACAGCCCCAACAACAGCAGGCCTGAACGAAACGAGAATTGTGTTACCCATGTCGTCGGTTTGAACTGTTACCCATGTCGCCGGTTGCTCAGCGCGAAGCGCCGGATGAGGGGTATCTCTCGGCTCGCGAGACTGTTTGTGAGGGGAGAACCCCTCACCCGGCTTCGCTGCGCGAAGCCACCCTCTCCCACAAGGGGAGAGGGTGCACCGTTATCGCGGCGACGAAACCAGAAACAACAGGGCGGGAGCAATGCCAAGGATCGATCGAGACGGCGTCGGAATCTACTACGAGGTTCATGGTGAGGGGCCGCCGTTGCTGCTCACTCACGGCTATTCATCGACATCGGCGATGTGGCATGGGCAAATCGATGCGCTCGCGAAAAACCACAAGCTCGTGCTGTGGGACATGCGCGGCCACGGCCAGTCCGATTACCCCGATGATCCCGACGCCTACAGTGAAGCACTCACGGTCGGCGACATGGCGGCGATCCTCGATGCTGTCGGCACTGAGCGCGCCATCATCGGGGGTCTCTCGCTCGGCGGCTACATGTCGCTTGCGTTCTATCGCGCCTACCCACAGCGCGCCCGCGCGCTGCTGATCATCGACACTGGCCCGGGCTTCAAGAAAGACGATGCGCGCGAGGCCTGGAACGCGCGCGCGCTTGCCACCGCCGACAGGCTCGACCGCGAAGGCCTTGACGTCCTCAAATCGGCGACGCGCGAGCGCGCCACCGCCAGCCATCGCAACGCCGACGGGCTGGCGCTCGCCGCACGCGGCATGCTGACCCAGCGCGACGCGCGCGTGATCGAGCTATTGCCCGACATCACGGTGCCGTCGCTGATCGTGGTCGGCGCCGACGACACGCCGTTCCTGGCGGCGTCCGACTACATGGCGGCAAAGATCCCCGGCGCACAAAAGGTCGTGATCCCCGCCGCCGGACACGCCGTCAACATCGATCAGCCCGAGGCTTTTGTTGACGCGGTCGCGCCTTTCCTGAAGAACTTGCCGGGATAGGCCGGTCAATCGAGGACGCAAGACCATGATGCGAGGGATCTTCGCGGTGGGCGCAGTCGTGTCGCTGCTGGCGTCGGCGGCGCAGGCCGAGCCGTTCGGCACCGTGCCGCCGCGCCGACCGTTCCTCGCAACCTTGTCGAACAACACGCCGCTCGCCTTCGGCATGGATGCCGAACAGACCGCCCGTGCCCTCGGCCAGCCGCTGCAATATGTGCGCGGGCGTCCTGGCGACGAAATCTATCTTGCTTTGCGCAACATCGGCGGCAGCCGCTTGATCCCCAACCGCCACCGCCTGTTCCTGCAATTCCGTCACGGCCGGCTGGCAGGATGGAAGGAGGATTACGGCGAGAACTGGATGTGGGAGTGAGGTGGACCTCCCCGTGGTGAGGAGCGGCGAAGCCGTGTCTCGAACTAAAGGCCCCGCGGCGACATCTCGGCCTGGCATCCTTCGAGACGCGCTGACGCGCTCCTCAGATGAGGGGAAATAGCTTTCGGATCGAAGACCAACCAAGAAGGACAACCTGCGTGGGACAAGATATCAAGCTGACGGCTTCGGACAATTTCCAGCTGGGCGCCTATCGCGCCGATCCCGCAGGCACCGCGAAGGGCGCGGTGGTGGTGATCCAGGAGATCTTTGGGGTCAATCACCACATCCGCTCGGTCTGCGATCGGCTCGCCAAGGAGGGTTATGTCGCGATCGCGCCGTCGATCTTCGATCGGACCGCGCCGAATTTCCAATCGGGCTACTCGCCCGACGAGATCGCGGAGGCGCGCAAATTCGTCGCCAATCCGGACTGGGCCGCGATGCTGCGCGACACCCAGGCGGCGATCGATGCGGCGCGGGGTGCTGGCCCGGTCGGCATCATCGGCTTTTGCCTTGGCGGCAGCATCGCCTTCCTCGCGGCGACGCGGCTGTCGGGCCTCAAGGCCGCGATCGGCTATTACGGCGGCGCGGTGGTGCGCTTCGCGGACGAGACGCCGAAGGTGCCGACGCAGCTGCATTTCGGCGAGAAGGATGCCGGCATTTCCTTGACCGACGTCGACGCCATCAAGGCGAAGCGGCCCGATGTCGAAGTCTTCGTCTATCCGGGCGCGCAGCATGGCTTCCATTGCGACGAGCGGGCAAGCTACGACAAGGCCAGCGCCGACATCGCCTGGCCGCGCAGCATGGATTTTTTCGCAAAGCATTTGAAGTAGAGCACAGCATTTCTCTCTCCGTCATCCCGGGGCGCGCGGAGCGCGAGCCCGGTATCCATTGTGCGTCAGGGTTAGTGGAAGAATGGATTTTGCGCTCGCGACGTCGTTGCGCCGCGGACATGACGGAGAGAGCGGAAATCGGGTGGCTGCATCAGGCCGCGCGGCGATAGAGCTGGCCGATCAAGCCAACTCGCTCCGGAGCTTCGCCATGCAGCAAGCCATCACGCACCTCATCCGTCGCAATCCGTTCGGAACCATGGACGTGCCAGAGCCCGATGATTCCGAAGTGAGGAACTATGCCGCGACGGCCACGCTGTCCGGCGATGCCGCGGACGCCAACGCGGCGGCGTGGGCAATAGCCGCTTCGCCCTCCGATCCGCTCGAGGGCTGCTGGCAGAGCCGCTGGAATGGCGGCGCCGATCCGACCATTGCCGGCGATACATCGGACAGATGGAAAGAAGGGCGCGCGGAAATCCGCATCACGGGAGGCCGCATCTACCTGCGCTTCGACTGGGACAACGGCCGCCGGCACGGGCTGATCGATGCGGCGCGGGAGGGCGCGGATCGCCTGGTCGGCAAGTACATCAACCTGACCACGCCGGCGATCACACGGCCATGGGTCGGGCGCGTGGTCGACGATACGCGGATCGACGGGTGTTTTCCGAACGGGCGGCTGGATTTCCGAAGGTGAAATGCGGACGTAGCGCCCCCACTCTCACCTTCGTCAATTCTGGGACGCGCCGACAGGCGCAGACCCGGAAAGATCCATCTTGCCACAGAGTTGGTGGAGGAATGGATTCCGGACTCGCGCTCACGTGCGCCCCGGAATGATGACGGAGATAGTCGGCTGAAACCTAAAACCAGCGCTCGCCGACGAACACGGTGTCACCCGGCGCCAAGGGCGTGCCGAGCGGGACGACGGCGCGCATAGCGCCGCCAGCTTCGGTGTGCGTGACCGTGACCACATCGCGCTTGGCGCGGGGCGAGAAGCCGCCGGCGATGGCGACCGCGCTTTCGACCGTCATATTCGGCACGTAAGGATATTGGCCGGGCGCGAGGACCTCGCCGAGAATGAAGAACGGGCGATAGGCCTCGATCTCCACGGCGACCGAGGGCTCGCGGATATAGCCGTTGCGCAGGCGTGCGGCGATTTCGCCGGCAAGGCCCGCCGTGGTGCGTCCGCGCGCCGGCACCGCGCCGATCAGCGGCATGGTGATGGAGCCGCCGGCATCGATCGCATAGCTGTTGGTGAGACCTTCCTGGCCGTAGACCACGACGCGCAGCTTGTCGCCAGCATCGAGATGGTAGGAAGAGTCATAGCGCACCGGCGCCGCCATGGGCACGGCATAGCCGACCGGCATGGGCGCGGGCGACGAGGCGAAGGAATTGCGCAGCGCGCCGATGGCGCCGCCACCGTCGGCGACGACAACGGGCTGCGGCGCGCCATAGGGCTGGCCGTAGGCCATGGAGTCGAGATCGGGGCGCGGCTGCATCACCGCGACCGGGCCGGCGGTCTGCATGCAGCCGCCAAGGGCAAGCGCCGCGGACGCTGCCAGGGACGCTGCCAAACTCGACCATCGAAACGCGCGTGCAACCGGCACCGGACCCATCCCTCGAAACGAGACAGCTCCAGTCTTGCACCGGTTATGGTTAATAAAGCGTTTCGTACCCTCGCCTGGAGGTTGAGAGCGGGTTCCTGTGGCCATCCTTCGAGACGCCCGCTTTAGGCGGGCGCCTCAGGATAAGGACGGAATGCGTGGCAGCAGTGTCAACGGGCCGTGCTGCTTAGCCTCATCCAGAGGAGACCGCGAAGCGGTCGTCTCGAAGGACGAGGCCTGCGCTCCGGCGTTGCGAGAAGTCATATGCGATGCTCTACCCTCCAGAGGGCGGGTAAGCGCAGCACGCTTCGACCACTTTCAATTACGCGCTCACACCGACTCCAATCGGGCAGGACACGCCGGTGCCCCCTAAGCCGCAATAGCCGGCGGGATTCTTCGCCAGATATTGCTGATGGTAGTCCTCGGCGAAATAGAATGCGCCGGCGGGCGCGATCTCGGTGGTGATGTCGCCGAGACCCTTTGCGGTAAGCGCCTTCTGATAGAGCGCTCTCGATTCCGCGGCGGCCTTCTTCTGCGCGTCGCTGAAGGTGTAGATCGCGCTGCGGTACTGCGTGCCGACATCGTTGCCTTGGCGCATGCCCTGCGTCGGGTTGTGGCTCTCCCAGAATGTCTTCAAGAGCCTGTCGTAGGAGATCTTGTTGGGATCGAACACGACCAGCACCACTTCGGTATGGGCGGTGCGGCCCGAACAGACCTCTTCATAAGTTGGGTTCGGCGTGTGGCCGCCGGCATAGCCGACGGCAGTCACATGGACGCCATCGCCGAGCTCCCAGAACTTGCGCTCGGCGCCCCAGAAGCAGCCGAGGCCGAATACCGCCTGCTCGAGACCGGGGGGATAAGGCGGCTGCAGCTTCGCACCGTTGACGAAATGGGTGGTCGCAGTCGGGATGGCTTGCGCACGGCCCGGCAGCGCCTCAGTTGCGCTCGGCAATGCGGTGGTCTTGCGCATGAACAGCATGATTGGGTCTCCGCAACGAGCCGTCCGGTCCATGAGACAAGCGCTCAGGCGGCGAGCTCGCGATCAGTGGGGAATATAAGCATCTACGCAGCGAGAGGTAGCTCTGTTACGTGGCCCGCGCGCGCTCAATCCCGAGAATAGCCGATCAGCGGTTTCCGGGGGCGGAACAGGATCATCAGCAGGATGCCGAGAACGCCGAGAACGGCGAACACCGGCTGATCCAGCACCAGGCGGATCACCGAGGTCCAGAGCCAAGGCGCCTTGGCCTCGACCCAGGTCCGGAACGCGGTCTGGCTGGCCTGATTGATATCGTTCCAGAACTGGCCGAACCGGGTGAACTTGAGGGTCTGGTCGGCCACCCAGCGGGCGCCGTCATAGACCATGAAGATGAACCCGCCGGCGAGCAGCAACAGCCCAATAAGTCGGAAAAAGCCGCGGATCATGCCTCACCTACGATGGTCGTCCGACCGGACGGCCTTGCGGAACGTCGCCAGCCAATAGCCGGGCGACGGCAGAAATTCAACCTCTTCAGAGCGTTAGGGCCCGCCT
This sequence comes from Bradyrhizobium sp. 137, assembly GCF_023074095.1. Taxonomy (NCBI): domain Bacteria; kingdom Pseudomonadati; phylum Pseudomonadota; class Alphaproteobacteria; order Hyphomicrobiales; family Nitrobacteraceae; genus Bradyrhizobium; species Bradyrhizobium sp. 137. The sequence continues at coordinate 299,007 of NZ_JADPKU010000055.1, forward strand.
CCAGCCCGTTCGCGGCCGCTTTTCCAACTCCCGAAAGCGTTGACGGTGCCGAAGACCCTCTCTATAAGGACGCCAACTGGCGGTGGGCGCAATCCTGCCGCCGCTGTTCTTTGAGCAATTGCAGGCACCTTGAGCTTAAGACTCTTTGGAGCCTCAGAGACGACCGCAAGGCCGTCGCTCATGTTCCGGGAACGGCCCAGCAACCGAACACCCTAAATCCGAGCGTCGATTAAGCGGTCAAGCAGCCGGCGCTACCCGACCAAGACGCGACCGGTACCGCAAAGGACATTGAGACCATGGCCAATACCACTTCCGCCAAGAAAGCGACGCGCAAGATCGCCCGCCGCACCGCCGTCAACAAGTCGCGCCGCACTCAGATGCGCGGTGCCGTGCGCACCGTCGAGGAAGCCATCAAGACCGGCGATCGCGCCGCTGCCGTGAAGGCGCTGGCGAATGCCGAGCCGGCGTTGATGCGTGCCGCGCAGCGCAACATCATTCACAAGAACAACGCCAGCCGCAAAGTCTCGCGCCTCACCGCGCAGATCGCCAAGCTCGCGAAGTAATCGGCGTGATCTGATCGGCCCGACCCGATCAGCACGTCAAACAAAGCCCGGCATCGCGCCGGGCTTTTTTGTTGATTCACGCAAGCAGTGACGCCATTGCTCGATCTTCGCATTGGAAGATCTGGATCGTCTGCACTATTCTTCGTACCGTAATTCTACCTGCAGATGTTCTGCAACAGCGGAAACTTTCACCGCGTTGCAAAAACCCCTGCGCTGCCGGCTTGAATTGAATCCGCGAGTGACGAAAGTTCTACACACCGTAGATTCACAGGAACGCACGTCGGCGTGGAGTTACCCTGCAAAACGAGACTCAAAAAACGATGTCTCGCTAATCACTTATCGACATAGTGATCGCAAGCGTTTGGAAAAATCGCCGGCACGTCAGGGGCGTGACGAATTTGTAAAAAAATATTGGCGGTGGCGGAGAATTTGTCACATGAGGCGCGGCGTTCTCGATTCTGTGCACGAATCCAAAAACTTGCTTCGCAGCCTGTGAACAACTCGGGCGCGCCATTAACGCAGATCAAGTTTTTTGATGCCTCAAGTGTGAATCAATTCGATTGCGAGTCTTTCCGCTTAGTGTATTCCTTAAGTCGTCAGCGGCGCCCACGATCTTCAGACCAGCGCGGTTTAGGAAACGGGGCGAGCGTGCAAATCGGCGGCGATGTGCACGTAGGCGACGCTTCAACAAGCGATGTCGGTTCAAAACCCATAGCAATATGGGAATGGTAGTTTTTTGTCTGAATGTCTCCAAGTGGGATCTTCCCGCCTCGCGCCAAGCGCTCACGAGAGACATCGCAAGGCTACCCCGGCTCGCAAGGCGGCGAAGTCGAGCGGACGAGTATAGACGGGCAGGGCATCCGCGACTGGGGCTTTCAGGTGCGGCTGTCTTTCACACGCAGGACCTTGTCGTGAGCAATCACGGCGGGACGGGGAGGTATCATGTCCTACGGATTCAACGCGGTATTGACACAGTGTCCTTCTTTCGGCGATGCCGTCTCCGATCCGTCATACGGCCAGCCTCCCACGTGTGAGAGCGCGCAGAGTACGCGCTGACCTCGCGACCCCTTCATCTCTGACATCGCTGATCGGACGCGGCGTTCTCGCCGGACGGTCGAGCCATGCCTGACGATGGACTCGCTTGAGGTCGTGCCATTCCAGGGATCCCGGCAGGAACCCTGCATGGCGCTCACAACGCAACCTTATCTCTCAAGAGAAGTTTTTCAGACGATGACAATGGAACAGGATCGCTGGTCACGCGTGAAGGGTCGGCTGCGCTCAAGCGTTGGCGAAGACGTTTACACGAGCTGGTTTGCGCGCATGGATCTGGAAGGCGTGCAGGACGAGAGCGTGCGGCTCTCGGTCCCGACCCGCTTCCTGAAGAGCTGGATTCAGGCCCATTACGCCGAGCGCGTGCTGTCGTGCTGGCAGGCCGAGATGCCGGAAGTGCATCGCATCGATCTCACGGTCCGCTCGGCGGTGCGCCCGCTCGCCCAGCCGAAGGAAGCGCCCGCCCCGGTCGAGGCGCGCCGCACGCCGGCGCCGGAGCTGCGCTCGACCGCGACCGCGCCAGTCTCGGCCAATCACGATGCGCTCGGCGGCTCGCCGCTCGATCCGCGCCTGACCTTTGCGAGCTTCGTCGTCGGCCGCTCCAACACGCTGGCGCATGCAGCCGCTCGCCAGGTCGCCGAAGGACGCCGCGGCGACCCCGTGATGTTCAACCCGCTCTACATCCATGCCGGCGTTGGCCTCGGCAAGACGCATCTCCTGCAGGCGGTGACCTGGGCCGGCAATTCCGGCAACGAGCGCAAAGTGCTGTATCTCACTGCGGAGAAATTCATGTACGGCTTCGTCGCCGCGCTGAAGACGCAGACGGCGCTGGCCTTCAAGGAAGCGCTGCGCGGCATCGACGTGCTCGTCATCGACGATCTCCAGTTCCTGCAAGGCAAGTCGACCCAGGCCGAGTTCTGCCACACGCTGAACGCGCTGATCGACGCCGGCCGCCAGGTCGTGATCGCGGCCGACCGTCCGCCGTCCGACCTCGAGAGCCTGGACGATCGCGTCCGCTCGCGGCTCGCCGGCGGCCTCGTGGTCGAGATGGGCTCGCTCGGCGAGGAGCTGCGGCACGGCATTCTCAAGTCACGTGTCGCGGCGGCCCGCGCCCACCATGCAACTTTCGAGGTGCCCGAGGAGGTGCTGCACTATCTGGCGCGCACCATCACCCATAACGGCCGCGACCTCGAAGGCGCGATCAACCGTCTGCTGGCGCACTCGAAACTCAACAACCGCCCGGTGACGCTGGAAATGGCCGAGCACGAGGTGCGCGACCTGGTCCGGCCGCAGGAGCCCAAGCGGATCAAGATCGAGGACATCCAGCGCGTGGTGGCGCGGCAGTATAACGTGAGCCGCTCCGATCTCTTGTCCTCGCGTCGCACCGCCAACGTGGTCCGCCCGCGCCAGGTGGCGATGTATCTCGCCAAGACGCTCACCCTGCGCTCGCTGCCCGAGATCGGCCGCCGCTTCGGCGGACGCGATCACACCACGGTGCTGCATGCGGTGCGCAAGATCGAGGCGCTGGTTTCCAAGGACACCGCGCTGTCCGAGGAAGTGGAATCGCTGAAGCGCCAGCTTCAGGAATAAACGCCTAGAGCTCCCGCCATGCTCCCGCCGCCCCGGCCAGGCCTGGGCGGCGGCTTTCGTTCTGGGCGGTAAATCGTGGGGGAACTGCCTCCGATCCCTTGAATCCGGAGGCCATCCGCGCCACCTTGCGCGACCCTGGCAGCTTTGGTCATATCGGCAGGATGATCCGGCTTTTTGGGGTCTTCGGTGCCGTGGCGCGCGTCCCGCCGCCCGGCCTTCTCATCTTGGGGATCGGGCGAGTAGTGCAATGAAGGTTACGGTTGAACGCGCGCAACTCCTGAAGTCGCTGGGCCATGTCCATCGCGTGGTCGAGCGCCGCAACACGATCCCGATCCTCGGCAACGTGCTGGTTCGCGCCGAGAGCGCGAAATTGTCGCTGAAGGCGACCGACCTCGACCTCGAGGTGACCGAGACGCTGCCGGCGGAGACCGCAACCGCGGGCTCCACCACCGTGCCGGCGCACATGTTCTACGACATCGTGCGCAAGCTGCCGGACGGTTCGCAGATCGTGCTGGAGGCCGACGGCGACCGTGCGGTGCTGGCGATCCGCGCCGGCCGCTCGCGCTTCACGCTGCAGACCCTGCCGGAGAACGACTTTCCGGATCTCGCCGCCGGCGACATGTCGCACTCGTTCTCGCTCGCCGCCAAGGACGTCAAGCGGCTGATCGACCGCACCCAGTTCGCGATCTCGACGGAAGAGACGCGCTACTATCTCAACGGCATCTATCTGCATGCGGCCGGCACGCCTAAGGCCGCGACCCTGCGCGGCGTCGCCACCGACGGCCACCGCCTCGCCCAGCTCGATTTGGTCCAGCCCAAGGGGGCCGAGGGCATGCCCGGCGTGATCGTGCCGCGCAAGACCGTCGGCGAGGTGCAGCGCCTGATCGAGGACACCGAGGCCGAGATGACGATCGAGCTGTCACAGGCCAAGATCCGCTTCACGATCGGCAACGTGGTGCTGACCTCGAAGCTGATCGACGGCACCTTCCCCGACTACGGCCGCGTCATCCCGCAAGGCAACGACAAGGAGCTCATCGTCGACAAGAAGGATTTTGAGAACGCGGTCGACCGTGTTTCGACGATTTCGAGCGAGCGCGGGCGAGCGGTAAAACTGTCGCTGTCGGCGGGCAAGCTGGTGCTGTCGGTGACCAATCCGGATTCCGGCAGCGCGACCGAGGAGCTGGAGGTCGAATACGCCTCCGATGCCCTCGATATCGGCTTCAACTCCCGCTACCTGCTCGACATCGCCGCCCAGATCGAAGGCGACGTCGCAACGCTCCGGCTCGCCGACCCCGGCTCGCCCACCCTGGTGCAAGACCGCGACGACAAGAGCGCGCTGTACGTGCTGATGCCGATGCGGGTGTGAGGGAGGTGGCTCTCGGCCCCGAGCAATCCTTCGTGAGCCAGGCGCGATGCGCATTATTGCGCCCTCTCCCCTTGTGGGAGAGGGCAGCTCCGCTGGCGGATATATATTCGATCGGGTGAGGGGTTAGTGCCGCAAGAGCCGTCCCATCGGCCGGTCCCCAAACATCTCCGCGCGTTTGCGAAGAATATGCGGCGCGAGCCGACCGATGCGGAAGGCGCGATGTGGCGGCTGCTCAGGGAGCGACGCCTGTCGGACTTCAAGTTTCGCCGGCAAGTCCCGTTCAAGAATTACATTCTCGACTCGTCTGCTTCGAGAAGCGTCTTGTGATCGAGATCGACGGAAGCCAGCACGTTGAATCGCAACGCGATGCAGCTCGTGAAGCCGCGCTCTCCGCAGAAGGTTTCTCTATAGCGCGCTATTGGAATAATGACGTGCTTCAGCAGTCCGCCTCTGTATTGGAGGACATCCTTGCAAAGCTTGCCGGGCGGTAACATACCCCTCACCCGTCGCCTCACTACGTGAGGCGCCACCCTCTCCCACAAGGGGAGAGGGGAAGAATCCCGTTCACGACGAAGAACTGATGACCCCCTCCCGCATTCATCGCCTGACCCTGACGCATTTTCGCAATTACCGGGCGGCGGGGCTCGAGACGGCGGCTGATATGGTGGCGCTGGTCGGGCCGAACGGGGCGGGCAAGACCAATTGCATCGAGGCGATCTCGTTCCTGTCGCCGGGGCGCGGCCTGCGGCGGGCGAGGCTGGAAGAGGTCGCCGACAACCAGGGCGACGGCTCCTGGGCGGTGTCGGCGCAGGTCGAGGGCGCGCTCGGGCTCGCCACGCTCGGCACCGGCATCGATGCGCCGCGGCCTGACAGCCCCGTGAGCCGGCGCTGCCGTATCGACCGCGAGCCGGTCAATTCCGCCGCTTCGTTCGGCGACCACATCCGCATGGTGTGGCTGACGCCGGCGATGGATGGCCTGTTCATGGGCGCGGCCTCCGAGCGACGTCGCTTCTTCGACCGCCTGGTGCTCGCCATCGACAGCGACCATTCCAGCCGTATCGCGGCGCTGGAGCGTTCCTTGCGTTCGCGCAACCGCCTGCTGGAGACGCGCAATTACGACGACCATTGGTGTGACGCGATCGAGCGCGAGACCGCCGAGCTTGCGGTCGCGGTCGCCGCAACGCGCGGCCAGACCGCGGCACGGCTGACCGGCATGCTCAATACGCGCGCGCAGGCCTCCGCCTTCCCGTCGGCGCACATCGCGCTCGACGGCTGGATGGAGAACGCGCTGCTTAACGAGACCGCGACGTCGGTCGAGGACCGCTACCGCCAGATCCTGCGCGATAACCGTCCGCGCGATGCCATCGCCGGCCGCACCACCGACGGCCCGCATCTCACCGACCTCCAGGTGGTCTATGCGCCAAAGAGCATGCCGGCGCGCGATGCCTCGACCGGTGAGCAGAAGGCGCTGCTGATCGGCCTCGTGCTGGCGCATGCGAGTCTGGTCGCCGAGATGACTGGCATCGCGCCGCTGCTGCTGCTCGACGAAGTCGTCGCGCATCTCGATCCGAACCGCCGCGCGGCGCTGTTCGAGGAGCTGAAGAAGCTCGGCGCGCAGGTCTGGCTGACCGGCGCGGACCCCGCTGCCTTCGCCGAGATCGGCGCCAGCGGCGAAGTCTTTGACGTCGAAAGCGGACGAGTTTCTGCCCGAAGGTAGACCGCCACATTGAACCCCGGCCGTTTCCATCAGCAATTAGCTGCTTGAGGCCGCTAGCGCCGGACCTGCCAGGCCAATACGCCTATAGACTGAGCGTGCCGGGTCATTCAGCCACCACGAACAGTCTCACCCTGCCCCGGCGCTGATGCCGCGCGCGCAGCAGTGTCGCCGGTGCGCCGGAATTGAGAGAGTAAAGCGTCACCGAGCCATTTCGAAGCAACTCCAAGACGCCCCGGAACCACTCCTCCAAGCCGCGAAAACCAGGGCTTCGAGACCCAAAACGCGCCTTCGAATCGCGCTTTTTGCACCGCCGTGAATCGGCTTTCGGAAGCCTTGAAAATCGGTCCAAAAACCCTATCTTCCCAAAGGGTTGCAAGGAGATACTTTGCGCTAGGCGCAAACTCTCTTTCATGGCACAAATAGCCTGCAAATCAGCGCCTTTTGCGCCGCTGATTCGGGCGACATCTCGAAGGCCTCTCATGACAGAACCTGCTCGGCAGCCCGCTGCCGAAAACGAGCTCTCCAACGCGAGCGATTACGGCGCGGAATCGATCCGCGTGCTCAAGGGTCTCGACGCCGTCCGCAAGCGCCCGGGCATGTATATCGGCGACACCGACGACGGCTCGGGCCTGCACCACATGGTCTACGAGGTCGTCGACAACGCGATCGACGAGGCACTCGCGGGCCACGCGACGCGCGTCGACGTCATCCTCAATGCCGATAATTCCGTCACGGTGCGCGACGACGGCCGCGGCATTCCGGTCGACATCCACAAGGGCGAAGGCATCTCGGCGGCCGAGGTCATCATGACCCAGCTCCATGCCGGCGGAAAGTTCGACCAGAATTCCTACAAAGTCTCCGGCGGCCTGCACGGCGTCGGCGTCTCCGTCGTCAACGCGCTGTCCAGCAAGCTCGGCTTGCGGATCTGGCGCGACAACAAGGAGCACTATATCGAGTTCGCCCATGGCGATGCCGTCGCACCGCTCAAGGTCGTCGGCGATGCCCCGGGCAAGCGCGGCACCGAGGTGACGTTCCTCGCCTCGACCGAGACGTTCAAGAACATCGAATATGATTTCGCCACGCTCGAGCACCGGCTGCGCGAGCTCGCCTTCCTCAATTCCGGCGTCAACATCGCCCTCTCCGACATGCGCCACGCGGTCGAGAAGCGCGAGGAGATGCACTATTCCGGCGGCGTCGAGGAGTTCGTCAAATATCTCGACCGCAACAAGAAGGCGATCGTGCCGGCGCCGATCATGGTGCGCGCGGAAGCCAACGGCATCGGCGTCGAGGCCGCGCTGTGGTGGAACGACAGCTACCACGAGAATGTGCTGTGCTTCACCAACAACATCCCGCAGCGTGACGGCGGCACCCATCTGGCCGGTTTCCGCGGCGCGCTGACGCGCCAGGTCAACGGCTATGCCGAGGCCAACGCCAAGAAGGAAAAGATCGCGCTGACCGGCGACGATTGCCGCGAAGGCCTCACCGCCGTGCTGTCGGTGAAGGTGCCCGACCCGAAATTCTCGTCGCAGACCAAGGACAAGCTGGTGTCCTCGGAGGTGCGTCCCGTGGTCGAGAACATCCTCAACGAGGCGCTCCAGGCCTGGTTCGAGGAGCACCCGAGCGAAGCCAAGGTGATCGTCGGCAAGGTGATCCAGGCGGCCGCGGCCCGCGAGGCTGCGCGAAAGGCGCGCGAGCTGACACGCAAGAGCCCGCTGTCGGTCTCCTCGCTGCCCGGCAAGCTCGCCGACTGCCAGGAAAAGGACCCGGCCAAATCCGAACTCTTCATCGTCGAGGGTGACTCGGCAGGCGGCAGCGCCAAGCAGGGCCGCAACCGCGAGTTCCAGGCGGTGCTGCCGCTGCGCGGCAAGATCCTCAACGTCGAACGCGTGCGTCCCGACAAGATGCTGTCGTCGGAGCAGATCGGCACGCTGATCACCGCGCTGGGCACCGGCATCAGCGACGAGTTCTCGATCGAGAAGCTGCGCTATCACAAGATCATCGTGATGACGGACGCCGACGTCGACGGCGCCCACATCCGCACGCTGCTGCTCACCTTCTTCTATCGGCAGATGCGCGACATCATTGACGGCGGCTATCTCTACATCGCCCAGCCGCCGCTCTATAAGGTCTCCAGAGGCAAGTCCGAGCAATATCTGAAGGACGAACGCGCGCTGGAGGATTATCTGATCGACACCGGTCTCGATGATTGCGTCTTCGTTCCCGGAACCGGCGGCGACCGTACGGGCCGCGACCTGCGCTCGCTGGTCGACGACGCCCGCGTGGTCCGCAGTATTTTGCGCAACCTGCACAGCCGCTACAACCGCAAGGTCATCGAGCAGGCCGCCATCACTGGCGTGCTGAACAAGGCGATCTACGGCGATCCCGAGAAGGCCGCGGCTGCGGCGCAGTACATCGCAGGCCGGCTGGACAACCAAGCCGAGGAGGTCGAGCGCGGCTGGGTCGGGCAATATGTCGAGGGCCAGGGCTTTCAGTTCGAGCGCACGGTGCGCGGCGTCAAGGAGGCCGCTGTGATCGACGACGCCTTCCTGGGGTCCGCCGAGGCCCGCAAGCTCGACGAGTACACGGTAAAGCTTCAAGACGTTTATGCCCGCCCAGGCAAGCTGCGGCGCAGAGATGTCGAGCACATGGTCTACGGTCCGGTCGATCTGTTCGAGGCCGTCACCGACGCCGGCCGCAAGGGCATCACGCTCCAGCGCTACAAAGGCCTTGGCGAGATGAACCCGGAACAGCTCTGGGAAACGACGCTGAACACCGACGGGCGCTCGCTGCTCCAGGTGAAGGTCAAGGAAGTCGACGAGGCCGACGATATCTTCACCAAGCTGATGGGCGACGTGGTCGAGCCGCGCCGCGACTTTATCCAGGAACATTCGCTCAGCGCGACGATCGATATCTGAGGCGTGCTGCGCTTTGGCGCTCTGCGGGCTCACCTCTCCCCGGCGGGAAAGGTGAACCTGCCCAACCGCCATCGCGACGAAGTGGCATGAACCCCGTTGGCCGGTTCGGCCATTCTCGGCACCGGCGCCATTGCGATCGAGATCTCCTTCGTCGTGATCGGCGCGCTGATCCTGATCGCAATTCTCCATGTGGTCGGCAATATCATCGGCCTGCTTTGAGCCTTTCGGGGCTGACGGACGGACGTCAGCGGCAGCAAGCGCAATTGCTCCCGCACTCAATTCTCTGTAGTTTCCGGCTCGAAAACCACCCCCACCAACAAGACAGCGAGACCCCATTTGGCGCCCATCCAATACATCGTCGAGGGCGGTCACCGGCTCTCGGGCTCGATCGAGCCGTCCGGGAACAAGAACTCGGCGCTGCCGATCATTGCGGCCGCGCTGCTCACCGAACAACCGGTGACGCTTCAGAACGTGCCGCGGATCCGCGACACCGAGACACTGGTCGAGCTGGTCCGCTCGGTCGGCGCCGCGGCGGAGTGGACCGAGCGCAATACGCTGCACATCCACGCCAAGAGCATCCGTGCCGCCGATCTCGACCCGGAGCTGTGCGTGCGCATCCGCGCCTCGATCCTGCTCGCAGGTCCGCTGCTCGCCCGCTGCGGCGAAGTGATGCTGCCGCCGCCCGGCGGTGATGTCATCGGCCGGCGCCGGCTCGACACCCATGTGCTGGCGCTGGAACAGCTCGGTGCCAAGGTGACCGCAACCGACCGGCTCGAATTCCGCGCGCCAAAGCTCGCCGGTGCGGACGTATTTTTGGACGAGCCGAGCGTCACCGCGACCGAGAACGCGTTGGTCGCGGCGGTCGCCGCCGGCGGCGTCACCTATTTGCGTAATGCCGCGTCCGAGCCGCATGTGCAGGACCTCGCCAACTTCCTGGTCGCGCTCGGCGCAAAGATCGAGGGCATTGGCACCAATACCATGGTCGTGCACGGTCAGGCCACGCTGGGCGGTGCGACCTACAGGATCCAGCCCGACCATATCGAGGTCGGCTCGCTCATCGGGCTTGCGGCGGTGACGCGCTCGCCCTTACGCATCACCCGCGCCGGCGTCGAGCATCTGCGCTCGATCCGGATGGGGTTTGAGCGGCTCGGCATCCTCTGCCGCGTCGAGGGCGACGACCTCATCGTGCCCTCGAACCAGACGCTGAAGATCCAGGACGATTTCGGCGGCCACGTGCCCAAGCTGGAGGACCAGCCCTGGCCGGCCTTCCCGGCCGATCTAATGTCGATCGCGATCGTCACCGCCACGCAATGCGAGGGCGTGATCCTGATGTTCGAGAAGATGTTCGAATCGCGGATGTTCTTCGTCGACAAGCTGATCGCGATGGGCGCGCGCATCGTGCTGTGCGATCCGCACCGCGCCATCATCGCCGGTCCTAGCCGCCTGCGCGGCGCATCGATGATCTCGCCCGACATCCGCGCCGGCATGGCCATGCTGCTCGCGGCCGTCTGCGCTGAGGGCACCTCCACCATCAACAACGCCGACCAGATCGAGCGCGGCTACGAGCGCATCGAGGAACGCCTGAACGCGCTGGGCGCGAAGATCAAGCGCGTGCCGGAACGGAAGGGGTGAGTTTTTTCTTCCCTTCTCCCCTTGTGGGAGAAGGTGGCGCGAAGCGCCGGATGAGGGGTTCTATCCGCGAACTAAGCTCTGATTTGAATTCGCGGAGAGAACCCCTCACCGTCTCGCCGCTATCGCGGCGAGCCACCCTCTCCCACAAGGGGAGAGGGGAAAAACGCAGGCCATGTTTTCGACGTGTGGCTGTGCTAAGGACCGGCCATGCTCGACACCGTCCATCATTCGCAGCCGCAAGCCGGCGTGCCGTCAAATCATCTCGCCGTGGAATTCGCCGAGACGCTGCGGTTGGCTGTTCCGCTGATGCTGACCCAGCTCGGGCAGATCGCGATGATCACGACCGATCTCGCGATGATCGGCCGGCTTGGCGAGGACGCCGTGGCCGCGGCGGCGCTCGCGCATACGGTTTATTTCGTCAGCTTCACCTTCGGGCTCGGATTGATGTCGGCGGTGTCGCCGCTCGCCGCGCAGGCGTTTGGCGCCGGCGACGTCAGGCTGATACGCCGCTCCTTGCGCGTCGGGCTGTGGGCCGCGCTGCTGATCTCGCTGCCGATGATGGCCTCGCCGCTTTATGGCGAGCACATCCTGCTCGCGCTCGGGCAAGCGCCGGACTCGGCAGCGCTGGCGCAGCGCTACCTCAACGGATTGGCCTGGGGCATTGCGCCGGCGCTCGGCTTCATCGCGCTGCGCAGCATGATGAGCGCGGTGAACCGGCCGCAGGCGCCGCTGTGGATCACGCTCGCCGCGATCCCCGCCAATGCCGCGCTGGTCTATGTCCTGATCCACGGTCTGTTCGGCCTACCAAAGCTCGGCCTGTTCGGCGCGGGGCTTGCGACCACGCTAGTCAATCTCGGCACCTTCCTCGCCGCGCTCACCATTGCCGCATGGCGAAAACCGTTCGCGGACTATCACCCGCTCGCCCGACTGTGGCGGATCGACTGGCCCTTGATGCGCCAGCTCATCGCGATCGGCGCACCGATCTCGTTCGCGCTGCTGATGGAATACGGACTGTTCTCCTCGGCGGCGCTGTTGATGGGGCTGATCTCGACCACCGCGCTCGCCGCGCATCAGATCGCGCTCCAGGTCACCGCCGTGCTGTTCATGGTGCCGCTCGGCATCGGCATGGCCGCCACCGTACGGGTCGGCCACGCCTTCGGCCGCAACGACCCGCTCGCGGTGAACCGCGCGGGGCTGGTCGCGGCCGTGCTCGGAATCGTCCTGATCTCCGCGCTGACGGTCGCCATCATCCTCGGCCGCTACCAGCTCGGACGGCTGTTCTTCGGCAGCAGCGAGGCAAGCGCGGCAACCGTCGAACTGACGGCGACACTGCTGGTGGTCGGCGCGACCTTCTTCATCGCCGACGGCCTCCAGACCATCATGGGCGGCGCGCTGCGCGGCATCAACGACACCAAGATGACGCTGCTGTTCGCGGTGATCGGCTATTGGTGCGTCGCCTTCCCGATCGCCTGGCTGCTGGCTTTCAACGCCGCCCTTGGCGCAGTCGGCGTCTGGATCGGTTTCTCGGTCGGGACCTTCGTCTATGCCGGTCTCCTGATCTTGCGCTTCCGCACGCTGACGCGCACATTGGCGGGATGATCGGGACCGTCCGCGAAGTCACCCCCAATGTCGATGCCGGCACGCTGCTAGCAGGCGCGCAGTTCGTCGACGCGTTTCGCGTCGAGATCGGCGCTGCGACCGTGAATGCCCGTGAGGCCTGCATGCGGATGGTGCTGCACGGGCCGCGCTGGATCGATGTGCTGATTCGCCTGCGCAACATCCTGGTGACGCCGTTCGGGCTGAAAACATCCGGCGATGGCGCACCGGCACCGCACGGGATGATCGGCCTTTTTCCGGTGCTGAGCGAAACACCGGAGCGGCTGATCGCTGGCTTCAACGATCATCATCTCGACTTCCGTATCGTGGTCGATGTTGCCTGCGATGCCGACGGCCGGTGGGTAACATCCACAACGCTGGTGCGGACGCATAATCTCCTGGGCAGGACCTATCTCGGCCTCATCATGCCCTTTCACAAGCTCGTGGTCCGCAGCATGATGGGACGGATCGTGACGCGCTAGCTTCACTCCGCCAACCGCGCCGGCTTGTCGGCCGCCGCTTCCGACCATTCGCCGACGACGCGATCGAGGTCGCAGAGGTTCTGGTGCATCTGCTCCAGCGAGAACCCGAGCGCGAAGAAGCGCTCGGCGGTGTCGCTGGGCTGGCCGCGGATCAGACCGTCGTGACGAACGGCGGCGACGGCCTCGGCGTAGTGCTGGAGCGCGACGTGAACGGGATGGATCGGCGGCGCACCGGCGCCCTCCCGCAAGGCTGCGGCGGCCGAGCGCAGGAAACGCGCGATCACCGTCGAGACCTCCGTCAGCGGGGCTGCGAGCCGCGTCTGCACTTCGGCTGGCAGCGGCACCACGGTGGCGCGGCCGATCATCACGACGTCATGCCGTAACCGCAGGATGGTTCGCAGCAAGGGACCGGTGTCCGGCCCGCTCGACAGGCGCGCGGCGCGCTCTCGCTCGGCTTCGGCGCCAATCGCGTTGAGGCTGACCATGGCAGCGCCGATGCCGTCCTGGATCCGGTGCAGCGCATCGTTGTCGCGCCCGCGCGTGAGGCCCGCGAGCAGCTCGGTAAAGGCATCGGCGATCAGCTCGAGCAGTTTTGCTGCGCTGGCGCGGATCTGCCGCACCGCGCGCGACGGCAGCAGCAGAAACGAAACGAGCAGCCCCGTGATGGCGCCGACCGCGACCTCGCTGACGCGATCGATCGCCGAGGTCATGGGATCGGAGTGATGCATGGTCGGAACCAGAAGCACGATCACGGCCGTGACCGTCGCGGCGCTGAGGCTCGGATTGATCGCGGCGATGAAGGCGAGCGGGGCGACCGAGAGCACCAGAAGCCCCAACAGGCCCGCTTCGCTGGAGTACGGGATCAGGATCGCGATGGCGCCGCCATAGATGGCGCCGCCGATGGTACCGAGCATGTAGTCGCGCGTCGCCTTCAGCGAGCGGCCGACGCTCATCTGGGTCACGATCAGCGAGGTCAGCACTGCCCAGAGCGGCAAGAGCAGATGCAGCGCGGTGGCGATGGCATAGGCCGCGACGGCCGCCACGGTGACCCGGATCGCCAGCCCCAGTTGCGTCCGTCGCGCCCGGATCTGGTCGAACAGCTCTCTTGCGCGTGTCATCGTCAACGTCCTGGTCAGATCCTCTTGAGCCAGGCAAAAGCATGGCTGATGCCCGCCCCGGCATGGCCGCTTGAAAGGCGAAATCAGCCCGCCTAACTTGCCGGCCAAAACGAGGAAACACGATGGCCCACGAAACCGCAACGCTCGCCGCCTATGTCTTCAATCTGAAATACCAGGATATTCCGGCGGAGGTGCTGGATCGCGCCAAAGTGCTGACGCTGGATTTCCTCGGCAGCGCCATCCGCGCCCGCAACGAGGCGGAATCGACCCCGTCGATGCTGAAGACGCTAGAAGCCCTCGCGCTCGACACCAAGGGCGAGGCCACCGTATTCGGCGACAGCAAGACCTGGACGCCAGCGGTGGCGGCCCTGCTCAACGGCGCGTTGGGACATTCGCTCGATTTCGACGACACCCACGCCGATTCCTCGCTGCATCCGAGCGCTCCGGTGGTGCCGGCCGCCTTCGCGGTCGGCGAGATGGTCGGCGCGTCGGGCCGCGACGTGCTGACGGCGATCGTCGCGGGCTATGAGGTCTGCTGCCGGCTCGGCAATGCGCTCGATTCGACCTCGCATTATGCGCGCGGCTTCCATCCGACTGCGACCGCCGGCACCTATGGTGCGGCCGCGGCCGCCGCAAAACTGTTCGGCCTCTCCGAGCAACAGATCATCGCCGCCTTCGGCGTCTCGGGCAGCCAGGCCGCCGGATCGCTGCAATTCCTGGTCAACGGCGCCTGGAACAAGCGCTACCAGGTCGGCGCCGCCGCAATGAACGGCGTCATCGCCGCGACACTGGCGCGCAACGATTTCGTCGGCGCGACGGAATCGGTCGAGGGCAGGCACGGCCTGCTCGCCGGCTACACTGACGACGCGCATCCGGGCAAGGCGGTCGCCGAGCTCGGCAAGAGCTACGAGACCATGAAGATCGGCGTCAAACCCTATCCGAGCTGCCGCTACACCCATGCCGCGATCGACGCGCTGATCGCGATGCGGCGCGAGCACAATCTGACGCCGGACCAGGTCAAGCGCGTCGAGATCGGCCTGCATCGCAACGGCATCACGCTGACCGGCGATGCCGCCACCAAGCGGCATCCGACCTCGATCGTCGGCGGTCAGTTCTCGATGTTCTTCACCGGCGCGCTCGCGCTGGACCAGGGCTCATTTGGTTGGGACGACTACAGCCGCCTGGGCGATGCCGCCATCGACGCGCTCGCCGACAGGTTCGACGTCGTGCAGGACGACCGGCTCGAAATCGGCCGCACCCATCCGTTCGGCGCCCGCGTCAGCATCACGACGGACGATGGCGTGCATGAGCGACTGTATGCCGACCCGTCGGGCGAACCGAATTCGTTTCCCGACACGCAGGCGATGCAGCAGAAGTTTTTGACGCTGGCGCGGCCCGTGCTGAACGCACGGGCGGAGAAGTTTGCGGATGCGATCATGACGCTGGAGCGGTTCGACCGGGTGGCGAAGGCGACCGAGCTGGGGAGGTCGTAAGCTCTCGCCACACGAACGCTGCACCCTCTCCCCTTGTGGGAGAGGGTGGCTCGCCGCGACGGCGGCGAGACGGGTGAGGGGTCTGCCTCCGCAAACTCTTCAGCAGTTGAACTCGCGGATGCAGACCCCTCATCCGGCGCTTCGCGCCACCTTCTCCCACAAGGGGAGAAGGAAGAAAAGGCGGCACTTCGCTCTGCTTTCATCAATTCATCCCGGCTACCTTCCCTTCTCGCGCGTTGCGTCCACCACGTCGCGCACGAGGTCGAACACGCGATCCGCTTCTGGCGGCCAGTTCGGCGAACGTCCGAGCCGCACGATGACCAGCCGCTCCGAGGGGATCACGATGGTGTACTGCCCAATCGTGCCCTTGGCGAAAAAAGGCATCGCGCGGCCAGCCGCGCTCGATGCGAAACTTCGCGCCGAAACTGTCGCCCAGGTTGGTCCAGAAGCCGGCGCCGATGCCGACCCAGGCCTTCGGCGTGGGCGAGGACGAATAGCTCACCCAGCCCTCGGGCAGGATGCGCTGGCCGCCGGCGATGCCGTCATTGAGATAGAACTGGCCGAAGCGCGCCCAATCCCGCGCCGATGCCAGCATCTCGCTCGAGCCCTCGATTGTACCGGCACCGTCGAGCTGGAGCGTGACATGGCGCATGCCGAGCGGGACGAACAATTCGCGGCGCGCGAAGCGCAGTGCATCTGCGGGAGTTCCACCGGCCGCGTTGCGGATCAGATGCGAGAGCAGCATGGTGTTGCCGTCGTGATAATTCCACGCCGCGCCCGGCGTGGTTGCCAGCGGCATCCTCGCGGCATAGGCCGCCATGTCGCCTTCGACGAACTTCATGCGGTTGACCGGCTCGAAGGCGGAGCCGAGCGAGGCCTGCAACGAACTGCCGAGCGCGAGCCCTGCGGTGTGGCGCAGCAATTGATCCACGCTGATGGCATGGCGCGGATCATCCGGATCGTTCCAGGCGACGACCGGCGCAGGTCCGTCGAGCTTCAGCTTGCCCTGGCGCACCAGTACGCCCGTGAGCGCCGATATCACCGATTTGGTCATGGAGAAGCCGAGCAGCGGCGTCTCCGGTCCGATACCGTCGGCGTAACGCTCGGCGATGACGCGGCCCGCTTTCACCACGACGACCGCCCGGGTGCGGCGATAGGGCGGCTGCGCCGGCTCGGCAAAGGCGCGGTCGAGCGCGGCAGCAACCTCGGGACTTTGCGGCGGCACGATCGCGGGGCCGGCGATCTCTGGAAGCAGCGCGGGCTGCCTGTCGTCCAGCGGCGGCATGACTTCGGCGAGCGGCTCGCCATGCGCGAGCGTGCAGCCGAGCCCCTCGCGATAGACGGCATGGCTGCGGCCGAGGCCAAACAGTGTCACCGTAACGTCCTTGCGCACGCGATCGATCCGGTAGTCCATCGCCCAGCTGATCAGGCCGGTCCCGGGCATCGCATCGTTGGTTTCGGTGAAGGTGCGCCGCGGATCGAGGTCGGAGACGAAGGTCTCAGAGCACAGGATGCCGGCGACAAAGCCGGTGGCGACCTTCGGCACGTCGCGGGCGCGCGCAGCACCGAGCGCGAGGCCGGCACAGGCGATGGTGGTGAGGAGGACGATGTTGTGGCGGCAGGTCACGGGCTGTCTCCGGCTTGGGGGCGTGTGCCGGAGACGAAGCAGGAGGCGTGGGAGGACTGCTCGCCGGATTTGGAAAACGACCTCGCCGGAATTGCGCATGGGCTGGCCGATTTTGAAATAAGTGAGCTATTTCAGAATTATAGGGAATGCTGCGGCAACGGCGCTCAGTCCCCTCGCCCTGCTTGCGGGGAGAGGCGAAGAGCCCATCACGCCGGGCTGGCCTTGAGCCGCCGATATTCCGTCGGGGTCACGCCGGTCACCGCCTTGAAGGCGCGGTTGAAGGGACCGAGTGACTGGAAGCCGGCATCCATGGCGATGGTGATGACGGGGACCTCGGCCTGGGCGGGATCGGCGAGCGCGGCCTTGGCTTCCTCGATCCGATGATTATTCAGGAATACATTGAAGTTGCGATAGCCGAGCCGCTGGTTGATCAGCCGGCGCAGCCGGTATTCGGGAATTTTCAGCCGGTTCGCCAGCGCGCCGATTGTGACGTTCTCCTGGCGATAGATCCGCTCGTCCGCCATCAGCCGCATCAGGGCATCGATGAGCTTCTGGTCGGAGGCTTGCTCTGCCGCTGGGGATTGGCTCAAAATAATCGGCCGCGCTGTTTCAGCGGTAAGAGGAAACAGGCCGGCGCCATCGACGCGCATCATCGCATAGGCGATGGCCGCAACGATGCAGGCGAGCACGCCCGCATTGACCGTGTCGGCGATATCGCCAACCTCCGTGCCGGCCACGCCAATCTGGAGCAGCGCGTTCACCCCGCCATAGAGCGCGGCCGCGCAGACGATAAAGACGCGAACGCGGCGACGGCGCTCGACCAGATCGGTCGACCACGAATTGATCGTCTGCACCACCGCGAGCGCAATGAAACCGAGCACGATCAGATTGACAATGGTGACGGCGAGCCGAACGCTTCCGCCCGCTACGATCCAGAGACAGTTAGCGAAGCTGAACGCGGTCACCAGTCCCCAGATCAATCCGTGCCACCAGCGCAGGCGAAACTCGTCGTCGAACAGCGCGCGCGTGAACAGCCAGAACACCACGATGTTGCCCGTCGACAATGCAATCAGCGGCGCATGCGAGGCCGGCGCCAGCGACGACACGCCGACCGAATAGCTCGCCGCATGCGCGGCCGATCCAAGCGCGAAGGCCGCGCCAAGCCGGGCCGCGAGGACGTTGCGGAAATCCGCGACGAGCGAGGCCCCAAGCACAAGCAGCAGCGCCACGGACGCGGCGCAAAAGGCTAGTTCTGTTGCGGTAAATGTCATCGGCGATGCGACGGTCGCGGTTGAAATCAGGCGAACATCTTTCGTCAGGCATATTTTTTCAAGGACCATTCGCACCACAATTGTCATCGGCCGGCTTGCCGTCTTCGCTCCAGCTTCGCCGGCCGAGCATTGCTGTGGGCCCGGCGCAGCGTTGCGGAGACGGGACCGGGCGATCCTGTACTCCGAGACGGTTGCGATTCAACCGAAAGGCTGCAGCGCACTGGATGCCCCGCCTTCGCGGGGCATGACAGCAGGCTCTGACGCGACGGCGATGCGAAATCGTGCTACGATCGCGCCGAAGAAAGTCAAAAGGAGCCCACCCATGAGCTGGCAACCCTCCAATGATCCCGTGCTCGGCGATCCCATGTCCTGCGATGCGCTCGATCTCGTCATCGTGCCGCGCACGCGCGATCTCGGCGACGGATTCGCGGTGCGGCGCGCATTGCCGCATGGCAAGCGGCAGATGGTCGGGCCCTTCATCTTCTTCGATCATTTTGGGCCGGTGCAGTTCGTCTCCGGCAAGGGCATGGACGTGCGGCCGCATCCGCACATCGGGCTTGCCACCGTCACCTATCTGTTCGACGGCGCGATCATGCATCGCGACAGCGAAGGCAATGTCCAGGAGATCGCGCCTGGCGCGATGAACCTCATGACCGCAGGGCGCGGCATCGCCCATTCCGAGCGCACGCCCGACGCGCAGCGCGCCTCGGGTCAGAAGATGCTCGGCTTGCAAAGCTGGATCGCACTGCCGGCCGGATCTGAAGAGATCGCGCCGTCATTCCAGCACTATGCCGCCGGCGACCTGCCGATGGTCTCCGAGCGCGACTTCACCGCGCGGGTGATCGCGGGCTCCTCATTCGGCATCGCCTCGCCTGTTACGATGGTGTCGCCCTGGTTCTACACCGAGGTCACGGCGGCAGCGGGCGCGAGCGTGCCGCTCGATCCCGATCACGAGGAACGCGCGATCTACGTGGTCGACGGCGAGGTCGAGATCGCGAACGAGCGCTACGAGGGGCCGCGGCTCTTAATCTTTCGCCCCGGCGACCGCATTACGGTGAAGGCCCTGAAGGCCACGCGGATGATGTTTCTGGGCGGCGATGCACTGGAGGGCCCGCGCCATATCTGGTGGAATTTCGTCTCCTCCAGCAAGGAGCGGATCGAGCAGGCCAAGCAGGACTGGAAAACCGGCCGCTTCGCCGCAGTTCCGCAGGAACATGAGTTCATTCCGCTGCCGGAATAGGCTATCCCGGTTTCCGGCCGCGCTGTCAGCCGCGGCCGGATTCCTTGTGCGAAGGCTTTGCCGATGACCACCATGCTCTCAAGCGACCTGCCGCTCCCCAAGATCGGACGCGGCAAGGTGCGCGACATCTACGCCGTCGACGACGACCGTCTGCTGCTCGTCACCACCGACCGCATCAGCGCCTTCGACGTCGTGATGGGCGAGACCATCCCGATGAAGGGCGCGGTGCTGACTCAAATCAGCGCGTTCTGGTTCAACGAATTGGAGGGCGTGGTGCCGCATCACATGATCAGCGCCGACACCGACGCGATCATCTCGGCCGTGCCGGCCTTGATGCCCCACCGCGCCGAGATTCTCGGTCGCGCCATGCTGTGCAAGCGCACCACCGTGTTCCCGATCGAATGCGTGATCCGCGGTTATCTCTCGGGCTCGGCCTGGAAGGAATATGCCACGAGCGGCACGCTGGCCGGCGAGAAGCTGAAGACGGGGCTCGTCGAGAGCGAGAAGCTGGAGCCTGCCATCTTCAGCCCGGCAACCAAGGCCGAGAGCGGCCATGACGAGAACATCACCATCGCGAGGATGCGCGCGGTGGTCGGCGACGAGGTTGCCTACACGCTGGAGAGCATGACGCGCGCGATCTACACGCTCGGCGAGGAGCTGGCCCGCGAGCAGGGCATCATCATCGCCGACACCAAGTTCGAGTTCGGCCGCGACAAGGACGGCCGCATCATCCTGATCGACGAAGTCATGACGCCGGATTCCTCGCGCTTCTGGGCGCTCGATACCTACAAGCCCGGCCAGCCGCAGGCGAGCTTCGACAAGCAACCCTTGCGCGACTATCTCGACGTCGAGCGCCGCGCCGGCCGCTGGAACGGCGACGCCCCACCGCCCCCGCTGCCGGCGAGCGTGGTGGAGGCGACCAGCAAGCGATATCTGGAAGCGTATCGGCGCGTGACGGGGAAAGAGCTGAAGATTTAGGCGGGACTGTTACCGCAGCTCCGTCATTGCTGTGCATGTTCACTAATTCGCTGATTGGATCGCTCCAGCGGAGGACGATCCGATGCGCGACAACAGCTATGACCGGACGATTGAGCGCAACTATCTGCAGAAGTGGCGTTTTCTGATCCCGGAGTATGAGGCGGTGAAGGCTGGACGATCGCCATTGTTCAACCGGGTCGGCGACTTCTATCGGCACCACGGGACCTGCTCGCAGACCTTCCGCAAGTATTACAATCGCTATCTGCAGAGCGGC